>CAYZED010000021.1:35449-49590 GCA_964477445.1 uncultured Clostridiaceae bacterium | reverse complement strand
GAAGAGTCAGGTTTTCACCTTCAATAATTCTGCTTTCTTTCCCTAAACACTGATAAACCAGTGCATTGACTTTTGATGGATCCAGGTAGACACAAAGTCCTTTGAGAAATGCCAAATCTGCCTCAACCGATGTGTAACTGCGGATCTCTATACCCTGCTCTTTAAGAAAATGTTCCGTCTGGTCATTCACCTTATCAGGCTCAATATATAAAATAGCCGAATCCATGCCGATCAGCGCATAAGCAACAGCGACCGGTGTGCAGCTTATATCCCTGCCCCTGTAATTATAAAGCCAGGCAATATCATCAAGATGGGCAAGCAAAAAGTAATCTGCGCCTATCAGCCGCATTTTATTTCTGACTTGCATCAGTTTATCCCGGGATGTCTTTCCCGAGTATGCAACGCCGTATTCAAAAATCGATTTTGCTTCAAGCGGCGGCCTATCCGCCCACAGTGAATCCGGAAAAAACATATCCGTAATAACTTCAAGCTTCGCATCCGTGAATTTCTCTTTCATAATATTGTAATCGGTTGCGGACATATATCGCGCGTCGACTCCGATTCGCGAGCCTGCGGGCATTGTAGAAACTATCCAGTCAAAATATTCTACGGCAAAACGGTCCTTCATGAGAAAAATCTCCACGTCATTGCCTTTCATCTGATCGACAGCCAAGATCTTATACATGGGATCCGTAAATAGTATCGCATGCGATTTTGTTAAGACGAATGTACCGACAGAACCACCAAAGCCTGTCAGCCATTGCCTTACTTTCCAGTGATCGTGCGGAGACTCGCATTGATGCGGATCACCATGAAGAACGATATAGCAATCGACCTTCTGCTCGTTCAGCCAGGACCTGAATGCTTCAATCCTTTTCTTTTCCAACTAAAACACATCCTTTTTTCTATTCAGTGATTTCTGTAAAAATATCTCACATAACATTGTTGTTTCTAATTAAAAAACTGAAGAAAGGGGTCAATGCCCCCTCTACAGTTTTATAGATATCTCATTAATGACTGTTCCCAAAGCTCCGCCATCAAAAGCAATCCCGCCTATTTCAAGCCTTTTGTGCTGTTCCAGAGCGGAAGCTTTACGCCGAGTCCTTTTTGAAGTGCGCGGTCAAATATCATTCTGGCGCACATCATATCCTCAACAGCCATACCGACGTTGTTCACTATTACTAGTTCGTCTTTGCTTTCGCGTCTCGGGATTAGACCTGCAGCCATGGCGCCTGTTTCACCTGTGATCGTCGGAAGTCCATACGGATAGTAGCCGTAGCCTTCCAAAAGTCTGTGCTGTTCAATGCTGTCAACATAGTATTTGTTTGCACGTTTGTATATCAGATCTTCAAATGCGGAATGACAGTCAAGGCATAGCAATGTTTGTCCTTTCCCGATCCATTCGCTTTTTATCGGAGGATTGGGCTTGTGTGCGATTGGGAGCGCAGTCGTGATGACTTCAGAATTCTTGGCAAGTTCCTCATAAGTGGAACACTTCTCAATTTTAGCATTGACAAGCGGCTGGCATTCCTCAATCAGTTTGTCCATCGCGCTTTCAAAGATATCGTAAATATATATTTTTTCCAATTTTTTAAGCGTTGTTTCAATCATTTTGACATTGGCTTTGCCCTGAATACCGCAACCAACCATACCGAATGTCTTTGCATCGAGGTTGCCGCCGTACTTGATACCGACAATCGCTGTCGCAGGTGTACGGATCTCGGTAATCCAGGTAGCATCCATGATTGCCAGCGGAAGTCCCGTTTCCGCATCATTGTAAATGATTTGGCAATTGGTCGGGGTAAGTCCGGGATATCTGGTTTTGTTTGTTGGGAAGTTGGATCCCCATTTAATACCACAAGCATATTCTTGCGGTAGGTATGCAGGCATTGCGTGCATCAGTGAATCCGGTTGCGGGTGAATACCGATTTTGGCCGGCATCTCTACTTCGCGTTTTGAATAAGCGATCATGCCACGCTCCGTTGCACCGATGATTTCTTCAACTGTTGTTCCGGTGTCCTTGCAATCCTGTTCACTCAGGTATAGTAGCTCGCTACCGATGTTTAAATACTTCATATAACCGTCTCTGATTTCTTTATTTCCCATTTCTCTACACCCTTTCATAAAATCTTATAATCTCATTTTAGTGGTTTGTGCACACATTTGCAAAAGACGTGTTGTTCAATTATACTTAACGATAATCTCTTTTTTGTTTCTCAAAAGTAAAAATTTAAAGAATACATAAAGAATATGAGATATTTGTTTATGTACTCTAGTAAAATGATGAATTATTATATTATTAATAAACTTTATGGTTAGCGTTTCATAATACTTTTATTATACGATGATTCATGATACCAAATCACACTCATGCTGTATAACTCAGACTTCATATGAAATATCGGTTAGAAATATATACTCAAAAAGCATCCTCATGGTCCTGTTTCATAAGACAGAAAAGATATTGGAACAATTTAATGGAATGCCTTATCTGTGATATGCAATTTGTTTAATAGAAATATATTATATGCGGAATTTATAATAAAGTCATTTTATTCAAAACATATATTTAGTTAATTGCCTTCTTTTATTAACTTACGTGAAAAAAAAACGTATTGTGTTAAGTTTGATTGAACAACGCTTTCTTTGAAAAAGCGAATTTTCTGAATTATAATTTATTTATCCTTGTGTGCTTTACTTTTCATAAATAGAAGAGGTGGCGAGGTATAAAATGATTAGGATGAACGGAGGAGCTTATGATTCAGGATAGCCGTGTTCAAGCCATTGCAGACGAAATCATTTCATTCTTTAAGGCACCCACAGCTGTTGATATCTTAAGTGGAGACATCAGTAAGGGGAAAATGCCTGATCTTTCACTTGAATACTTGGTTCAGACGGAGCACTTTGCTGGGCAGGTGCGCGAGCAAATCGCCGCACTGATGAAGGAGCGGCTGGGACACTATGATCAGATGGCTTTGGAAATTATGGATTTTATGGCGAGAGGCAATTTTGAAACAGGCTATATGCCATTGAAATCTGATTATTATTATCTGGATTTTGCCATGACGCCGTATAGTTGCGTGCTGTCTTATTTGCCTGATTTAGGCAGCTTGCCTATTCCGAATCAAACCGTATTGGAACAGTATGTTAGAACCATATCGGACTACCCGAGACTTGTACGGCAGATTTGCGATAAAACCATGGAGCAAGCCCGCCGGGGGATTTATCTGCCCGTTGAAGAGACAACCCTCGTGCTGAACATGCTTCGTGTCAATGCACATACTGCGGAGACAAGCCCGCTCAGATTGGAAGCCGCCCGTATTGCACATATTCCGGGAGACCATTCGGAGGAAATCAACCAGGTCAGAACCGCTATTGATGCCGGGTATCAGATAATGCAGGAACTGATTGCTTTTCTGCAATCGGACGACTATCGCGCACGCCAGATGTATGCGGTCGGATTGCACCAGTACCCTGCCGGGATGGCATATTACAGATATCTTGTTAAGTACCATCTTACTTACGATATTGAGCCGGAAACTGTCAACCGGCTTGGTTATGAAGAGATTGAAAAAATAGAAAAACGGATGGAAGAAATCCGTAAAGCATTGGGTTATTCGTGTACACGTGCTGAGTTTCAGGAGATCACAAAAAAAATGCCGGAACTATATGAGGATTCGCCTGAAAAAATCGGAGATCGGATGAATCGGTATTTAAACCGAATCAAACCGGTCATGAAGGACTATTTCGGAACGCCGTGCAAGGCTGATTGCGAAGTGGCCAGACTGCCGATTGAAAAAGAAGGGACGATGACTTTCGGCTATTATTCAATGCCGAGTGCATCACAACCGAAGGGACAGTATCTATATAATGGTTCGAATCATCGGGAAAAGAATCAGATCGGCTGCGGAGCGCTGACCTATCACGAGCTTTTACCCGGCCATCATCATCAAATCTGTGTCACGAACGAAAATGAGCGTATCCATCCCTTTTTCCGTACGCTCATGATCACGGCCTACGCCGAAGGCTGGGCCGAATATGCTGCCGCCCTTGCAGGAGAGATGGGCATGTTTGAAACGCTTCTGGATGAATACGGGAGCCTGACGATGGATTTATTCCTCACAACCCGGTTGGTTGTCGACACCGGTATGAATCTAGGCATTATGACAAGGGAAGAAGCGGCAAAACTGCTGAAAGCCAACTCCGAATGGAATGACACCATGATCTTTACTGAGACAAACCGCTATTCGAACGACATTCCCGGGCAGGCATTAGGCTATAAGTTCGGCAAACTCATGATGTTTAAAATCAGAGAAAAAGCAAAGCAGGCATTGGGACCTTTGTTTGATATCCGTGAGTATCATGACCGTGTTTTAGAAATGGGTACGGTTCCGATGCAGGTTTTAGAAAAACATATCGATTGGTATGTCGCACAGAAAAAAGAAAACGGACGTATGTAACGTATACAAGATACGGCATAAAATTGAAGGGAGAGTGTATCATGTCATTTAATATTTCGGATCAGGCAAAAAGAATAGCGGATCAGGCGTATGAAATCTTGATGAAGTATGATTTCAACTATTCGCAATATGGGATTGGCTCCTTGTTGGACGCTGACATCCCCTCTATTTCGTATCAGGCCACGCGTGAACGCGCCGAACGTGCGGAGGCGATTTATAAAGAGGCGGCCGCTTTACTTTCGGAGGGCGTTTCTCATGAGGATGAAATGCTTCTGGGAGTCGTTCAATTCAATGCCGGTATTACGATGGAGGAATATCAGTACTACTGGAATAAATTTGACTACGAACCGTTTTTTAACGCAGTCAATACGTATGCCGGAACAATCACCGAGCTGGCACTCGATAATGAAGATATGGTCGGGGTCTATGCGCGGCTGGTTGCTGCAATCGCAAGGCTTGGAGAGGGCATGCTCGAAAAGGCGAAAGGGCACATGGAACGCGGCATTCTGATGGCGAAGCCGTTAGTCAAAATCAGTGCGGGCCTTTTCAGATCTTATGCCGTTGAAGAGGCAGCCAAGAGCCAGATGCATATTAATCCGGAACGGATTAAAGCGGCAGTCGCAGATGAGGATGGCTATGTCCGGGCGATAGACGAGAGTATTATGCGGCTGAGCAAAGCGGCCAAGGCACTTGCTGAGCTGTTTGAAGGTGCCTATTATGAGGCGGCGCCGGAGGAAATCGGCCTGCATCAGTATCCTGGCGGCAAAGAATATTATGCAGCCTGTGTAAAGCGGCATACCACGTTTGATATAAGCCCGGAGGAAGTTTTTGAGGCAGGTCGGAAATTCCGAGAGGCAATCGAGGCTGAAATGGCAGATATCCGCAGAAAAGCAGGCCATGATTGCAGCGCAGAAGAATTTGCTAAAATCATTATGAATGATCCGGAATGGAAAATGGAGACGCCGGAGGAATTCGGAAGAAGGCTGAATGCCTGCAGGGACAAAATCGCCCCGCTCATGGACAGATATTTCGGAATTACCATTCAGACGCCCTGTGCGGCTGAACGTGTCGCGCCTGAACTGGAGCCGTATTTTGCAAACGGCGTCTATGAACCGGCAGCACCGGGAGTCAGAGACCACGGCGCCTATTACTACAACGGTTTGAACATGAGCGGTAAGAATCCGCTCAAGACAGAATCCCTTGCCTATCATGAGCTGATGCCCGGTCATCATTATCAGGTGAGCGTTGTACAGGAATCCAAGGAACTGCATAACATTGTGAAATGTACGCTGGCCACTTCGTTTCTGGAAGGATGGGCGGAATATGCGGCCGCATTCGCCGGAGAAATAGGCTTGTATAACAGCGTATTGTCACATTACGGCCGGCTTGAAATGGATCTATATTGCACCCATTTCCTCACGATCGAAACATCTGTCAATGCCATGGACTGGACATTAAAGGAACTGGAAGCTTTTATGGCTCCATATATGCCGGATTTCAAGGGCGAAGCGTTAACCAGACAGCTGATACGGATCAGCCAGGCAAATCCGGGATTTGTTCTGGCATACAAGTTTGGCAGTGTGAAGATGCAGGAGTTCCGGCGTGAAGCGGAAGAAAAACTCGGTGATAAGTTTGATGTACGCGAATACCACAAAATCGTGGTTGAGTGGGGTGATATACCGCTTTATTTGCTGAAGAAACATATTGATTGGTACGTCGAACAAAAATTGGAGGGGTAAGACATGAGCGGATATATTATAAAAGGCAGAGTCATAGACGGTAATGGCGGACTGCCGATCGAAAAAGGTGTTGTCGTTGTTGAGAACGGGCGGATTACATGCGTGTGTGAACAGAAGGATTTCAGCACCGACATGGCGCTGCCGGTAATTGAACTTGAAAACGGAACCATTCTTCCGGGTTTCATTGACTGCCATACACATTTGTCAAGCATTGGCATGATGCCGGAGAAACTTTTTCTGAAGCCGAAATATGACAGCCTGTTGGAGGCTGTCGGGGACGCGAAAAAACTGCTTGAAGCCGGCTTTACTTCTGCACGCGAGATGTGCGAGTTTGGACCGTATCTAAAACGTGCCATTGCTAAAGGCGCTATCCCGGGACCAAAGCTTTTTGTTTCGGGCAAGCTGCTAAGCAGTACGAGCGGTCATGGTGATGTTTACTCGGCACTTCCTTATGATTTTGTGCAGAAGCAGAATACGATTGCCTATCTTGTCGATGGAGTGGACGAATGCCTGAAAGGCGTTCGCATGATGTTCAGAGAAGGTGCGGATTTTATCAAGACGTGTTCTACCGGCGGTGTGATGTCGAACAGTGATACACCGGACACCAGTGAATTCTCTTTTGAAGAGCTGCGTGCCATGGTCGAGGAAGCGGAACGCCACGATACCTATGTCGCTTCCCATTCGCAAGGAACCGCAGGTATTCTGAAAGCACTTAAGGCAGGGATTAAATGTATCGAGCACGGAACATTTTTGAATGAGGAATGTGTCGAATTAATGGTCAAGAATGACTGTACTTATTGCCCAACTGTTTCAATACTGCAGGCGATTTTAGCCAATCCGGATGATGTTCCTGACTATGCATACAAGAAAGGCTTATATGCAATGGAAGGACATAAGAAATCCGTAGAAATGGCAAGAGAAGCGGGCGTACGCATCGCACTCGGAACGGACTTCTTGGGCGGGGACTCGCAGGCGACCCCTTTCGGCAAGCAGGGAATCGAGTTTGCGGCCATGGTAGGATATGGGTTAACACCGATGGAAGCGATCGTCGCCGGAACAAAGAATGCGGCGTACTTGATCAAGAAATCCAAGGAAGTAGGGACTCTGGAAGCAGGCAAGGCGGCAGATATCGTTTTAGTTGCAGGAAATCCGCTTGAAGATATCCGACTGCTTGCAGATGCGGAAAATATCAAGGTAGTCATGCAGGATGGCGTTATTGTTAAGCAGCGTTGATATTGAGACAGTGCGGATTAGATCCGGAATGAACTGAGCGCAGAGAACGGGTATAAAAGACAATTTTAGAAAGGTGGTATGAAATGAAAACAAATGTACTGGTTGACATGCTGAATATGGAGAATGTCTATAAATCCATATACGATATGCAGGGGGTAAGGCATTCTGTTCAAGATCCTAAAAAGCTAATGGATTGTGCTTTTTATATTGAAAAAACAATGGAAGAATATGGATTGAAAGTCAAAAGACAATTGATAGAATGCAAAGAGATAAATGAAAAATTCTTTAATATTGAAGGAAGTATTGGGAATGTTGAGGAGAATGGCGGTGCTGTTATTCTTTGCAATTATGATACCAGTTTCAATTCTATGGGAGCAAACGAAACAGTTGGTATAGCTATAATGCTTGAAATAGCAAGAGTTTTTTCGGGATTACAAAACCCTCCGGCTTGCTATTTTGTTGCAACTTGTTTGAAAGAAAGTCCAAGCATTTTTAAGAAAGATTTAGAGGCCAAATTAAAATATAATATTTTAGACGAGAATTTGTTCTTCAAAAGTTGGGAAACTTCTAAGCAGTTTAAACATATTTGGACACATGCTGAAAATGAATACAAACAGGGTCGATCTTATGGATACGGGATTCATTCAGCACTAACCAATGAAAAAGACAAGCTAAATCCTAATATATTGTCATATTTCAATTCAATTATACCCGTCTATGACGAAATGACTATAAATAATAATTTAGGGCATTTTTGTATGATTGGTGCATATCAGTGGCTAACAGAAAAAATAAAATCAAAAAGCAAAATATCGTACTGTATCAATTTTGAGGAAATGGGTTACTTTCAAGACTTGCCTTATAGTCAGAAGAAATACAAAGGAGTTAATTTATTTGATAGTAGCTTTCTGCAAGTGAATGTGAATGCTGTTAAAAGAATAGGAAATTTTGCATTAATGACATGTCATAACAACTCTAGGGAACTAGTAACGCGCATGGGAGATTACTTTAAATTAGTAAATATGCCACTTGTTTGTATAGATAATGATGAAATGCCTTTGTACGATAACTTTAGTCATAGTCTTTTTTCTGATAACGATATTCCAGCTGTAACAATAAGTGACACACATGAAGCAAGGTATCCATTTATAGGAATGATGGCTGATTGTGTTGATGTTCTTAATTATGAGAAAATCAAGTTGCTCATGGATGCAATTGCGTTATTTCTATCAAATGAAACAATACAATAAATGATTTGAGCAAATTAGATTCAGTCATTCTTAAAAATTGATTTATGCAGAGAAATCATAATTTAGAGGAGGTAGAAAAGTGGTAGACGGTTTCGATGTTGAGAGGTTATATAGCAATGTGCTAGAACTTCAAGGTATGAGATCACATTTATTTAATCAGGAGAATCTCGATAAAACAGCGGATAAGATAAATGAGAAAATGGAAAATATTGGTTTGGACGTTTATGAACACACTTTTACCGTAAACGGAACAAATACAATTTTTAGAAACATTGTAGGAACCTGTGGAGATGTTGATAACAATGAAGCAATTGTTATTGTGGCACATTACGATGGTGCTAACTATTCTCCTGCAGCAAATGATAATGCTGCTAGCATAGCAGCAATGCTGGAGGTTGCTTGTCAACTAATCAAGCATGAAAATCCACCTGCAGTATATTTCCTTGCTTGTACTCTTGAAGAAGGAAGCCCTGAAACAAGAGGACAGGAGATGAAAAATGCCATTAAATTCAATATTATGGATTCAAACCTTATCTACACAAGCTTACAGAACATGAAATACTGCAAGTTGATTAACTCCGAAGTAAGAAATATTTATTCTATATCCGGGGAAGAAATAAGCAAGGTGTATGAAAGAACAAAAAAGAAATATGATGATGTGCTTTCAGAAGATCTCAAAGCATATCTGAACGAGAATGCAAAATTATTCCAGGGTCTAAATATTTACAATATGAATGAGAAGGATGTCTGTGTTGGTTCAACAAAATGGTTGGCAGATACTCTAAAGGCAGGGAAAAGAATTAAATGCTGTATTGCATTGGACGAAATGGGCATAGCTTCAGATAAGGAAGAGTCACAAGCCCCATTTAGTCCAGAAGAAATCTCTATGATAAAATCTCACAAAGTAGATTTTGAAAGATGCGTTGGGAATTTTGAAGCAGTTATTTCAACAGACAATTCAAAAGCACTTGGGAATGCTTTTATTGAATCATGTAAGATAAAGGATATCGATCTTCCTTATGCTTGGTTTGATCTTCCGGGAAATTTCGATTGGTGTGTTCAAAATTTTTCAGCGGGTTTATCATCAGACCATTTTGCATTTGTTAAGAACAATATACCATCTATATTTGTTACCGATACGTCCTATATGCGAGCGGTTTTTCTGCATACGAGAGCTGATACAATAGACAAAGTTAATTTTGATCACTTGTTAAAGGTTACAAAAGCAATTTATTATACAGTTGTAACAATTAAATAATTAAACGAGGAGAAGAAAAAATGGAAAAAAAACAATCGAGGGTTATGTTTATCAAGGTAATCATTTGCGTGGCATTATTTGGTGCATTGGGTCAAATCGTAGGAGGATGTATTTCGGGATATCTACCGATCTTCTTACAAGCCGGTAATCCAATCTTTGCAGAGAACAATCCATATGCTTTGAATGGCTTTGGTTTAGGGGCTGGATTAGTAGGTCTTTTTATGTCCCTTACAACTTTACTTCCTTTTATTTTGGGGCCTTTTCTAGGAGCAATGAGTGATCATACAAAGAGTAGAAAGCGTGTAATAGGCATCACCGGGTTATTTACTTCTCTGTTGTTGGCACTTATGCCCTTTACATTTCAATCGATTACTTCAACAACAAACGGTAATACTTCAGCCCTTTTAATTCCCCTTATTGGATTGATTATTTTATCGATGACAGCGCTTTTGTTCTTAACAATTTCCGGTCTGTTTATATCTGGACTGGCATATTCCATTACCCCTAGAGAACATATGAATAAACTTGGTGGTGTATCAGCTGTATTCGGTGGAATCGGTTATGTTTTAACAGCATTTCTAGGGAATGTTCTTTTTTCAGTTAATACTGGATATCCATTTTGGATAGCCGCAGGGTTTGCATTATTTACTGTAATTTGTACATTATTACTCTTGAGTGATGACAATAGTAAAAAAGAAAAGAAAGAACAGGAAAAGTCATTAGGGCCAATAGCTTCATTAAAATATATGATGACTGAAACGTCAAAAGATCAGAAAATGGGCATATTATGGGCCAATGTTATATATGTTTGTGGAAACGTTGGTTTAATTGGATTTCAAATTTTTGGTATCAGTTGGGCATTTAGTGAATTTAAAATACCGGCTGGATTGGCAGCACAAATAGCGGTTGTTTTCTATATAGCATATATTGTATCTTCAATACCATTGTCTATTTTAGCAGATAAAATCGGTAGTAGAAAAGTTTTGTTTATTGGAATGATAAATGTTATAACAGGTGCACTCGCATTAATTTTCTTAGCTACATCTTATTTTAATGTTCTATTGATCATAGCTTACTTGGCAATTGGAAATGCTATTTTTGATTCCTGCTTTGTTGCTTTGGCACAAACATTTGGATCCGGAACAAAGCTTACCGGATCGATAAATGCAGTCTGTAGAACATTTGCAAAATTGTGTGTTTTGGTCGGAGTACCTTTCTTTGGTTTTGTTATACAAATTACAAAAAGTGTACCGAGTATGTTTATTGTCATGTTAGTTATTGGTTTACTCGGGTTTATACCGCTGAGCCTCGTTAAAAGAGTATCGAAAAAAGTTGAGACAGAATCCGGTAATTCTATTGCTTTATAATAGTGTATATTATTAACCCAATGGTAAGCGGCGGACCACATACCGTATCCTAAAAAATAAGCTCTGGCAATACTTTTTTTATACTGCTTCAGCACCATTTACTTCCATGCTGAGTGCACTGTGTGGCCCCGACCTATGTATTATGAAAAAAACGTCATTACTGGGGATGAAGACGGTGCGATGAGAAATAATGTCGGTACCATTGCAATAGCAAGTTGTTTAGCAATGTGAAACTTCGCTAGGCTATTGCCTATGCGATCAATATTCCTAAGGAAAGCCTTTTGAAAGCATAAAGGGTGAGATTAATTCTCCAATCAATCCCAAACCTGGCTGCCGGTTTGCATCGCGCTGTCTGGATGTGAGCGATAAATGTACCGCGAAGAATCTGTGTCTAAAAGAGGTTTCTGCGGATCATTTCGTTTCCTGCGTATTGTATGAATAGCAGAAACGCAACTATAACCATAAGCCTTATCCACAATATTATAAGCAGTTAGCTGGAGGTGTGTCATTGCTCCTCCGGCTGGTTGCTTTGAGGATAAAAATAAGATTTGGGTGTCAGAACATAATGGCTGGTTTTTCGGATCTGTGAGAGTTCATCTTTTGACAGGAGTAGCATATCCATCATATCTTTGTTTTGGGGCAGCACCCTTTTGGATTTGTAAAAGAGTTTAAGGTAGCGAAATTGTCCGACAGAAAATATATAAACTTGACTAAAATGTCAACTTTCCTTAAGTCTTTTACTGAAAAAACACAACTTCCACTTACGTCGTATTTCCTCTCAGATGGGCAAATAAAAAAATGCTAAGTCACCGGTTTTAACCGGGGCTTAGCACTATATTTTTAACTTAACTCTCAAAGACAGGATTTTTAATTGTTTAATAATTGAAGTATACTACATTAGAGCGAATATGTTAAGAGATTCTCTTGACGTAAAAGCATTTAAAAGTTATGATATTATAAGATAATTAATACTAGTTATAGTCAATAAGAACTAGTGGTGGCAAACTTGTCGAGAGGCAAGGACGCAAAGTTACGGATCTTGAGAAGATGGCCGAGCTGCATTGAATGTGGCTCGGTTTTATTTTTTTTATACATATGAAAACAATACTGTTAATTGGTAAAGTCAACACCTGTTGGCCTAAAAGATGTAAAAAAGTCTTGTCGATTGTCGAAATAATTTGCAACTAAATTAATTAAAGCACAATAACAAAGATGCCGATGATATAGTATAAAATGTAAAGCTATAATAATAATGAATTGAAAGGAGGAGTATAATGGCTGGCAAGATAAAAGTAATGTTAACCACAGAGGGAACTTACCCGTTTCATCAAGGTGGAGTGAGCACTTGGTGTGACATATTAGTGCAAAAAATGCCCGAATATGAGTTTTCATTGTATAGCATAATAATGAATCCTTATGTAACGCAGAAATTTACTCTTCCTTCTAATACAAAACTAATTAAAGTACCACTTTGGGGGACTGAGGAACCTAGCGAGAACTTAGCAATACCATTTTCTCATGTTTTTTTATCAAAAAGAAGGACAACCCCAAAAGTCATAAAAGAAGAATTCATGCCACTTTTTACTGAACTTATAGAAGAATTTGCTTCAAAAGTTAAGAACTCGGCCAGATTAGGACGAGTATTACTAAAATTACACGAGTTTTTTAATGAATATGAATATAAAGCTGCATTTAAGTCAAAGATAGTATGGGAGAGCTTTAAAGAGCAGGTTATAAAATATACACTCGAACCCGATTCCGGCTTAGATGAGCCTAATATTTTTGCGTTGACCCAAAGTCTCGGGTGGATATATAGATTTCTTAACGTAATTAATACTCCTATACCTGAGGTGGATGTTTCACATTCTTCAGCAGCAGCTTTTTGCGGTGTACCTTGCGTATTAGCGAAACTTAAATATGGGACACCATTTATTTTAACAGAACATGGTGTATACTTAAGAGAGCAGTATTTCTCTCTCTCAAGCCGTGGATATATTAGCTACATGAATACTTTTCTAATTAGAATGATTCAATCGATTACTAGTTTGAATTATTTTTATGCTGATCAGGTTTCACCAGTTTGCGAATATAATACTCGTTGGGAGAAGGAATTTGGTGTTAGAAAGAAGAATATTAAAGTAATATATAATGGAGTAGATAAAGACGTTTATGCACCGGGCAACTATATAAGAGATGATAAGTCACCTACGGTAGTGTCCGTAGCGAGAATTGACCCATTGAAGGATATTAAAACACTACTTGAATCAGCCGCAATTTTGGTCAAAAAAATCCCGAATGTTAAGTTTATTGTTTATGGATCGGTTTCAGTGGAATCATATTATAAAGAATGTATGGAATTAAAGGCATCATTGGGACTCGGTGATAATTTTATTTTCAAAGGACATACTTCTGATGTCCCTGCGGCATATAGAAGTGGGGATATAGTTGTTCTGTCAAGTATTTCGGAAGCGTTTCCGTACTCTGTAGTAGAAGCTATGTTAACTGGTAAACCAGTCGTCGCTACAGATGTCGGTGGAATTAGAGAAGCTCTTGGGGATGGTGGGATACTTGTGGAACCAAGAAATCCTCAGCAACTTTCAGATGGAATGGAGAAATTATTATCTGATAATATTATGAGGGAAGAAATGGCACAAGAAGCTAGAGATAGAGCTTTGAATTTCTTTACTCTTGATAAAGTGTTAGAATCATACAGCCTTTCATATGGAGAAATGGCCGCCGGGAATCTCAGAAGTCATGCTGCAGCTGTTAGAATCAAGAGACAGCAGCTTGTACTTGAAAGGGCATACGCACTTGCAGATGCAGGATTTAATATG
>CAYZED010000021.1:29446-35439 GCA_964477445.1 uncultured Clostridiaceae bacterium | reverse complement strand
AATTTAAAGAAGTTCTCGGTACGAAGCCACCTAATCATTTGATACCGGTCATTTTGGGAGAACTTTCAAACTTGATGTTAAAAGAAGGAATGCTTGATGAAGCGATATTGAATAAGGATAAAGCCGAAATATTGATGAATTATTTTACTGAAAAAGCAGTATAAAATATTGGAGGTTGCGAATGCCATTTGATGACGCAAGGATATTAGAAGAACTTAATATAAGTGATATCATGATAATTCTCGGACGAAAAGGTTTTGGAAAGACTTCTGTCGCCATTTCGTATTCGATGGAAAAGCTTAAAAAGGGAGATTATAAAAAGGTATCAATTATAAAAAACACTGGTGAATTATCCTTTAAGAATAAAAGACTTGAAGGTTTTTCTGACGTTTTTGTTTATCCTGACTTAATAGATATCTATAATCATGTAGAAGAAATAATTGGCCGTGAAGAATTTATAACGAAATATATTAGCGAAGCTATTGTTATAACACCAATAGATTATCTTGGAAGCATTTCATTAGATAGTAGCCTGGTTATCTTCGATGAAATTCAAAAAGGAAGCATAAAAAGAATTATTAGTTTTATTGAGGGTAGGGGGTATTCTAATAGAATTATTATTACTAGTGACCTTGAAGAGGATAAAGAAGAGCCAGAATTTGTGAAATCAATAAAGAGAGCGATTCAAGAGACCCATAGCACCAGGAAATTAACTATTGCTTACATAAATGGAAGCGAGCACAACGAAGCTCATAATGTTGAGTTTGAATATTTTTCAGCAGAAAAGAAACAAATCAAAGAATTGGGAAAACCGCACAAATTAAAATTCACGAAGATAAATAAAAAAACAAATAATGGAGCAGATTTTATTAATGATAATAAAACAGAACAGATATTGCCAAATTCTATAGATATTCAATCGATAGTTGAGCCTAAACTTGAACATTTTGGTCTGGACAAAATTGTCTCGGTTCCAATGGAGATAAAAAACAAGGAAACAGGTAGCATTGAAAAGATAATGCTTGAATTTAAACAAGTAGGAGGTCACCTTGAACTTGTTAATCCTGATGAACTTGAAAAAGCTAGAGGTGAATGTGAAAAAGTTGTTAAAATATCAGATGCAATTAAACAAAGTGAAGATGATATTATACTTGTAGAAAACGAAACAAAATCTGAAAAAGTTGAAATAGAATTAGAAATTGACAGTGAAGAATTGATAGTTAGAGCTGAGTTATTGGCAGAAGAAGAGTTTAAAAGAAGAGAAGAAGAACAAAAAATTCAAGATGAAATAGAACGAGCTGAACTTCTTACGAAAGCTCAGGAAATGGCAGATGCGAAATGGCAACGAAAACTAGAAGATAGAGTCCGTAAAGAAGCTCTTGAAAAAGAGGAAATTAGAAGACAAGCAGAGATACGAGCACGGGAGCAGCTATTAGAGGAGTTAAAAACTGGTATTAAGACACCATTGTTAAATAAAAGAACTTATATTGAAGAGATTAAAAGTGACATTGAAGAACTTGAAAGTGACACTGAAGAATTAGAAATTGATACTGAAAAAATAAAGAGTGACATTGAAGATCTTGAAAGTGTTAGCAAAGAACATGAAAATAAAGCTGAAGAACATGAAAATGAAGCTGATGAAAATAAAGCTGAAGTACATGAAAATGAAGCCGAAGAAGATGAAAATGAAACAGTAGAAAAGGTCTTTCAAAATCTAGGCAAAGATAGCGCTAAATCGGCTGAAGATTCAGAGTTCTGGGGTTTCACATCGAAAATAGATTCCACTGAGAACGAACTTATTTTGCCAGATAGAGATGAAATATGTATTGAAGAAGATGAAGAGTTTGTTAAGGAAAAAGATGAGCCAGAAAAAATCGAATCTGACTTTTGGGGAAGTGTTAAATTAACTCCATTTATTGAAGAAAAAATTAATGATGAAGAAAGTTTTGAATGCAAACCTAATAATAAGAAGAAATCAAAGTCAATAGCTACAGATGAACAAAAAACGGGAAAAAGAGTTGAGCATCCAATAGAAGAAAAAAAATCAAAGAATTTAGATGGAACGTCAAAAGAAGAAAGTAAAGAAAAGACTGTCCACAGACGTAGAGCGGAAGATAATTTGCCAAGTAACCGAAATAGTAATGTCACTTCTACGGTTCAAACAACTCAAAAACAAAACAATGCACAAGGAAGAAACAGATATATAGTGGGTAGATTGGCGGGAGAAGATTTATATGATTCAAATGATGAAGTAATAATAAGAAAAGGTGCTGAAATTACTACTGAAATTATTGATCAAGCAAATAAAGAGGGATTACTTGCAGAGCTTATTATGTATATGACACTGCCGGGATTGGAAGGTTAAAATGGTAAATGATTTTGAGGATTTGATTAGCCAAATCTTAAAAAAAACCAGTAGTCCAGAAGACCATTATGAGGTTGTAGCGCTATTAGAATCCTTCGGTTGGAATGATGATAGAGCTTCAGCTAAATTTGGGGTAGAAAATCTTTTTGAGTTAGGTATGAATCTTTACGATGCCATAATGAGAAGAACAATAATATCAGAAATATCACCACAGAAAAAAATTGGTATATTTGAAAACATTTTAGTAGTAACAAAAAGCTTTATCAGAGGTGTAATTTTTGCTTTACCTATGGCGATTTCAGTAATTTCAATGTTAACATTGAAGCTTTCTCTATGGTCGTATAAGAATCTATCGACTGAATTAGCTACTTGTATAGCAATTGCAACTATTCTAAGTTTTTTAACCGTAGGAGGTTTTACTCAAGCTATCGCAAGGCGCGGATATTTTTATATAAGTCAATTTTATTATAATATGGCGAGAAAAATGACCTTTTATTTTATTAGGCTAGGATATATATGCGCATTTATTATTGTTGTTTTGTTTTTTTTGCTAAATACTTTTTTTGGTTTCTTCCCATTGTATATGATGGGAGTTACAATATTCTACTATGTTCTTTTATGCGCGATTTGGCTTGCAGTTACAGTAATGTATATTCTCCAGAAGGAGATAGTATTCACTGGGATATTATCAATGGGTATTGCGATAGTATATTTTCTTTTCTATATTATTAAACTTGATATTATTGTGGCACAAGTTATTGCACTGCTGATTGTTAGTATTGTAGGAATTATTTTTGTTGCTTTTTATTTTAAAAAGGTCGAAATGAAAATGGAAAAAGGTATTGCAGCCAAACTTCCAAGAATATCCATTACATTATACTCCGTAATGCCTTATTTTATTTATGGATTTAGCTATTTTGCATTTCTTTATGTGGATCGAGTACTAGCATGGTCCACGAACGATATTTATATGCCATACGCAATTTGGTTTAGAGGCGCTTATGAATTAGGACTTGATTTTGGATTGCTTTCACTTATGATTCCCATGGGTATTAACGAAGTTATAATTAACAGATTTGTTATGCATCTTGAATATAATCTAAAAAATATTTTGGGATCTAGCTCAAAGTATTTTAATAGCATATATTTAAGAATGTATAAAAGAAACCTAAGGCTTGCGGTTGGCGTTTCAGTTATTAGCGCCCTTTTAATATACTTCTTAGTTAAGATATTTAATGATAATATGGAATCCTGGGGGCTTGAAAAGATGATAACATCTGAAATAACATGGTTTGTTTTTATTTGGTCATTGGTATCATATGCGATTATTGCTGCAGCTTTGCTAAATGCAGTTACGATGTTTTCACTCTCTAACCCTGATCCAGTTAATAAAGCCACGATATTAGCTTTTTTAGTAAATGCCATTGTTGGTTTTCTATGTAGCCGTTGGTTCGGATATTATTATGCGATTTTTGGTCTGTTAGCGGGGTCAATAGTATTCATGTTTTTATCCACACGTTATGTAATAAAAACAATAGAGGAATTAGATTATTATATATATGCAGCGTCATAAAAAATAGGAGGAAAGCTTGTATATTAACCAAATTTTATTGCATTTTATTAATATAAGCAGATATTCGATTGCATTTATCATGCTTTTTATTTATGCTCCAAGGTTTATGTTCTCTCAGAAAGGCGAGTCAACGTCAGACACATTTTTTTTAGGACTGTTTGAGATGGTGCTTTTCTTGACAACATTGAGTTTCGTTTTAGTGTTTACTGAACTATATGAATTGTTATCTGTATTCATTTTGGTTATTGTTTTTGCTTACATAAAAGTCTCCTATAGTCCGGGTTTTGTTTCGGCAGGAGAATTATTGCGTAGATTTCAGATAATAATTTACGACTTTTTTGATGGAATTTTTAAGCCAGAACCAAGAAAAAAACTTATTATTATAATAAAGACCACACTGAAAAATGTTTTCTACTATCGATTCAGATGGTTAATACTTGCGATCCCAGTGTTCGGATATTCAGCGTATTTAAGATTTTATGATGCATTTACGTCTTTGACTCCACCAATGTCGGATTCATATGTAACTTTAGCTTGGATGAAATATATTAGCGCAAGAATTATTTTCCATGATGGAATATATCCACAAGGTTTTCATGTTTTCCTTTCTTTGCTATCAAAATTTTCAGCTGTTGACCCCCTCTTTATTCTAAAATATACAGGACCGTTAAATGCAATGTTAACAATTGCTGGGATTTGGTTTTTCGTGTATAAGGTCAGTGGATCAAAATCATCAGGATATTTTGCTGCAGCAATATATGGTTGTTCAGGCCTTTTCTTTAACTCAGAATTAATAAGACAAGCAGCAACTAACTCTCAAGAATTTGCAATTGTTTTTGTTTTGCCTACTATTTGGTTTTTAATGAAACACTACGAAGAAGAAGGAAAGAAACATCTATTTGCAGCCTTTTGCGGGTTGGTTATAATTGGCTATTGCCACACTTTGGTTTTTGTTTTTACAGTTATGATTGCCTTTGTTGTAATATTTTCTAGATTTTTATTCGATATTAAGGCAGCTTTGAAAAAAACTCCCTTTGTTTTTCTCGTAGGAATCGGAGCGAGTATTCTATCTGTCTTGCCATTAGGAATAGGATACCTAATGGGAAAGACGATGCATAGCTCATCACTTAATTATTTAGAAGCATTAGCAACGAATATAGTATATAAAAAGCTCGAACTTGGTGAATATATCTTTCTAGCAGGACTAGTAGCAATTTTTCTACTAATGATTTTCCCTTGGGTAAGTAAGCAATTTAGAAAAAGAATGGCGACTCTTCTGTTTGTATTTCTTAGCGTTGGATTCTTTTATTATTTTCTTCCAGTTCTAACACAAAGCATAGTTATAAATTCAAGGAAAGCAGATCTTGCCATATTATTTCTTGGAGTGGGGGCAGGAATGATACATGCGTTGGTAATAAAACCATTTGAAAAAATCGATAAATTAAGTATTTTTGGCATATTTCTTGTCTTGCTTGGTTTTTTTGGAACAATATATTATACGAAACCAGTCGCCTTTCATCCACTAAAACTTGAAAGAGAGCAATCCATTGAGGGATATCTTAGTATCAAAAGCAATTTTAAGGCTGGAGAATGGATGATTATTTCACAAGAAGAAGGATATTCAGTTGTTTTGGGGTCTGGATTTCATATGTTTGTGGGTGATTTCATTAAAGATTTTAGTACAAGTAGTAAGCGGCTTAAGTATATTAATAGTAGTGGAGCAACCCCGTTACTGACACCAGATGTGTTTATATTTTATGAGAAGAATGTTTTTGTAAATTCTGTATATTATGAAGCCATGAAAGTTATTTATGATAGAAGAGAGGCAGAGAAGCCTTTGTTAAAGAAATGGCTTGACGACTATGAGAAAAATACTGGTAATTTAAAGATTTATTATGAAGATAAGGATATAGCAATATACTGGATTCACACGACTTATTCACAAGAAGAAAAATTCAATCAAATATGGAAATGATAAAAACGATGAAAACGATGAAAATGATGAAAATGATGAAAATGATGAAAATGATGAAAATGATGAAAATGATGAAAATG
>CAYZED010000021.1:544-29346 GCA_964477445.1 uncultured Clostridiaceae bacterium | reverse complement strand
TGATGAAAATGATGAAAATGATGAAAATGATGAAAATGATGAAAATGATGAAAATCATGGAGGTGAATAAATGTATACAGATATACTGAATATTGGCGTTGCTTTTTTTGAGTTCTTAAAGATTGCCGCATTGTTTCTACTAGCTTTTTATATTTTACCGATGACTGTCATTAGAACAAGTGAGGATGAAGTCACAATTTTTGATAAATTCTTTCCGGTTATCACAAAGAGTTTTTTTATGGTGATTCTAGTAATTCATCTGCTTTCGGGCTTGAAACTAATGGAGTCTTTATCAGTTTTCGCAGTTACAATATTTGTTATGTTTTTAGTTCAGACTTGGAACTCAAGATTCTCGAAAACTAAGAGAGTGTCTGTTTCTGATAAATTAGTGGTGTTCTTTCTAGACTTATCAGAAAATCAAATAGGGATATTAGGAAATGCTAGGTTTATCCTTTCATCAATTGGAGAGAAAATCTCAATCACGCTTAACAAAATTATTCTTTATATAAAGAAATCACCTTTAATGGTACTGCTAAACTCAGTATTAGTTATTTCAATGTTAATTACTAGAGCAACGCACCCCTTGACTCACCTATATTTGGCATCGTCTGATGCATATGTTCACCTTGTATGGACAAAATATCTTGGCAGTAACCAAATATATGCTGATGGGATTTATCCGTATGGAATGCAAGCTATTCTTTCATACATGAGTAAATTATTTAATATTGATCCATATTACTTATTAAGATACATGGGACTCGTTACAAGTTTTATGATAATTTTTTCTATATATTTCTTTGCTAAGAAGTGTTTTTCGAAATATAGATACATGCCATGGTTAGCCTGCATGATATATATTTTTGTATCAATATTGCCTTCTGACCCTTGGAGACAGATATCTATGTTACCACAGGAATTATCCATGGTATTCATGCTACCAGCAATATACTACTTGAAGAAATATTTTGAAGATGGAAAGTTATATGATATTATACTTGCTGCAACGGGTCTTGCAGTATCTTTTCTAATACACACATATGCAGGTGTATATATTTTAATAGCAGCGGCAGTTTTAGTTCTGTTAAGGCTAAAAGTTTTCTTAGAAATTAAAAAGATTGGGATAGCTGTTTTCTATGGGATTATAGGCACTATCGCTGGATTTTCACCGATGGGAATTGCATACCTTCTTGGGATGAAATTTCATGGATCACTGAATTATGTAGTAAGTAGTACGGCTCCGATTACCAATCCTAAAAATAGCACGTTGTTTCAAATTCTTTACCCAGATAGAGCATTGATTTTGGCATTGCTATTTTCTTTATTTGTCAGTGCATATTTCATTATTAAAAAGATGAAAAACAAAAAAACAAATAATATTGAAACAAAAAGTATTTCGCCGGTTTATTTTTTGTTTTCATTGTCAGTGATTATGTATTACTTTTATATATCACACTTATTTGGTATGCCATCATTAATGGTGCCAGCCAGAACGGGTGCGTTTTTATCGGTTTTTTCAGCGATTTCATTGACTTTATGGTATCCAATTCTTGATGATATTATTGAAAGAATAAAAAAAATACGTTCATTTAAGAAACATATTTTGTCCGCCGCATCTTTACTAGTTTTAATATTTTTATTGTTTGCGTATGGATATAAGATACCTGTCGGAGTCAGATATGAATATGATCAAGCTGTGCGTGGATATTTAACGCTAGTAAAATTGGTACCAAGAGGTAGCATGACGCTAATTGCTCCTCAGGAACAATACCAAGAGGTGTTTGGTAACGGGTTTCATTATCAATTATGGGAATTCGTGAAAAAACAAACTGACAATACTATAAGTAAGATAAACATACCGACCCCTAATATTTTTATTTTTATAGAAAAAAAACCGTTATATAATGAGAAAAACATAAATCCAACAGACGCAAAATTATCTATACCTTCACTTACAGGAGAGTTAATTCAATACTATTACAATCCTTTAACTAGAATCACGATAGAATCAAAAGCATACTACTGGGTCGAGGAATTTAGGAAAATGCACCCGAACAATGTCAGTGTGTTTTATGAAGACGACGTTTTTATGATCTATTGGATAAAACAAGATGAAAATGAAGAATTAAATCTTAAGACTGCACTACCAACAGAATATTTTCAAGTTATCAAATAAGTCAGTTTAATGAATAGGACAAGTATGAACAATAATTTTAAAACAATTTTAAAAAACAAAGGATTTATCGGATCCTCGGTAGTTTTAGTAATTGCGATTAACTTACTTAATGTAGTAGTAGCGATGTCAAAAGATATTGCTATGGCATCATATTTGGGAACTACAAGTATAGCGGATAATTTTTTTATTGCATTTTTCATTCCTGATATGTTAGGCAATAATCTTTTTGCAATAACTTGTGGAGTAGCTGCAGTGCCAATTTTAGCTGAGATTTACATTAAAAAGGGAGAAGCTAGTTTTAGACAGTCCTTAACTGATATTGCTATATTTTCAATAATAGGTTCTGTTTTAGTCCTCAGTTTTACTTTGTTATTTTCTCGAAATATTATTATGCTTATCGGAGCAGGCTTTGGGAAAAGTGGATTAGAGGCATGTGTTAATTTGCTGAACATAATGGCTCCAACAATAGTTCTTTTTCCGATGATTACACTAGGGGTTTCAGTTTTACAGGTGAGGAAAAAATTTGGCTATTCAACTTTTGTTACTGTAATTATGAATATGATATTATTGCTCGCAATAATAATGTTAAGTTTCTCGGGAACTAAGAGTGACTCAGGTGTTTATTTAATAGCAGTGGCAGTCACGTTATCAATAATTTTGGGTATTTTGTTTCTAGTATTCGGCATTTTGAAAACAAATCAAGCTAAAGAGATAAACAATCATGTGGAAATTTATGAAACTAAAGCTCTGGGGAAAATTTCGATGTCAAGTCAGGAGAGAAGGGAAAATCTACTTAAATTCTGGAGTGGGTTTTGGCCATATTTTTTGATGTTGATTGTTATACAGTCTGTAATGTATTATGAAAGATATCTAGGTTCTATTATTGGAAATGGTAGTGTATCAGCAATTAATTATGCTTACAGATTAACGCAGTTTCCAATTCTAGTTTTCAGCGTTTCAATTGCGCTGGTGGCTTTGCCCGAAATATCAAAGGCAGTAAGCCATAACAAAGTAAAAGAGATAGGGGTTATTTACACAATAGCACTAAAAAATATTGTTTTAATAACTATACCGATTGCTATTGGAATGGTTTTATTGAGAGTGCCGATTATAATGATTTTGTTCAAACATAACACGTTTGACACTAATTCGGTCGAATTAACTGCGCGTGTTCTTCTAGGCTATGGTATAGCTATAATAGGCCAAGGAATTGTAGTGTTAAATATTAGAGTATTAGTGGCCACTGGGAAAAGGATTTTACCGCTAACGATTTTACTACTTGCAGCAATAATAAATATGCTGCTGGATAACCTATTCGTATCTATTTACGGAATATTAGGAATTGGAATTGGAGCTGCCATTGGATCTGTCTTAATGAGTATGCCAATATGTTTGGTTCTATTCAGTCGGTATGTAGTTAGTTATAAGAAAGGGATTGAGTATCTTCTTAGAATAATAATTGCAAATATTCCTTCACTTATTATTGCCTTTATCATGAGTTTATTATGGGAAAAAGTTTCAAATGAAGGATATCTAGTTCAGCTTATTTATGGAGCGGTATCAGGACTATTGATTTGTATTGCCAGTTATTTTGGAATAAAAACACTGAAGTTGATTAAATAAAGTATTATGGGAGTGCAAGAAATGAAAGATTTTTTACTTATAATTCCAGCGTATAACGAAGAAGAGAATGTAGCCAAGGTATTAGACAGCATAAAGGCTCAAAAATTAGAAATTGATATTATGGTTATAAATGATGGATCTACAGACAAAACAACAGATATTGTCGAAAATATGGGAGTTAAAGTGCTTGATATGCACTATAATTCTGGATATGGAGTTGTTTGTCAGACTGGCTTTAAGTATGCACTAAAAAAAGGGTACAAATATGTTTTACAAATGGATAGTGATGGGCAGCACAGAGCAGAAGATTTATACAAACTTATAGATGAACTAAAAAAGGGCGAATCAGATATTGTAATTGGTTCTAGATTTTTAGAAAAAAATAATTATAAATTTGGGTTTTTAAAAAAGATTGCCACAGGGATATTTATATTTGCGATTAAGAAATCAACTGGAACTAAAATCACAGATCCATCTTCAGGGTTTCAAGGGTTAAATAGAAGAGCATTTGAGGTTTACTCAAAAATGGATAATTATCCAGAAGATTATCCGGATGCAGATGTTATCATGAAAATGCTGTTAAACGGATTTAGAATAAAAGAAATTCCTGCAATTTTTCTTCCAAGGACTGCGGGAACAAGCATGCATACTGGATTAAAACCAGTATATTATATGATGAAAATGATACTTAGTATTATTCTTATTATAATAAAAGAAAAAATAATTAATAAAAAAAGCATTCATAAGGGGTGAAATTATGCCGATAAATTTGAGGATTATTATTATTGTTATAGGTATTAGTTTTATGGTATATGTAGTTAAACATTTACTAAAAAAGAATATTGATGAGAGAAATGCGATATTTTGGATGGTAAGCACATGTTTGTTAGGACTTATTGCATTATTTCCTGGCATATTGGATTTATTAGCAAGTATAATTGGAATTGACTATCCACCAACGCTTCTATTTCTGGTTTCAATAATGATTTTGTTTATAATATTAATGAACCAGGCTATCAGAATATCGATTCTAAATAAACGAGTAAAAGAACTTGCGCAAATATCCGCTATCCAGTATGATGAAGTGACTGAAAATGCTAAGAAGATGATGGAAAAAATAAATTACAAAGAATAGTATTATCTTTGTAAGATTTTGAGGGGAGTAAAATATGGGTGACGTAAAAGACATTATTAACAGTTATATATCATATTTCATTCAGTTCATGCAGTCGCCATCGGGTCTTATAGTTGTGTTGGTGTTAGTGCTCATTTGTTTAATTTTATTTTTTTTATATACTGTGGCACGTTCGCGTGCGAAAAGAATTAGACTGGTTAGTTCATTCCAAAAAAAACTTGTTGAATCTATTAAGTTTAACAGGAGTATGGAAATAAACATTAATGATTTGTTAGGTAAATTTGCTGATATAATTATTGCACAAGGCTACTACTTTTATACATTTAGTGTAAAAGAGGATAGATTTATCTTAACAAATATTAGGCTGAATAATAATAATGATGGTGATATAGCGCCGTCTTATAGTGGATTAGCTCCTTATAAAAAGGAAATTTATAATGCTCCACAAGTTCTTGAAATTAGCAGTGTCCCCAAAGTAGTGTGCATTCATAAAGAGGGGGATGTACCAGTTCTTGCGATTCCGATAAAAGGAGGAAAAGGGTTAATTTTAATTGGGCCGGTTTCTCGATATTTAAAACTAGATAAAACAAAAAAAACCATATATAATAGTACGTCAGAAAATATGCAATCATTATTAGAAATGCTTATCGAAAATGCAGAACTAAAAAGTAGAGTAGGGATTATTGAATCTCAATCAAAAGCCGTTGCAAATGTTCAGCATTCTTTTATGGATTACAATCAAATGCTGAACTCTATAACTTCTATCTCAATTAAGACTACAGGTGCAGATGGCGGTTTTTTACTTAAGAAAGAAAAGAATGGAAGTTTCTCAGTTCCAATACTAATCGGTTTTGATGATGACCGGCGCGAAACAGTTAGAGTAGAATTATCGAAAGCTTCAGATTTAGAAGTCGGAATGGGAAATGATGAATATTTTATAGCAAAAAAGGGCGATGAAAATTATAAATATATCCCGAAGATTTTGAAAGAAACAGGAATGGGAACTTTCTTAATAACTGATGTAAGTAATAAGCAATTTCAAGGATTTATGGGAATTTGGTATGTGGGAAGTGTGGAACTTGAAGAATATAGAGTTGCCGCAGTACTTATGATGACTCGAAAAATCGGAGATGTACTCCAAAATTATATGATCTACAAAGAGATGTCAAACTCTTATATAACTATTTTAAAAATGATTGCACAAACACTTGATAATGTGACTCCAAACACTGTAGGTAGATCGGATATGATGTACAGATATGCATATATTGTAGCTAATGCCTTAGGTCTTAGTGAAGTTGAAGTTCAAGATATCGCCCTTGCAGCTTATCTTAGCAACATAGGGGTTGTCGGGTTGTCGGGTGATTTGTTCATGAAAACTGGGAAGTATTCTGATGCAGAATTTGAATTAATGAAACATCACTGCGAAGTTGGCGCATCAATAATTGAAGCCACTATAGGGAATTCGAATATTGCGTTATATATAAAAGATCACCATGAAAGAATGGATGGTTTCGGATATCCATCAAGATTAAAGGGTGAAGAGATATCAATTGGAGGAAAAATAATTGCTGTTGTGCAGTTTTTTACGGCAAAGTTGGTTGGACGAGATGGCAGGGATCCTTTAAGTTTTAATAAAGCGCTGGAACACTTGAAATCAGCTGGTGGAACGCAGATTGATGCTCATATAGTTGACGTGCTATGTAACTGGTTTGAAAAGAAAAGAAAAACCCCGAGTATTCAAGGAAAAACATTAGGGCCATGTTGGGAAATGAGATGTACACCATTAAATATATGTTCTACTTGTTCTGTTTATGGGAAAAAAGAAAAAAATTGTTTTGAGTATCCAAAGAATAACTGCGAAGCTCATGGGAACAACTGCGAATCATGTTTTGTAAGAACAGAGTGCCAAGATCGATGATAAGAAATTTCGTTTTGTATTATGGATATAAGAAACATGAAGAACTTGCAGAATATGACTTAATTATAATCGAAGCAGGTGCACACTCGATAGAAGACCTGAAAAAAATTAGATCAAAAAAATCAAAGACTGTAGCATATATGAGTTTCGTAGAGATAATCCCAGGAGCGATGATGCTCTCGAAATTGGAAGATGACGATTTTTTGAAAGATGAAAAAAATGAACGCTTAATGAATTATGATTTTGGGAACTATATTGTAGATATACGCGCAAGTATTTGGAGAGAATACATTCTAGATAAGATAAGTGAATTAATTGAAGTGCTTGGATACGACGGAATATTTATAGATACTATTACTAATATAGAACGCAATGACTTGTTATGGAGATATAATTTTGATTTGCATAAGAGTTATGAGGCCTTATTAAGAGATATAAGAGAGAAATATCCTGAAATAATTTTAATTCAAAACAATGGGTTTAATTCTTTAATAGATTATTCATGGAAGTATATTGACTACCTCTGTTGGGAAAATCCACCTGTCACCGTCGTTGAATGTAAATCATGGTTTGATATTACGGTATCAAAGCTAATAAATCTAAAAAGAATTGCTGCTAGAAAAGACTTTCAGATAATTCTCTTAGAAGATCAAAACTGTGAACCAAATAAAACTGAAGCTTATGCAAAAAAAATGAAATGGCTTTACTATAAGGCAAATAAAGATTATTTATAAATATTAAATTCTAATATTAGACCACTGTTCAATTTGCCTGAATGGTGGTCAAACTATATTTATTAACTCAAATTTCTTTCGGAAATAATTGGAGGTGTAAAGTGGATACGAAAAAAAATCTTTGGCTTAGAAACTTTATAATCACTCTAATGATAGGTATCATTATTTTGATGCCTTTAAATATTTCTGCGTCTAGAATAGATTTGGCGAATGATACCTTGTACGTTTCGGTTGACGGTGACAATAATAATACGGGGACCATAGATAAGCCCTTTAAAACCATACAGTTTGGAATAGATAACATGAAACCTGGGAATACTTTAATAGTCAAAATGGGAGTTTATTTTGAGAACATTAATATTGAGAAAAAATACGGTACCAAAAATCTAAAATACTATATTAAAGCGGCAGAGGGAGAAAGCGTTTCTATAGACGGGAACGGTTTTGAAGGGAATATAGTTGAGGGGATATTAAGAGGCGAAGAGGTTGTAGGAATAATTGATTCTTCTTATGTTATTTTTGAAGGGTTTGATATTAGAAATCGCAAAGCTTCATCAGGAAATTCTCTACCAATGGGAATCTTAATTAGTCAGAATTCGAATTCGATAACTATTAAAAATAACAAAATTTACGAGATATCAAATTTGTCAAAAAATGGCAATGCGCATGGGATACTCGTTTTAGGCAATAGTAAAAAGGCAATGATGAATATTAACATTATCGAAAATGAAATCTTTGATTGTATACTAGGAAGTAGTGAATGTTTAAGCTTTAGGGGGAATCTGGATGGGTTTAAGGCTGTGGGTAATTATATTCATGATAACGATAATATTGGCATAGATGCAAATGGATATTATGGTGCTGTAAAATTATATGACTATACTAGAAATGGATTGATATCAGATAACAGAATATTTAATATTGACTCAGGGACAAATCCAGCGTATGGATTTGTTAAGGCTGCTGCCGGAATTTACAGTGATGGAAGTAGAAATTTAACAATAGAACGAAACATTGTTGGGAATTGTAATGTTGGGATTCAAGTTGGTTGCGAAAATAAGGGTGGAAACAGCTTGAATGTGAATGTAAAAAACAATTTAGTATTTTTTAACGATTTGTGGGGTATTGGTCTTGGTAGTGCAGGCAGAAAATATGGCGGTGTAAAAAATTGCACTATAAAAAACAACACTTTGGTTTATAATGACGTCGAATATTCTACATTTGGAGAAATAAGTCTTGGTTCGAATATTGTAAAATGTGAAATATCAAACAATCTTATTAGAGGAACAGATCAAGGAATATTTTTGAGTACATATGATAAAAAAATAGATATAATAATAAATAGAAATAGCTACCTCACGACTATAGTACCTGATAAAACCTTATGGAGAGTTAAAGGGTCAGACATAAAAGGATTTATTAAATATAAAAAAGTAACCGGATGGGATAGTAGTTCACTGATTTCTAACCCAAAGCTAAATGGATACTACTCGATGAACGGTTTTATTTTAAAAGTGTTTTCAGAATAAATATTAACTTTTGGAGGGAATCAAAATGAAGAATTTTCTTAGAGCATTATTTCCAATTGCCGAAAAAGAAACTAATGCTATAGAATTAGAAGAGAAAGAAATGCTGATAGAAAATAAAGATGTAACTAAAGAAGAGATTGAAAATTATGACGTTGAAAATGTAAATGCTGAGTATGTAAATACTGAATATGAAAATGCTGAGTATGAGGAAGAATTGTTTCCTCAGGTCACGACATTCAAATGGTTAATAGTATTATTGGTATCATTTATTCCGATTATAGGGCAGTTAATGCTTGTTGTTTGGGCTTTTGGAAGTCGCACAAACCCGAGTCTGTCAAACTACGCTAAAGCAGCACTCATTTATACAGGTGTATTAGTAGGATTAGTATATCTTTATAGCACAATAATTTTAGGAGTTTTCACAAAAGTAATGAATTTGGATTAGTGTTAATTAGTTGAAATTGGCATTGACATAAATATATTAGCTTAATTATATTGGTATAATAAATTAACAAAAATTATAAATAAACTATAGTTGGAGGAATCATGATTTTGCAAAGTGAAATTAGGAATATGAAAGCAGGAGAAAATGTACAAGGGGTCTATTTAATAAAATCTTTTGAGGTAAAACAAGGAGCGAACAATAAGTTTTACCTTGATATTAATATTGGTGACAAAACAGGAGAAATGAATTGCAAACACTGGGATTACACCGAAGGCATGGAAAACACATTTCAAGTAGGAAAACTAATCAAAGTAAGAGGAACAGTAACTGAGTGGCAAGGTAGAGTTCAAATGAAAATTGACAAATTAAGGATTGCGTCTGAGGAAGACGGTGTTGTAATTGGCGACTTAGTGGCCACGGCTCCTTACGATGCGGAATATATGTGGACAGAAATTTTATCGTTTATAGAAAAAATCGAAGATGAAGAGATAAAAAGTATTGTTTCGAGTATTTTTGAGGATGGTCAAGAAAAGCTCATGTATTATCCTGCAGCGAAAAAGAATCACCATTCAATACGTTCAGGACTTCTCTATCACATACTCACCATGCTAAAAACCGGTGAAAAATTGATGGAAATATATCAAGGGTTAAATTCAGATTTGCTGTATGCAGGAGTTGTATTACATGATTTTGGGAAAATATACGAAATGAATTCAGATGAAATGGGAATAGTAAGTGATTATACAATAGAAGGAAATCTCTTAGGACATATTATTACAGGTATAAAATTAATAGAAAATACCGCAAGGGATTTAGGGGTTGATCATGAAAAGTCTATGGTACTTCAACATATGATTCTAACACACCATTATGAAGCGGAATATGGAAGCCCTATGAAGCCAAAAATTCCAGAAGCAGAAATGCTTCATTACTTGGATATTATTGATGCACGAATGTATGACGTAAATAAAGCCATGGATGGAGTAGAAGCTGGAAAATTTGGAGAGAGAATTTGGTCGCTCGAAAATAGAGCTTTTTATAAACCGAATTTCTAGAATATTTGCACAATCTCAAGTAGGGGAAATTTATTGAGATCGAGGTAAACGGAATCGATTTTAATTGTAGGACAAGAGATAGAAGTGGGGGGAATGAATACTATTTCGCATTCTCTCCCATCGCTTAGAAGAGCTTTTGAGCCAATATAAAAACAAGCTACGTTATAAATGAACTCTTTCATCATATTGTAATCAAAATGTCCTATTCCCATTTGTTCAAAAATTCTAAATGCTTGAAATGCGGTCATGCCTTTTTTATAAACCCTAGAAGAGGTCAAAGCGTCATATACGTCAGCTATTGCTAGAATTCTTTCGTATAAGTGTAAGTTTGTGCCGCTAGCGCCTAAGGGATAACCATGTCCATTTTCTTTTTCATGGTGCATTAATACAGCTCTTTTTACATTGTCATCAATGGCAGGGATATCCTGAATTATACGATAGCTTAACGTCGAATGTGTTTTCATTATCTCAAATTCTTCATCATTTAGAGGCGCAGGCTTATTTAATATTTCATTTGGTATTTTTGCTTTTCCGATGTCATGAAGGATTCCGGCTTGCATTACATGCTCAATTTGCTTATTACTTAATTTTTCGCACTTAGCCAGTAACATCGCATAAATTGAAACATTTATGCTGTGAGTATATGTATACTCATCGAAATTTTTCATTTCATTAATACACTTTAAAATACTGAAATTCGTTTGATCTTTCTGAATAAAGCCATCTATCATTTTGTTTATTTTTTCAATTTTTAAGTCTTCGCCAGAAGAAATTTCATCCATAATTTCGTGGAAGCCTTCCAAATCTTCTTTATATTCTTCGATATATAATTTGGTTTGAGCTTCAACCTCTGATATCTTCAAAGCTTCAAGTTCTGCTTCCGAAAAATCACCTTTTATTTGAACACTTTGGATACCCATTTCTTTAAGTTTAATGATTAGTGATGCTGAGAGCCTGCTCCCGCTAGTGGCTAATAAGGCGCCATTTTTAGCACTTACATCCTGATCAAGAATGAAGCCTTCTCTGCAAAGCATTATTGGAAAGACTTTAGTTTGCATTAGCCACCTCCAAATTGATACTTAATCTGATAATGTATTATAACATGAATTGGAAGTAAAAAAAAAGAACCAATCCAGCAATGCTAAATCAGTTCTTTAAATAAATGCATTTTTTATAAATAGGTTTGAGGATAAAGATAAATCAATGTCGACATAAAGTTTTGATAAATCGCTTCGATCATTCTTGAATATCCTGACTACAGGACTTTCAGGATACATCCGATTTTGAGAAAGAACCATTCCTTTATGATTAGTATTGAGAACGATTCCAGTGCCATTAGGGTAGATACTGAGATGTTTACAGAAGGTTTCCATGATGTTACTATCGAAATGTGTGTTGCTTGCATGTGTAATTTCTGAATAAACTATATCAGGGGTCTTCTTTTTTTGATATATTCTATCATTTGACATTGCATCATATACATCAGCAATGGCTACTATTCTCGAGAAGAGAGGTATATCTGAGCTTTTTAGTCCACTAGTATAGCCAGTTCCATTCACTTTCTCATGGTGATAGAGTGCTATTTGGGCGGCATCTTCACTTACGTTTGATTGTTTTAGAATATCATAACCATACTGGGGATGTTTCTTTATTTCTTGAAACTCTTCGTAAGTTAATTTAGTGGGCTTCTTCAAAATATCTTCAGATATTAGGACTTTACCAATGTCATGAAGAATTGCTCCAATTCCTAGATCCATTAGCGCCTTACTGTCAAGTTTTAGGTCGGTTCCGATTAAGAGAGATATTACACCTACATTTACAGAATGCTTATATGTGTAGTCATCAATAGATCTTAGCTGAGAAAGCGCAAAGACAAAGTCTTTTTTTTCAAGTATTTGCTCGATCATATCAGAGACAATCTTACTCAGTTTTGAAATATTTATACCGCTAGCGCAACTGAAATTTACGATAGTTTTTTTGACCTGATTAATAGCTTGGGTTCGTGTTTTATCATGAATTATATCAGAAATTTCCATTGAAGCACGAATTTCTTCGATGGTATCTTTTTTCAGTGAACCACTTTTATCAACGAACAACGAAGTTACACCCTTGTTCCTAAAACTCTGGGTGTAATGATCTTTAAATGTTGCCCCTTTTGGTATTAGAAGCACGCCATCCATTCCATATACATCTTTTCCGATTACTGCACCTGATGGTACTGCGCTTAAATAAGTTTTTTCCATGTCTGCCTCTTAAATTCTGTGTATCAAATGGTTGCTGTTAGATACACGTCGAAGTAGTACTTTCATTGATATTACTCATTTACTTTGTCGGAATCAATTGTAGCAATGTTTAGCGAAAAAATCCGTTTATATTAAATTATTATGTTTTTTTCTACAATATGAACTATAAATGATTTCTTTTTTATATTTATACCCGTATACTTGTTTTAGGAATCGCAAATATTAGATAATACTGAAGGGCAAGAATAAGTATGATAAATATGATTAACAGTGATTGGGATGAGTACATTAAGGAAGAATATAAAAAAGATTATTACATTAATCTTATGAAGTTTATAGAGCAAGAATATAATACAAAGGAAATTTATCCTGAAAAAGATAATATTTTTAATGCACTTAACTATACATCTCTAGCAAATCTTAAAGTATTAATTTTAGGTCAAGACCCATATCACGAAGAAAACCAAGCTCACGGATTATCTTTTTCAGTCCCATTAGGACAAAAAATTCCACCATCCCTAAAAAATATTTATAAAGAACTTCACGACGATTTGGGATGTGAAATCCCTACTAATGGATACTTAAAAAAATGGGCTGATCAAGGAGTGCTATTACTTAATACCGTACTCACTGTTCGCGCCCATGAGGCAAATTCTCACAAAGGCAAAGGTTGGGAAGTATTCACGGATGAGATTATTAGATTAATAAATCAGCAGGAACGCCCACTCGTAATTTTTCTTTGGGGGATGCCTGCTCAATCAAAAAAAAGTTTACTAGATAATAAAAAACATTTAGTATTAACAGCACCACATCCAAGTCCTTTATCTGCTTATCGTGGTTTTTTTGGTAGTAAACCATTCAGTCAGGCTAATACTTTCTTGAGAGACAATGCGATATCGGAAATAGATTGGGACTTATAGTTTTTTTGTTGAAATTTATTATATAAAAGATGTATAATTGTTGTAAGTTTTTATTAATGAGTAAGGGTTTTTAACATTTCAATTAACCCATTAGCAGGAGGTTTGACATGAATATTTTACAGAGATTTCAGACATTAATTTTGGTAATACTTTTTATTCTAGCGATAGTATTTCATGGTTATTTTTATGTAGTGGTAGGATTACTGACAGTGGGGGCGATTCTTAACTTTATTTTAAATACGGCTTTGATAGCTAGTTTAAAAAAGACCAGTGCAGATATGAAGAAATTGATTAACGGCCAAATCAATCTTGTGCTAAAAGAAACAAGAGTTAAAGAACTGGACATATTAATTAGCGATGTGAATAATTTTATTGGAAACTCAAGAGCCCTGTTTTCGGAATCAAAATCTGCGGCGAGTTACACAAAAAGCTTGTCTGATAATGTAGCAAATCAAGCTACTTCTCTAAAGGAATCCGCATCAGAAATAACAAAAACAGTTGAAAGCATTGCTGAATCTACTACTGTTCAGGTTTCTTCTTCAGTTGAAATAAAAAACCGCTTAGAATTTATTTCTGAGAAAGGTGAAGAAATCAGAATGAACTCTGTTAAAAGTTATGATTCTTTGAATAATGGCTACATAGCTGTAGAAAAAAGCATTTCCATGTTCTCGAGCATAACAAATAAGCTTAAAGAGCTAGATGAATATAATAAAAATGTACTTGCTGAAACGGATAGTTTAAACTTACTAATAAGTGAGATTAACAAAATTAACGAAGCTATAAAATCTATAGCGAGTCAGACAAAGATGCTTTCACTAAATGCATCTATAGAAGCTGCTAGAGCAGGTGAGGCTGGTAAAGGTTTCGCAGTTGTAGCAACTGAAGTTGGGAAATTAGCAGCAGACTCAGCAACTTCAGCTGAAAACATTGAGACTACTTTAAATAATGCAATAAATGGCCTTAAGGAACTGAATAGACATATTTTACATGAAAGTTCGTTGATTTCTGAAAACACAAGCTTCGCTGAAGAAACACAAAAAAACTCGTATGAGATTACAAATGCGATTAATGAAAGCTTAAAGAATGCGGATGATATTAAAAGACTTACGGCAGAGCAATTTGAAAACGTAAAGAGCGCAGTGCAGGCGTTTTCGTTGATAAACGATAGCACTGAAACTAATGCAGCAGTTACTGAAGAGATAAATGCCGCAATCCAATTGGAACTTGAATCTATCGAAGAAATATCATTTTCAATTTCTAAGATGGAAGATGCGGTTGGATATATAATAGAAAAGGTTGACAAACTTTTTGTTAATTTTAGTATGACTGATGCTTTAAATAAAAGGGTTGAAGATGCCATGGATCCTCTCAGAAACCTAGCAAAAAACGATACATTGTTCAGTGGCAGTATGGAAGAAGTATCAGGCCTATTTAGAGAATTTGCCAAAACAAATACTATGATAGAGGATTGTTTTTATATAAATGGGGAAGGGCGGTATCGCGGAGCATCTTTTACGCTCAGTGAGAGAGAGCTTGCAGTTGATGCCTCAAAATCTGATTTTTTTGTAAAATCAAAACAGAATATAGAGGGTATTGGAGAGCGCATGATTTCTCCAAAGACAAAGAATTATGTAATTACTTTCATGCTTCCTGTTTTTAGAGGGAATGAGCATAAAGGGTATATTTTTGCCGCTGTATCTTTGGCAGAGTGAATTACTTAGCTTAAGATATTAAACGTAACATTTATTATTCCGGATGCAATAATACTGAAAAATTTATTGCATCCATTAATTTTAATATTATATATTAATTGGATTCAAAAGAGAGGTTTTAAAATGGACAGTATAGATGGAATTGCTCTTAGAAATTGGTTTTTATTTGGCATGAGAGAAGTAGAGGGAAATCGGAAGCACTTAAATAATATTAATGTTTTTCCAGTAGCCGACGGTGATACCGGTGACAATTTAACCACAACTTTAAGAGCTATGGTAGAAAAGACTGTTGACGAGAAATATTTTGGGAAAATGTTAAGTGAAATTTCTCTGGCTGGGTTGAGGCATGCACGCGGTAACTCAGGTATAATTTTTGCTTCATATTTTAAAGGCCTTGCCATAAAATGTAAAAATTTCGAATTGGTTAATCTTAGAGAGTTCGCGGAGTTATCAAGAGATGCTGTGTTTCATTTATATGAAATTATCGAAAATCCTGTTGAAGGAACAATGATAAGCGTTATAAAGGACTGGGCAAATTTTTTACATTTGAACAGGGATAAATATTCAAAAATTGAAGAAATGATGGCGGATGCATATAAATGCGCAGTAACTTCACTGGAAGCAACGAAAGAAAAACTAGAAGTACTAAAGAAGAATAACGTTGTTGATTCTGGAGCTGAAGGATTTGTGAAATTTCTAAAAGGTATTAATAGATTTTTGAATGGTGAAAAAATTGATGAAACGATTATTAAGATGAGTGCGAAAAACCGTATCGAAAACAAAGAAGATATTGATAAAAAAAGCGATACCGACGAAAAATATTTTAATGCAAATGATATTATTTCTTTTAGATTTTGCACTGAAGTCGTTTTAGAAATTAACAATACTAACTCAGGAGTGGAATATGAAATTACGCTTTTAGAAAACGAAATCAAAGAGGAGTTAAAAAATTTAGGAGATTCACTTATTGTATCTATATTTGAAAAGAACTGCAGAGTTCATATACACTCAAATGTACCGAATCAAGTAGTGTTTTTGCTTAAAAAATATGGCAGAATAATTGAACAAAAAATCGATGATATGTTATTTCAAAACAATATTAAGAGAAACAGATTATTTAATACGGCGATTTTGACAGATTCAATTGCGGATATTTCTGATGAGTTTATGCTAGAAAATCAAATCCATGTAATCCCTCTTTCTTTAATAATTGAGGATATTGCGTATGTTGATAAGAAGACGATTTTTTTATCAGATCTTTTTAGAGAAATAAAATCTGGCGTAGAATACCCAGTTAGCTCACTTCCATCTCCTTTGTTAATAGAAAACATCTTAACAAAGATTTTAGAAAACTATGATAATATAATAATAGTGCCAGTTTCGGGAAGGTTAAGTGGAACGCTTAGCACCATTAATCTAGTAATACGATTACTAAAAGAAGAAAATCCGGATCTCCTAAAAGGGAAAACCATCGAGGTCGTTGATAGCAAACTAAACTCGGGAGCTGAGGCACTAATTGTTAATGAAGCTTCAAAGATGCTGAAAGATGGGTTGGAATTAGATGATATTGTAAAAAATCTCAAAGAAATAATTACTAAAACAAAAATTTATGTTTGCTTAGAGACTCTGGATTATGCAGTAAAAGGTGGAAGAGTTCCTCCGAAAATCGGTAAGATTGGCAACTTTTTAGGCGCCAGACCTATTATGACGCTAGATGCAGAAGGAAATGGGACAGCTTTTGGTGTTAGTTTTAGTAAAAAAGGTATAACAAAAAAGATTTTTAATTTATTGAAAAAAACAAAAAAAGAAAAAGGGATAAGTAGTTATAGTATCGTACACGCTGACAATATTTCATTAGCCGAAGAATACAGAAATTTCATGGTAAGATTAACAGGGAAAGAGCCAGTTTTTTTAACAGAAATCTCAGCTGTTACTGCGATTCACTCTGGCGAAGGATGTGTCGCAATCTCATTTATTACCGAAAAATAATAAGTATGTTTTTTAAGTTAATTAAAGGAGGATAAGTTAATGTTAGAAACAGCGATAGTAATATTGGTCTACTTCACACTTTTCTTTGTGGTTGGCACAATAATAAAAAACAACTCAATAGTTGATATGGGTTGGGGAATAGGGTTTGTTATCATAGCGTGGTATTCTTTTTTCAAAGTTGAAATACTTATGAATCCAATAAATTTATATGAAAAAATGCCATTTTTAGTTTCGGTATTATTGGTTAGTATTTGGGGACTTAGGCTTTTTTATCATATTTTAAAAAGAAATATCGGAAAAAAAGAAGATTTCAGATACGCACAGTGGAGAAGCGAATGGGGAAAGTGGGTAATCCCAAGAGCATTTTTACAAGTATATTTATTACAAGGATTTTTCATGTATCTAATTTCGCTATCAGTAATATATTTGTCAATGTCTGATATGAAAAAAGGGCTATTCAGTGTAATAATAATGTGTATTGGAATAGCGGTATGGATTTGTGGATTTATATTTGAAGCGCTAGGAGATTATCAACTTAAATTATTTATAAAAAACCCAGAAAATAAAGGCAAAATAATGGACAAAGGTTTATGGAGTATCACGAGACATCCAAATTATTTTGGTGAGGCGACGATGTGGTGGGGAATATTTATTATCGCTGTTTCAGGGAATGCCTCTATTTTCTCAGTAATAAGTCCTGTTACCATTACGTTCCTTTTGCTATTCATATCAGGAGTACCACTTCTCGAAAAATCCATGAAGGAAAAGCCGGGATTTTTAGAATACTCTATGAAAACGAGTGTTTTCATACCTTGGTTTCCTAAGAAAAATTAGAGTAATACTGAATTGATATACAATGATATTAAATGGTAAATAAAGCAAGAAGACAAACAAAATAAGAATTTGGAGGATTTTAAAATGGAAAATTTTTTGAGTGCATTTAGTCTAGTGAATTTTAGGAATTTTTTTATTGCGCTAGTGGTATTTCTAACGATTGATATGGTTTGGCTTTTATTTATCGCAAAAAACCTTTATGCTAAGCATCTAGGATATCTCATGGCACCAAAGGTTAATTTCGGTGCTGCATTGATATTTTACGTACTATTTGTAATTGCTCTTTTGTTTTTTGTTATTAATCCAGCGCTTTCGAAGGAATCATGGACGTATGCAATGTTCGTGGGAGCTTTTTTTGGACTAGTAACATATGCGACATATGATTTAACAAATTTAGCGACAGTAAAAGATTGGCCACTTCTAATTACGGGAATCGATTTAGTTTGGGGAAGCTTTGTGAGTGCCTGCACGGCCACTATTAGCTACTTAATTATTCGATTGTTTCAATAGATAAGAAAAGCTTCTTTTAAAAGAAGCTTTTCTTATGAAAAGGGAAGGAAAGAGAAGGGGTTTTATGGGTAGTACATTAAATGGATCAGAGATTTTGGGAATTTTTTTATCTGGAATGGCTATAATTCTTATTATTATAAACATTTTTTTAAATTTTAAGAATTCATCAAATAAAGACAATAATGCTAAACTTGAAGAATTAAGGTCAAAATTAGAACTTTTGCGCTCAGACATCAATAGAACTGAAATTGGTGTTAATCGAATTGAAGGCAGTGTTAGAGAAGAAATCTCTAGGAATAGGGAAGAATTTGGTAAAAGCAGGGAAGAAATGAGCAGATTACTTAAAGAAAACAGAGAAGAAACTGCTACTAATTTTAAGAGTTTTGGGGAAATAATAAGTAATAATCTTGAAAACTTCTCTAAACAGCTACAAAATTTAAACAAAATCAACGAAGAAAAATATAAATCACTAGAAGATCACTCAGTTAACCACGCGAGAGAAAATAGGGCTGAGGTGATGAAATTAAATGTTTCAATAGAAGAAAAACTTGAAAAAATACGCGAAACCATGGAAAATAAACTCAAAACTCTTCAGGACGAAAACTCAAAGAAGCTTGAAGAAATGAGAGTTACAGTTGATGAAAAACTGCAAGCTTCGGTAGAAAAGCGTTTCAATGACTCCTTTAAAATGATAAGTGAAAGACTTGATCAAGTTCACAAAGGATTAGGTGAAATGCAGACTTTAGCTAACGGTGTGGGCGATTTGAAGAAAGTTTTGACAAATGTAAAAACAAGAGGAACTCTGGGCGAAATTCAACTCGGAAGTATTTTGGAACAAATTTTGTCACCTGAACAATATGAAAGTAATGCGGTGACCAAGCCGAATAGCAATGAGCGCGTTGAGTTTGCAGTAAAATTACCTGGTCGGAACATGGATGACGAAGCTGTGCTTCTGCCAATTGACTCAAAATTCCCGATAGAAGATTACCAAAGGTTGCAGGATGCATACGATAGATCGCCAGAATTAACTAATATAGAGATAGAAAGCTGCGCAAAGCAGTTTGAGAATGCCGTAAAAAAGAGTGCCAAAGATATAAGAGATAAATACATAAATCCACCACATACTACGGATTTTGCGATACTTTTTGTTCCGACAGAAGGACTTTATGCTGAAATTTTAAGAAGAAGTGGTCTGTTTGAATATTTACAACGAGATCTTAAGATCTCAGTAGTTGGACCATCTAATTTGGTTGCGTTCCTTAGTAGCTTGCAGATGGGCTTCAGGACTCTAGCAATTGAGAAAAGATCGAGCGAAGTCTGGGATTTGCTTGGAGCTGTTAAAACTGAGTTTGGAAAGTTCGGAGATGTCTTAGATAAAACAAAGAAAAAGCTTGAACAAGCTGTCGATGCTATTGGGTCTGCAGGCACAAAATCAAGAGCAATAGAGAGAAAGCTTAGAAATGTTGCTGAAATGCCTAGAGAACAGTCGAAGAAACTTCTAGGAGAAATTTTGGCAGAAGATGAAGATGCGGAAGAAGCCTTAAATAATTCGGATGGCGAATTCAATGATAATTAAAGAAAAATATTACAGGATAAGGGTGACTAATGAACTTATATAAGATTATAGCAGAAGAGCAGATTCCTAAAGAATACAGAAATACTCCAATTGGAGAACTAATTAGGTATCAGAACTTTAATAAGGAATTTTTGAAATATGAAAATGCACAACTTTTAGTAGGTATGTGTATGGATAATAGAAAACAGCTAAGAATTCCTGAGAATTTTGCATTTATTTTGAGAACTGGTGGAGGTAACCTTCGGTATAGTGAATTTAAAATATCATACGCAATTGCGATAGGAGATATTAAGTACATTGCTCTGATTGCACATGATAATTGTGGAATGGTTAATTTGGTCTCGAAAAGAGAAGCGTTTATTAAGGGACTATGCGATAATGTGGGTTGGGATAGAACGAGGGCTGAAGAGCATTTTATGAATTACGCACCAATATTTGAGATTGATAATGAACTTGATTTTGTTTATAAAGAATCAGTTAGGATCGCAGAAAAATATAAGGGAATATGTGTGGTGCCGCTATTTTATGCCTTAGATGATAATCTACTAAGTCTAGTTAAAGAATAGAATACAAAAAAATTATACAGCTTTTACACAATCTTTTAATATATTTTTAACACAAAACAATAAACAACTTGCTAAAATATTTTTGATGTATTAATGAAAGCTGGGGATTTTACGATATCAGTCCTTTTTTGAACTGATAATTTACGAATTTGAATTAAATAAGATTAAAAATAAAATAGTTTGTTAGAATAGCAAATTAGTATGAGGTGGAAATTTGGAGTTAGTATCTGAGAATAAAGTAGAATTTTTTAAGGAACCTATGGAATCACTATCAAAAAAGCCAAGAGTTAATGAGCTCTTTGTAATAAGAGCAATAGCATTTCTAGCATTAGTATTTAGACACGTTATCGGATCTTTTATATATGATGGAAGCATGAATATAATAAATGCATCTGCCACTACATTTTTATTGGCGCTAGCAAGGTTTGGAACTCCTACTTATTTATTTATTACTGGGTTTGTTATTTTTTATAACTATGAAACTTTAAAATATAGTACGTTTATGAAGAAGCGTTTTACGAAAGTAATTTTGCCATATGTTGTTTGGTCGGGTGTATATTTTGTTTATATTGAAATTTATATGCGTAGTGCTTTAAATAAAAGACCATTACTAGAAAATTTAAAGATGCTGATTGATCAAACGATAATGGGGACCGCGTGTTATCAGCTTTGGTTTGTAATAATGATTCTTCAGTTTTATATTTTGTTTCCGTTTTTCAAAAAAATCGTTTCGTGGTTTAGAGGTTCGAATAAGTGGCCTATATTAATAGGAATTGCGCTAGTTTATGAATATGTTGCATTGTGGATTTACAATGTGGTGCTTCCTGGGTTCACTTATTCACTAGCGGAAGGAACTGTTTTAAGACAAATTTTCACTCTTAGAGACCGAAACTTTCTTTTCTGGATATTGTATTTTATTATGGGTGCGGTTTTCGCGGCAAATTTTGATGAAATAAAGGCACTAGTTAAAAAGCATATTATGATAATAAGCACAGGCGCTTTTTTTAGTCTTGTTTATATAATATATGTTTCGTTAAATACAGCGGAAAAGGTTGATGGGCGCTATATCGTGAATTATTTCTTGTCATCACCGCTTCAAATTAGTTTAATTGCGTATTCTTTCTTTTCAATATTAGTAATTTTCTTTATCAGCTCAAAAATAGCAGATAAACAAGGCAAACTATACGATCTACTTAAATGGATAGGGAAATATGCTTATGGAGGGTATCTAGTTCACGCCATATATGTTGGGATAATTGCAAATTACGTAAAGGCTCTCGCTGCGCATGTTCCAATACCTTTGCTGGCCATGATTTTCCTAGCATATATTCCTACATTTATACTTTCATTCTTAACGACAGTACTAATTAGCAAGATTAAGATTGGAAAATTTGAGGTAGGTAAAAGAATGGTAGGACTGTAGGATTGGTTTTTGATTATTTTTGGATGGATTATTACAAAAATATTCCTGAAAGCATTTTAGAGATTTAGAAAAACATAATGGGAGGGGTTTTGTATGATGAAAAATACTTTGACAAAAAAAACAAATCGCCGGGTCTTTGTAAATATGCTTGTTTTCATTTTTGTCTTTTCATCAATAGCCTCGCATTTAGCATTTGGAGCTGATGTTCGTACGATTGTGTCGACAAAGCCCTCTCTTATTACCCCTTACGTTAATAGTGCTGACATTTCAGGAATTCCTGGAGGATACAGCAGCGATGAAAACATAAGTCCTTGGCATATTAAGCATTTGGGAATTGATTTCAATCCGAAAAAAAGCTCGGTTCCTTTCCAAGCTGCTGCTGCAGGCGTAGTGGACGGTGTAAACCTTTTCAAAAATGGTATTAATGGAAAATGGCAGGTTAATGTTGGTATTAAAATAAATTCGAATTATACAATAAGTTATGCTTTCGAAATGCCTACATCCTCCGAACTAGAGGGAAAGAAACAGTTAAAGAATGTTTTTGTCAAAAAAGGTCAAAAGATAAAACAGGGTTCATTAGTCGGGAATTTGATTGGGACACATGTGGATTTTGGACTTAGTGATAACAAAAAAAACATAAGAATTTCGCCAGAACCTTTTTTTACTGCAAAAGCAAAGGCTTCGATTTTATCAATAATTCATAAGGAACATCCGTATTGGGGAATCACATACAGCAAGAATAATTCTTTAGAGTTATTAGACGAAAATAATGCTGGATTTCAGATAGGAAAGCCATACAAAAACGTTAATGAATTAAATTCGGTCAATTTGAATAATTTCGGCACGTTTACGTTCAAAAGCTCAGGAAATGCAGGAAGCTCAGGGAGCTCAGAGAATGGTGGAAACGCTGTGATTTCTGCAACAAGTGGAGAAGTCTACTTTATAAGAAAACAAATCAGACAAGAAGATGGGAATTGGTCTGTGTCGGTTTCGGTAAAAATAAATTCTTTCTATTATGTCGAATATGAATTTCTCACAGACTCAAAAGATTCTGCTGAGGCGGATAAACAGATAAAAAGTATTACAGTTAAAGTTGGAAACAAAATCTCAGTCGGACAAGAAATCGGTAAATTGCTGCCTTCGAATAATCCTACATCATTAATTTTGTCAGTAGTAAAGGTTTGGGGAAAAATCAGTCCCGTAAAGTTTTTTTCTTCGGACTTATCTAACGAGATAAAGACAGTTTCAGGAGGAAATTTAACTAATAGCAACGGTAATGGTGGCAATAGTGGAGAAAACGGAAGTTCCGGGAATGGTGAAGAAGTAGTGACTATGGATGTTTGGCACGCTGATTTGAAACTAGAAATCGGAGATTACTCTTTGCTCGAAGCCTTTAAAAACGACAAAAAACTTTTAAATGTTAAATGGGTTTCAGATGATACATCTATAGCGACAGTAGGAAGTGATGGATGGGTCAAAGCCATTAAGGCTGGAAACGTCAAAATCAGAGGAACATCCGAAAATGGGGAATATACTGGAGTTAGCAGAGTGATAGTATCTGAAATAGGCTGGAGACCTCAGCTAATTACACCTTATGTAAATAGTGCAGACATCGAAGGAATAAACGAAGCATATAGCATTTCATCAAATTGTCCATGGGGATTTCAACATGTCGGAGTGGACTTTTTTCCGAAAGAAACTTTAGCTCCATTTAGGGCAGCAGAGAGTGGAACGGTTGAAAATCTTGGCCTGAACATTGATGATCCAAATGATACGACAAATGGAAGAAATGTAGGTCTGGCAATAAAGATTAATGATACATATACTATTGGATATAATTTTGAGACCTTCTCAAAAAAGAACGAAGATGGGTTATTACAACTCTCTAGAATATTGGTTACTAATGGTCAAAAAGTTCAAAAAGGAGATATTATTGGTTATTTAGTCCTAGGCGGAAACGGTGCACATATAGATTTCGGGTTCTATAAAAATGGAGACCGAATCTCGCCTGAACTATACTTTACTGACGAAGCTAGAACTTCTGTTTTAGATTTAATTCACAAAAATCATCAGGATTGGAACATGACTTATGATAAGAGAACCGAAGAGACTCGATAAAATTATATAGGTATTTCAGCTAATCAGACTTTTTTATCCTAAATTAAATACTACTACTAGAAGCATTTTAAATCGTTCTTTTGCATGAAGACCATGAGGAATATTTGCAGGCATAACGATCATTTCGCCTTTTTTCAGAGTGAACGGATTGCCATCGATTTGAACCTCTGCTTCGCCGTCCAACAAATAAACCATGGCATCCCCTCCAGCGGAGTGGGTGCCTATTTCTTCGCCTTTATCAAACGCAAAAAGTGTCATGCTCATAGGTTTGCCCTGAGCCAAAGTTTTGCTCACTACTGTTCCTTCTTGGTAATCAACTAGGGTATCCATCGAGTATACTTGCGAAAAGTCTACGTTCTTAATTAGTTTTTTTGCTGAATTATTGTTAATCATAATGTGACCTCTTTCTTTTATATAAAAATAAAATATTTTTGTTTCCAAGATCATTTTAACAAAGCAAACAGAGATAAGATGTGATAAAAGTCACGATCTTTATAGATTAAAAAGCATGGAAATGCTACAATATAAGAAAATTACATTCTGTAGGAGGCCGCAGGCATGAGTGATTTAATAGGTTATACAATCCAAAACATTGAGGAAATTGATATAACATTCCCAAGTTGGGCGACGTCGAATGGAATAAAAGCAGTCCTCGAAAAATTAACACGAATTAGTTTAAGTGAAGAAAAAGTTACTTCTATGACTATGGCAGGGTTCAATTTTCAGATTTCTGGAGAAATAATGCTTATTGGGCCAAAAAATATTATTTTTTCAATTGGTATGTCAAAAGAAACTGCAAGAAATCTTATCGCAGCGATGACAGGTTTGGACAAAATTAATATTACCGATTTAGACTTAGTTGATGGGGTTTCTGAATTGACAAATGTAATAGGTGGGAATGTGAAGTATAGATTCAGCGGAGAAAATGAAGATTATAAGATGCTTTTACCATACACGATTTTTGGGGATCGACATAGGATAATTCACAAAAGTAAAGGTCCGATTTTTATTAGAAAATACAATGCAGAAAACATCGAGATGATAGTGAGCGGTTATTCATTGGATCCGAATAGCTAGAAGACCGGACATTGCTTTGAAAGAGCGGTGTCTGGTCTTTTTATATTCAATAAATATATTATTAGCGGGAAAAAGCTGCATGTGAACCTAATTATTCGCGGGGAAAAACTGCATTAATAAATAAACAACGCCGCAATCGCTTGCGGCGTTTCATATTCTCATGGTGCACCCAACTGGAGTCGAACCAGCGGCACACGGTTTAGGAAACCGTTGCTCTATCCTACTGAGCTATGGGTGCATTACCTAATAAATCTTACAAGAAAACGATGGCTTTGTCAACGAAGGAATGGCGTGAAAATAGAATTCGAAATTTTGAAATAAACACGATGCTTCGATTAAATTATATGAAGGCAGTAATGCTATTAATGTTGGATTAAAGAAGGTTACAGAGGGGGCAGGGTCGCTTAAAGCAAGCATGACGAAGTTCAGTGCGGAGGTTCCTCCAATAAAGGGGGTTGCTGAGCATCTGGATTTTTTATAAGTATCAAGTTGATGGGATTAGCAAATAAAACTAATCCCATCTCTATTTCTCATTATTTAAATATTTTAGGTAATTGATTTGGAGTAAAAGCCTTTCCGTGACCAGGGTAGATATTTATGATATTTAATTTAGAAATGGATTCCAATGATTTTTCTAAAAGTGACTCATTCTCTATCAAAGTTGCTGTGGAAGGATTGCCCATACTGATTAGAGTATCGCCTGAGAACAAATCGCCTTCGTTTGTGAGAACCATTATCGAACCTAGTGTATGTCCTGGAGTGCATATAATTTTGGCTGGAAAGCCGTATTCTTCGAGATTCATGTCGCCATCAATAATAATATCAGGACTAAGTTGATATCTTTTTGTGTTTCCGGTCTTTTTACGATTAATAATCATACCAATTCCAAAGAGAACTTTCATTAAAAGGCCTTTAACTTTTCGTTTAGGCATAAGTCCAGAATTCATCATTTCGAAATCTTTTTTGTGAATTAGAATTGGAGCTTTGAAATTTTCAATGAGAAATTTGCACCCGCCAATATGATCTCCATCTCCATGAGTCAAAATTATTAACTTCAAGCGCTCAGGAGTGCAAGCAAGCTTAGTCAAAGCTGCTGAAAGCATTTCAGTAGTATGAGGTAGTCCAGTATCAATCAATAGATCAGCGGAATCAGTTCTTAGGAGATATGAATTTACCATGGTAAGAGGGATTGGAATGATTTCGATTTTGTTAGAAGATGACATGTCTATTCCTCCTGAAGAATATATTATTTTTAGTAAACATTGACTTTATGTAATAAAATATAATAAAATGCAATTACATGAAAATGTGTGAGATTATATGAAGTGTTAAATGAATTTGCGAGAGGAAAGTGCGAAGATGAAAGAGTTATTAACAAAAAAAGTCGTATTAATTCCATTACTTATTATTATATTATTGGTTGGAATAATTGTGCTTCCAACTGTTACGGGAATAACTAAACAAACAATGATGAAGAAAACACTGCAATGGGCGTATGCCACAAAAAGCATGCCGCTAAATAACGTTCTTATAGAGAACCAAAAAACAATTATTTCTAAATATAACATTGGCAAAAGTCGAATTCCAAAACTTGATGGAGTAGATTTTATTGTTATGGAGCAATCTGATATCCACAAAAAAGCAAATAAAGAAGGAGATTTTCTTTATTTGAGATTTACTAAACTGGATATAGGGTTTTTTAAATGCACAGTAAGTTTGGAATATAATTGGGCGATTTCGGAGACTTCTAAGATGGAATATTTAAGCGGTGGCGGTGTTTCGATGACATATTATAATATACTTGGATTTTGGATTAAATCCTATAGAATGATGACTTGGACTTCTTAAATTATATATTTCGATAACATAATTTTACGAACATAACTTTATATTTCGATCCTATATCTTAAATTTCTCTATATCTTAAATTTCTCTATATCCTTTTCGAATTTAGCAGTGATTTCAGTCAAGTTGAAGGACTCCTCATATATCGATCCAATTTCAGAGGTTTGGTGGTCAATATTTGCTGAAGATTCTTCGGTACCAGCTGCAATTTCTTCGGAAATGCTTGCAATACTTGAAATAGCGGATTCTATTTTTACTGAACTTTCGTTAAGCTTTTCTGATGAATTTGCTATGGAGTCTGTCTTTTCAGCAATTATTACTACGGAAGATGAAATTTCCTTAAAAGCATTAACGGTTTCATTCACAGCTAGTTCTTGTTGGTCAGCTAGAGCACCTGTTTTATTCATTTCGCTAACGGCTTGATTTATGCTTTTCTGGATTTCACTAATAATTTCTGAGATTTTTTGTACAGCGCGACTTGATTCTTCAGCTAGTTTTCGGACCTCATCAGCGACTACAGCGAACCCTTTTCCAGAGTCTCCTGCTCTAGCTGCCTCTATAGCAGCATTCAAAGCTAATAAATTAGTTTGGGTTGAAATATCACTAATAGTATGCAAAATACCTTCGATTTCTTCAGATTTGAGAGAAAATTCGGAGACTGCCAATTCTGTTTTCTTAATGGCTAAGCGGTTTTCATTCATTTTATTAAGTTGGAATTCAATAGATTTTTTGCCTTTTCCAACAAGCTCATAAGCGACTTTTGATAAAGTCTCGACTTCTAAAATATCCCTAGTGACTTCTTTTATTGCCAAAACTATTTCGTTTATTCCTTGACTTCCCATTTCAGCGGATTCAGCTTGTTCTATTGAACCTTTGGCTAATTCATTTGATGTTGAAGATATATGAGCAGCGCTTGTCTCTAGCTCTTTAAGGGATAAATTTATTTTATTAAGTGTTATTGCAGTTATGCTACCTGATTTTTTTATTCCTTCAATTAAATTTTTAAGTTCGAATAGCATTTTATCTATTGATGCAGAAATTATGCCGCATTCATCTTTTTGATGTAAGTTAATACTTTCGGTAAAGTCATAATTAGACACTTTTTCAATAACTCTAGTAATATGTTTAAGGCTTTTTCTCAAAGGAATTATTATTAAGGCGATAATTACAATCAAAACGCAAATAAGAATAGCTGTAATTAGTAAGGCTTGATTTCGATATGTATTCTCAAGAGTAACAATATCATCAATGTATAAACCTGTTCCGATTACCCATTTCCATGGGGTAAAGGCTTTGACATATGACATTTTTGGTTGTGGCTTAGTCGTACCTGGTTTTGGCCAATAATATTTTAGCACTCCACCGGAAACC
>CAYZED010000021.1:0-534 GCA_964477445.1 uncultured Clostridiaceae bacterium | reverse complement strand
ATTTTGCTATATTTACAAACTCACGAAAGATATATACTCCATTAGTATCTTTATTTTGCATCTGGCTTTTTCCATCAAGTTCTGGTTTAGCAGCATGCATGATTATAACCGTGTCATAATCGTTTATCCAAAAGTAGCCATCGGCTCCATATTTCAGATTTTTAAGCGCATTCATGGCATTAGTCATGGCATCATTTTCAGACAAAGTCCCGTTTTGAAAGAGGGTATATTGTTCTTCAACTGAAGAATATGCTAGTTCCACTAGACTCTTTTCCTTATCAATAACATCGCTTTCAATCGCGTGGTTCATAAGGGGGAGTAAATAAAAAAGTATTAGGGAAACAAAAGAAATAATTACTATTATTATTTTACCATATGTTTGATAATTTGTAGGCAAAAAAATTAATTAGTATCTTCATGCAATCAAATTGTCGAATTTCTTTAGAAAATCCGTGACATTAAAAAAGTCCGTGACATTCCCGTGACATTTTTGATAAAATAAATAAATATAAAAAAATCCCAATCGCTGAAACG
>CAYZED010000020.1:49540-51926 GCA_964477445.1 uncultured Clostridiaceae bacterium | reverse complement strand
TAACTGGGCTACACGAAAATTCGTATAGCTTGCTTCTCGTGGAGGAGAAACTTGTGATATAAATACAAAAACAATTAATAGCCAAATCATAAAGTGAGATCGAGCCAAATCATAAAACGATATTGAGCCAAATCATAAAACGATATTGAGCCAAATCATAAAGTGAGTTATAATGAATATATTGAAAGAGGGTGAAACAATGGGAAAATACATTTCGCGTATCGCCGATACACTACTAGAGCGAGCGCTTAAATCATCAGGTGCTGTATTAATAGAAGGGCCTAAGTGGTGTGGGAAAACAAGCACAGCAAGGCAACTTTCAAATAGTTATATATATATGCAAGATCCTGATCAAAGACTAAAATATTTGAAAATTTCAGACAATAAACCTTCTTTGCTGTTACAAGGAGAAACACCTAGATTGATTGATGAATGGCAAACGGCACCTGTTTTATGGGATTCAGTAAGACATGAGGTTGATATGAGAGGTGAAATGGGTCAGTTTATACTAACAGGTTCTTCTGTCCCGATATTGGACGAAAAAATTTCTCATACAGGAACTGGTAGAATCTCAAGGATAAGAATGAGGACTATGAGTTTATTCGAATCAGGTGAGTCAAATGGAGAAATAAGCCTGAACGAATTGTTTAGTACTAAAAAAAATATTGAAGGTTTTGGGGATTTAAGTATTGAAGAGCTTGCAGGTTGTATTGTAAGAGGTGGTTGGCCTTCTTCAGTCGCAACGAAACTTGGAATGTATGAGAAGCGCGTTCAAGATTACCTTGACGCCGTTGTGAATATTGATATATCAAGAGTGGATGGAATTGAAAAGAATCCGCAGAAGGTAGCCGTGTTAATGAAATCATTAGCGAGAAATGTTTCTACTGAAGCATCTATGGAGACGTTAAGACGCGATATGTTGGGTAGCGAAAAGGATACAATTTCTATGCCAACGTTAATTAGCTATTTAAATGCTTTACAAAGAATTTTTGTTACTGAAGATTTAGAAGCATGGAATCCGTCGATTCGATCAAAAACTCCACTGAGATCTGCTCCGAAAAGGCATTTTATAGATCCATCCATTGCTTGTGCCGCTATGGGAATAAATGGGGAAAAACTATTGAACGACTTTAATACTTTTGGGTACTTATTCGAATCACTTTGTATAAGAGATTTAAGGATATATTCGGATTATCTCGATGCAAAAGTTTATCACTATAGAGATAAAACAAACTTGGAGTGTGATGCAATTATTGTTCTTCGAGACGGTAGTTGGGGAGCGATCGAAATAAAGATGGGAGCAAAAGAATTTGATGTAGCCTCTGAAAATTTACTCAAATTAAAAGAGAGAATCAACACGGATAAAATGTCAAACCCCTCATTTTTAATGATTCTCAGCGCTACTGATATTGGTTATACTAGGAAAGATGGAATTCATGTTGTTCCTATAGGTTGTTTAAAATGGTAGACATTCCTTATTTAGAATAAGTATTTCTATTGCAATTTACTGGAGAAATGTTGTGAAGTCGCCTTTGTTATTATTTTATTCAAGGTAGTACAATTCCTTTTTTTTATATATAATAGTTTTATTAGAAATATTAATCAATTTAATAATGTTGAGGTGCTTTTTTATGAAAAAAGAACATAAGCCCATACACGGCAGTTATCAGAACTCAAGTCAAAATGACTCTAAGGCCTATTCGGAAATGATAAACGTGTCAGAAAAATCTGAGAGCATGAGAGAAGCAGTAGCAAGAGGATCTATCTACATGAACAAAGGTACTATCCACGCAATATCAGAGGGCGCGATTTTTAAGGGTGATGTTATTTCTATTGCTCAAATAGGTGGAATAATGGGTGCTAAAATGACCTCGGATATTATCCCAATGTGTCACAGCGTAAACTTATATGGAGCTGATTTGGACTTTAAGCTCGATTTTGATAACTGTAAAATTGATATTGAAGCAGTTGTAAAAACCATGACTGACGCTGGTGTTGAAATGGAAGCATTGACAGCAGTGTCAGTTGCGGCCTGACTATTTATGATATGTGCAAGAGTATTGACAAATTCATGGTAATTAGCGATATACATTTGGTAAGAAAATCCGGTGTTAAATCCGGTGATTTTTTCTTCGAAAAAAAGCATGATACCGAAAATGAGGGAAGACAATAATGAGATTTAGGGTTGCGTTTGTTTTGTTATGCATAATTTTGGTTATATGTGCTAACTATGTTTTCGTGGGTGCGGACGGAAATAGTGAGGAAATTGATTTATCTTCTGAAGAAATAAACTGGATCAGCCAAAATAATCAAAGAACAATAACTATTGGAATTGATTCGTTTATTGGATTGGAAGATTTTATATCAAAAGGTAAACGCGCTGGTT
>CAYZED010000020.1:8304-49530 GCA_964477445.1 uncultured Clostridiaceae bacterium | reverse complement strand
GGTTTTATTTATGATTTTTCCGAAGAAATAAATAAAGAGTTTGGATTAAAAATTAAAGTAATAGATGACTTAAAACGACTTGAGATTATAAAAGACTTGAAATCTGGGAAGCTAGATATTGTCGCCGGTGTAAATAAAACGCCTGAAAGAAGCACATATATGGCTTTCACAAAAACTATTCGTGAGACACAGTATTCTATTATTTCAAAAGAAGGCAGTGGGGTCTTAACTTTAGGCGACATAGATGGCAAAACAATAGGTTTCTTAGAAGAAGATTTTATAATCGATATATTACCTAGCAAATATTCAAACATTAAATATAGCACAAGATTGTATTCTGATACTCCGTCTGCAGTAAAAGCTCTTGAAAACAATGAGGTGTCAGCTTTTATTACTTCAGGAGGCGAAACGATTTTTTCATATCTTTTAGAAAATAATGAGTTGAATCATGTTGCGGATATTGTAAACATTAAATCTGAAATGAGTCTTGGAGCATTAAAACAGAACGAAATACTAATTAGTATTTTGAATAAATTTATTATCGCAAATGAAAAAACATTGATTAATGACTTGATAAAAAAATCCAGCGTAGAATATATTCGTTCCATACTGAAACTAACGACTAAAGAACTAACTTGGATAGTGAATGATGGTGTAATTACTTTTGGAGTAACAAAAGATTATTTACCTTTTGATTGGATGGATGGAACAAAATATGCTGGCATAAGCGGAAAACTAGTTGAACAAGTAGTCAATATGTTAGGCTTGAATGCGAGGTATTATTATTCAGATTTTGAAGATTTATTTGACAGATTAAAAAATGGCGGGATAGATGTACTAAATGCAGCAAAAACTGAAGAAAGAGAGAAACTAATACTATTCACAATGCCCTACATATTGGAAAGAGATAAAATATTTGGGCTTACTAAATCTCAAGAAGTTTTTGATATATATGGACTAGAAGGTAAACGAGTTGCAGTCATTAAAGGATTTTATCAAAGTGATTTATTGAAAAAAAATCTAATCGATCCAATTCTTATCGAAGTAAATGACATAAAAGAAGCCCTTGACTATATCCATACTGGAAAAGCAGATTATATTATTGAGAATTCTCTAGTAATATCATATTACACTGAAGAGATGGGAATATATGATGTGGTAGAAAAAGGTAATTCATCAACGGATACTTTTTTGTATTTTGCTGTAAATAAAGATAAGCCGGAAATCGCGTCAATATTAAATAAAATTATTCCAATACTAAATATCCAAAAAGCTATTCAAGAAGGAATAGATAGCACTCCGAGAAAGAAAAGTGATGCCAATTACTACATATTCTTTATAGTAATTGGCATCCTGACTCTGTTTATTGGATTTGTTTGTTTTATACTTTATTTTATTTTTAACCTAACATTGAAGGAGCAGGTTGAAAAAGCAATATCAAAACAAAGAGAAGAAATTCTTTATACTGATAGTTTAACTGGGCTACATAATAGAAATTATTTTAATGCTAAAATTAGGCCAGTTATTGATGAAATGGTATTTCCGCAAGCCATTATTTCTTTTGACTTAAATAAATTAAAAGAAATAAATGAGACTTATGGGTATTATTCAGGAGACTTAGTTCTTGAGAGCTTTGGACAACTACTAAATAGTTACTTTGTAGATTATTATGCACTGAGAATAAACGGTGACGAATTCGTTGTTTTTGTATTTGGTGAAAAAGCACTTGATGCCGAAAAAATGGTAGAAAGATTAGAAGTAATTTGTTCACACGAAAAGATCAAACTGCCCTCTGGAGAGGTAATAATGTATAACGTTGCCATCGGACATGCGATAAGGATTGACAAAGATCTCACGATAGATGAACTTTTCAAGCAAGCCGATGACAAAATGTATGATGATAAAAAATACAAAAAATCTACGCAGTATAACATTTAGAGAAGTTATGAGGTTTTAAATGAAAATCCATTTGAGCAAATAAATACTTTCATAATAATGGGTGAATAACTCTATTTAGTATTCCATTAATATAACCTATTAGAACCCCGTAGTTTACTACGGGTGTTTCTGCGTCTTCAAGCTTTTTTAGTCGGTTTAAAACTTCTGCTCTATTAATCATACAGGCACCACAGTGAATAACGAGTTTATAGGTGTTTAGATCTTCAGGGAAATCTCCACCGACTACCCATGAAAAATTAAGTTTTCCGCCAACACGTTCTTCAAGCCATTTTGGTATTTTTACACGCCCGATATCTTCATGGCTAGGATAATGCGTACAGGCTTCTGCTATTAGAACTTTATCGCCAGGTTGAAGTTCATCTATAACTTTTATACCATTTAAGAAGCTTCGTAAATTTCCTTTGTATCGAGCATAGAGTATTGAAAATGATGTAAGAGGTATTTCGGGTGGAACAATTTTTGAGACAAGATTAAATGCTTGCGAATCAGTTACTACAAGCGCTGGTGGGGTTTTAAAATTATCAAGACATGCTTGGAGTTCTTTTTCTGTTACAACCATTACTTGTGCACCAGCATCCATAGCGTCTCTTAAGACTTGAACCTGTGGTAGTATAAGCCTAGATTTTGGTGCGCCAGCATCTACAGGACAAACTAAAACCACGGTTTCAAAAGGCTTTAATAAATCAGCAATAATAGCTTCAGGTTGAAAGTCGCTTGGTGCATTATTTACAATTAAATTCTTAAGTTCAATAATTCCATCTCGGTTATTTGAATTGACTTTTACAAAGGGCACACTATGATCATTAAACCACTTAGAAGCATTTTCAGAACTAAATAAATCTATTTTTGTGATAACTCCAATGACTGGAATACAACGCGCTTCTGCTTCGTCGATAATTTTTTTATCAAAATCATCTGGCGTATCGTTAGAGGCTATAGTTAATATTAAAAGGTCTGTTTTTGCGAGAACTTTCATACTTTTTTTAATTCTAAGCTCTCCAAGTTCACCTTCGTCGTCTATACCTGCAGTGTCGATTAAAGTCACGGGTCCAATCGGTGCTATTTCCATGGATTTATATACTGGATCTGTAGTTGTACCTGGAATACTTGAAACTACAGCCAAATCTTGATTAGTAATGGCATTTATTAAGCTTGATTTCCCGGCATTTCTTCTGCCAAAAATAGCGATATGTAGCCTCACGCTTCTTGGTGTATCTAACATAGTTCACCCCTTAATTACTTATTCAGATATTTGCTTTTAAACAGGATATTTCTTTTCTAACATGATAACATGGGCAAGTTATTATTCCAATGGTAATATTTTTATGTGAACTTAAGTAAAGTATTTGTTAAACTTATAACGAAATGGATTGACATACTTTTAACGATGATATAGTATATAAAAGAATACTCATAACCATTTACTTATGTTAAAGAAGTAATTTTATTTTATTTTGCGAAGGGGGAAAATCTGATGTGCAATAGCTGCAATAACGCATTTGCAAACGAAAAATTCCAAGAATTAGATGCTTATATAGTATCTCTTGGTGATACTCAAGGACCACTGATTTCAGTTCTTCATAAGGCGCAGTCAATTTTTGGCTATTTACCTGCTGAAATTCAATCATATGTGGCAAAAAAACTTAATATCCCAGCTGCTAAGGTTAATGGAGTGGTTACATTCTACTCATACTTTACAGAAACTCCTAAAGGGGAACACGTCGTTCAAATTTGTCTCGGGACTGCTTGTTTTGTTAGAGGTGCTGAAGGATTACTCAGAACACTCGAAGAAAAACTTGGAATTAAAGCCGGGCAAACTACAGCAGATGGAAAATTTAGTATTGATGCACTTCGTTGTGTAGGTGCATGTGGACTTGCTCCAGTAATTATTGTTGATGGCAAAGTATATGGAAGAGTTACATCTGCACAAATTGGCGATATTCTCGCAAATTATAAATAGGAGGGAGGAATAATTATGAAAAAGATAAACTCATTTAACGAACTGAAATCCATACATAATGATCTTACTTCCGGCAAAGAAAATATAAAAGTATTCGTTGGAATGGCTACTTGTGGTATCGCTGCAGGAGCAAAAGAAGCTATGGATGCTATTAATGAAGAAATTAAGACTCTTGGTCTTAAAAATATTGAAGTTATAAAAGCTGGATGTATGGGAAGCTGTTATGCAGAACCAACGATTGAAATAGTTGCTCCAGGAAAAGCTTCTATAGTATATGGAAATGTTGATGACGCAACAGCACGTGAAATCGTAAAGACACATATTGTTGATGGAAATATTCATGAAGAAAAAAGAATAAATAAGCCTGGTGTTAGCGATATTCAAGTTAGAATCGCACTCAGAAACTGTGGAACTATTGATCCCGAAAAACTCGAAGACTATATAGCCGTTGATGGATACCAGGCTTTAGGAAAATGTATAAGTGAAATGACTCCTGACGAAGTAATCCAAAATGTACTTGATTCTGGATTAAAAGGCAGAGGGGGCGGCGGATTCCTAACAGGCCTAAAATGGAAAAATACAAGAATTCCAAAAGCAGATCAAAAATATATTATTTGTAATGCTGATGAAGGAGATCCAGGTGCTTTTATGGATAGATCCATACTAGAAGGAGACCCACACTCAGTTCTTGAAGCAATGGCGATCGCAGGTTATGCAATCGGTTCAAATCAAGGTTACATATATATTAGAGCAGAATATCCGCTTGCTATCGAAAAACTTCTTATTGCTATTAAACAAGCTAAAGAAGCAGGTCTTCTCGGCCAAAATATTATGGGAACAGATTTCAGTTTTGAAATTGATATCAGATACGGAGCAGGAGCTTTCGTTTGTGGAGAAGAAACATCACTTATTCACTCTATCGAAGGTGAAAGAGGAGAGCCAACTAATAAACCACCATTCCCATCCACTAGCGGACTTTGGGGAAAACCTACATCGGTTAATAACGTTGAAACTTTTGCCAATGTAGCTCCAATTATTCTAAAAGGACCTAAATGGTTTGCTGGAATTGGTACTGAAAAATGCAAAGGAACTAAAGTTTTTGCTCTTGCAGGAAAAGTTAAAAATGTTGGACTAGTTGAAGTTCCAATGGGAACTACAGTTAGAGAAATCGTTTTTGGTATCGGTGGAGGTATTGTTGACGATAAAGAATATAAAGCAGCACAAACTGGTGGGCCATCAGGCGGATGTATTGCTGCAGTAAACTTAGATACTCCTATTGATTATGATAGCTTGAATGCGATTGGATCTATGATGGGTTCAGGCGGTATGATAGTTATGGATGAAGATGACTGTATGGTTAATGTAGCTAAATTCTATCTTGAATTTACTGTAGAAGAATCATGCGGAAAATGTACTCCATGTCGTATAGGAAATAAGAGACTCCATGAAATCCTTGAGAAAATTACTGAAGGTAAAGGAACCATGAGAGATCTTGAAAAGCTTAAGGAATTAGGAGAAGCTATTAAAGATACAGCACTTTGCGGTCTTGGACAAACTTCGCCAAATCCAATATTAAGCACAATGAAATTCTTCTATGACGAGTATCTCGGACACGTAAAAGACAAAAAATGTAAAGCGGGTTGCTGCACAGCACTTCTTGAATACCATGTTATTCCTGAAAAATGCATAGGCTGTACTGCTTGTGCTAGAATATGCCCGGTTAATTGTATCGAAGGTTCGGTAAAACAAGTTCATAACATTATCCAAGATAAATGTATCAAATGTGGATCATGTATGACAGCTTGTAAATTCGCAGCCATCGAGAAACGATAGTGGAGGTGACGATAATGAGCGAAGTTAAAGTTTTAATAAACGGAAAAGAAATAATCGTTCCAGCTGATGCGACAGTGCTTGAAGCAGCTAGAATTGCCAATGTAAACATTCCTACTCTTTGCCACCTAGACCTTCACGATCTTAAGGCGGTAAATAAAGTAGCTTCATGTCGTGTATGCGTTGTTGAAGTTGAAGGAAGAAGAAACCTTGCACCAGCATGTATAACTAAAGTATTTGATGGCATGAGTGTTTTAACAAATACACCAAGAGCAGTAAGAGGAAGAAGAACATCAGTTGAACTCTTACTTTCTGACCATCCACAGGATTGCCTAATTTGCGAAAAAAATCAGAACTGTGATTTGCAGAAATTAGCAGCTGATCTCGGAATTAGAGGCGAACTAAAATACAAAGGTGCTATGAGCACATATGAATTAGATGATTCTTCGCATTCAATACACAGAAATCTCGATAAGTGTGTTCTTTGCAGAAGATGTGAAACTATGTGTAACGAAGTTCAGACGTGTGGAGTTCTCTCTGCAATTGATCGTGGTTTTGAAACTATTGTTAAACCAGCATTTGGTCTTCCAATGGTTGATACAGCGTGTACTTTCTGTGGACAGTGCGTAGCGGTTTGCCCTACAGCTGCTCTTTCAGAAATCAGCGTAGTTAATAATGTTTGGGAAGCAATCAACGATCCTGATAAATATGTAGTAGTTCAAACTGCTCCAGCAGTTCGTGTAGCTCTTGGAGAAGAATTTGGAATGGAACCTGGTCATTCAGTAACAGGTAAAATGGCAGCACTACTCAGAAAACTTGGATTTGACAAAGTATTTGATACAGATTTTGCAGCTGACTTAACGATTATGGAAGAAGCTTCAGAATTTGCTCACAGATTACAACACAATGGAAGATTACCTATACTTACAAGCTGCTGCCCAGGATGGGTTAAGTTCTTTGAACATCAGTTCCCAGAGCTCATGGACATCCCTTCAAGCTGTAAATCACCACATGAAATGTTTGGTGCTATCACAAAAACTTACTATGCAGACAAATACGGCATAGATCCAGATAAAATGGTAGTAGTTTCAGTAATGCCATGTCTTGCTAAAAAATATGAAGCTAACAGACCTGAACTTTCACATGATGGAAGACAGAATGTTGACTTCGTTATAACTACAAGAGAATTAGCTAAGATGGCTAAAGAAGCAGGTATCGATTTCCTCGGATTAGATGATGAAGATTTTGATCACCCGCTCGGTGAATCCACTGGTGCTTCCGTAATATTCGGAGCTACCGGCGGAGTTATCGAAGCAGCTCTCAGAACTGCATACGAATGGTTAACTAACACAACACTTGAAAAGGTTGATTTCGTGGCTCTTCGTGGTATGGATGGAATTAAAGAAGCAACTGTTAAAATTAACGATTTAGATGTTAAAATAGCTGTTGCACATGGCCTTGGAAACGCGCGTAAACTCCTTGAATCAATTCAAAGAGGCGAAGCTGAATACCATGCTATCGAAATCATGGCTTGCCCTGGTGGATGCATAGGTGGAGGCGGACAGCCATATCATCATGGTGACATCGAAATTCTTAAAGCTAGAACAGAAGCCATATATAAAGAAGACGAAGGCAAAACTTTAAGAAAATCACATGAAAATCCATACATAAAGAAATTATATGAAGAATTCTTGGGCGAACCTTACGGAAAGAAAGCTCATGAATTATTACATACTAAGTATACTGAAAGAGAATTAGTTTAATAAATAGGCTATCTTGAATTGGAAGTCCATCGGTCTAGTATCGGTGGACTTTTTTGTAAATATCCTGTTTTAATGCTTGAGTTTTTTCGGTATAATATAAGAATAGGATGGCTATTCATGAAGATGAATTAAAAGCCGACTGGAAGTTGTTGTCAGACGGAATGGATTAATGGTCAAGATATTGCTCCCGATGATTTATATGAATATAGTGAGCCAATTAAGGAAATGAGTGCATAAAAATAAAAATATTTTACATGTCTCTCAAAAGAGGTGATTTACATAGAAAAGAAAAAGCTCAGCCGTTCACAGTTCGATTTCATCGAGACGGAATTGCTATCAGCTAATGAAGACGGAATAATTGATATGGACCAACTCGAACTTATGCTAAATAAATATGAGCCGAGATTTAATTTTGATAGAATTGAAACTATTAAGTTGTTTGGATTTGGTATTATTTTACTATCAGTTATAGCTACTGTAATTTTTAATTGGAGCAAGCTCTGGACACCTCTTAGAGTTGTATTTCTAATTGCTATGCCAGTTACTTTTTTTGCAATTTATATTCGAATGAAAAATATAACAAAAAAAGATTTAAAGTATCTTTTATACATAGGCACAACGCTTACTGCGATAGGCATAATTGCAAGTGAGACCCTTTTTTCAGCAGAGAACTTACATGGAAACCAGTGGGCTTTTTGTGCCATAGCATTGATATTAATAGCAAAATTAATAAGCGACAGATGGATTTACCTTTCTTCAATAGTAATATGCATTTTCTTTAATTTATTTTCAATAGGCATTGGTAGCTTTCCCTTTTTAGCTATTGTTTTACTGCCAATTTTGATTTATCTGGAGAACGAGTTTAAAAGAGATTTTGGAATGGTAATAGCAAATAATATTGCAGTTTTAACTTTTTTAATTTCGGTACTTTTATTCTTTAAAGTTCCAATTGGCGTTATTGGAATAATAGGAGGAATAGTCGGCCTTTTATATTATTCATTCCCATTTGGCAGAAGTTTAAGCGGTGAGCGCTTGTTTGGATTGGTAACAGTTGGAATAGCGGGGATTTCACTGGCGTATGAAGGTGCTTGGAAGTCAATAGGTTTGACTAATTACTCTTCTGCATTGGTGATAATTGTTTTACTAATAATGATCATATCAATGATTTATATGATGAAAGAAGAGAAATTGGGTTCGTTTATTTTTTTGGGAATATTTTCATTCAGACTATATAGCGAGACTTTGGACAAAATTTTGCCAAAGGAGATTATGTTCATAATTTTAGGTGCGCTTCTCATTTATTTAAGTCTAAAATTTGAAAAACGCACCAGAATTGCAAGAGAAAAGTTCAAGGACGACTGAAAAGTTACTTTATTTCACCGTGTATTTCTTCATCGGAAATCTCGGTGATTTTGTTTTTTTCATTAACAAAAACGACTTTTGGTTTTAGTGCGCGTGCTTCTTCTTCAGAGCACCAACAATAAGCCATAATTATAACATTGTCTCCGACAGCTACAAGTCTTGCAGCAGCGCCGTTAAGACAAATTACGCCACTTCCAGATTCACCTTTTATAACATATGTTTCTAAACGCGCTCCGTTATTGTTATTTACAATTTGTACTCTTTCACCTGGAAATAATCCTGATGCTTCAATCAAGTCGTTGTCAATCGTTACACTGCCTACATAGTTTAGGTTTGCTTCCGTAACAGTTGCTCTGTGAATTTTTGATTTCATCATGTTAATATACATTTTTATCCTCCTGAAAATGTTGGTAATATTTTATATTGTTATATTTATATTGTTTTTATAGTTCCAAGTTAAAAATTTATGTTTTAAATCTTAATTTTTAGGTTATCAATTAGTCTTGTTTTTCCAATATATACTGCTAGAACCACTAAGAAATTCTTATTTAAAAATTCTATGGGTTGTAAGCTGTCATAATCAACAATTGATACATAATCTATTCGCGCGAGTGGTTCAGATTTAATAAATTCGATCATCTTTTTAGTCAGCGCTGGTCCGGAGATATCACCTTCAGAATAATTTAATCGAGCATATTCTAGGCTCTTTGAGAGAATAAGAGCAGCTTTTCGTTCTTCAGGATTTAAGTAAACATTCCTGGAACTCATTGCAAGACCGTCGTCTTCTCTGATGATTGGGCAAGCCACAATCTCAATATCAAAATTTAGATCTTTTGTCATTCGATCAATAACCGCTACTTGCTGTGCATCTTTTTGTCCAAAAAAAGCTCTATCCGGCATTACGATATTGAACAGCTTAGCTACGACAGTGGTTACACCTCTGAAGTGTCCAGGCCTTGAGGCACCACAAAGAGAGTCGGTAAGCTTCTCAACATTTACATAAGTAAAATAATTTTCGGGGTACATAATTTCAGGAGTAGGATAAAAAATCAAATCCACTCCGGCCTCTTCACATAGAGCGGCATCACGCTCAAAATCTCTCGGGTATGATGAGAAATCTTCATTTGGTCCAAATTGTGTTGGATTCACAAATATACTTACAATAACAATATCAGTTTCGTTTTTTGCTGCATTCATGAGACTTATATGACCTTTATGGAGAAAACCCATAGTAGGCACGAAACCTATGCTTTTTCCATTTCTCTTAGCTTCTTTAACAAAGCTTCGAATTTCTATTATATTATCTGTTGATCTCATATGACCTCCGCTATATATAATTTTGTTTTTATAGTAAATTGCTTATACTTAACGTTTAGTAGAGTTTCGTTAGCAAATCTTCATCCATCGAAAATATGTGAGAGTCATCTGGGAATACTCCAGATTTGACTTCGGAAATATAAGTGCTAACAGCGTTCTTGATATTTTCAGATAAATTTGCATATTTTTTTACGAATTTTGGAGTGATGTCAGAATACATTCCAAGCATATCTTGAATAACTAGAACTTGCCCATCGCAGCCAGATCCTGCCCCGATACCGATAGTAGGAATCGTCAGTTTTTCTGAGATTAGTGTTGCTAATTTTGCGGGAACGCATTCAAGAACTATGGCCAAAACGCCAGCGGCTTCGAGCGCTAGAGCATCTTCGAGAAGTTTTTTTGCACCAATTTCGCTTTTGCCCTGAACTTTGTACCCACCAAATATATTAACGGATTGGGGAGTTAAACCGATGTGTCCGATAACAGGAATTTGAGCTTTTAATATTGCTTGTATCGTTTCGACCATCTCAGTTCCGCCTTCAAGTTTAACACAGTTAGCACCGGCTTCCTGTATAAACCTTCCGGCATTTCGAACAGCTTCTTCTTTGTTAATATGATATGAAAGAAACGGCATGTCAGATACAATAAAAGCGTTTTTTGCACCGCGACTAACTGCCCTAGTGTGATGTAACATATCATCCATTGTAACTTGGAGTGTGTTTTCATATCCAAGCATTACCATGCCGAGCGAATCACCAATAAGAAGTACGTCGATATTTGCTTCATCAAGCAATTTTGCAGTAGTATAATCATAAGCTGTAAGTACGGAAATCTTTTCACCGTTTGTTTTATGGTTTATAAAATCGGAAGACTTAAATGGTTTATTCATGATTTCACCTCTTTAAAAATTTTTTTGTAAACAGTGCCATTGATTTATAGAAATCGAGTAATTCAGGGGCAGAATTTTCAATCGCCAAATAATGTGCCTCTAGGGTTGCATCATCTCCTCTTGAGATAGGACCGGTCATAGCTTTTTCTGGTCCGAAAGATTCTATATTGTTTAAAGTTCCATTTATAAGAGGTGTCGCAAGCTTCCAAGCACTATCAAAATCAATTCCTATCGATTCTAACATTTTGCAGCTTTCACCCATTAGCGTTACAAGGTAATTTGAAAACATGCACATTGCAGCGTGATAAATTGGCTTGCTTTCAGGTGTAAGTATTATATATTGGTTATCAGTTATTGATAGAAGCGATGTTGCGAGTTCTATGCATTGCGGGGTCCCTTCGATAGAGAACCAGCTGTTTTCTAGTGCATTTCCATTTAAGTATTTTTCGGCATCTCCATTCAACGATTGAATAATGTGAAAAGAAGCTATATTTGAGCCTTTTTCAGCGAGAGAAGCTAGTGACGAACTTGGGAGAGCGCCAGAGAGGTGAAAAAAAGTTTTCTTAGGCCATTCTATTCCCTGAATCAGCGATATTGAGTCGGCAAGGATTTTAATTGAAGAATCATTAATTGCCAAAATTACTAAATCGGAAGATTCTATCAGTTCCTTCGAGGAAGCAAAAGATTTGGAGTTAAACGATTTTGCCAAAGATTCAGCTTTTGCCGAATTTCGACCAAAAAAACCAGATATCATAATATCACTCTTATAAAAATAAGCGGCTAATGCTGTAGCAGCTTTGCCAGTTCCGATAAATCCGACCTTCAATTCTTTGTTTTCTTTAAAGTCAGTTATTAAAAATTTTGTTTCCATAAAAAAATCACCCTTTCTGCAAAATAGACAGCAGAATGAGTGATATCGTTATATCCAAAAATCATATCTCCCGTCTCTGTCAAATGATCAGAGCAGTACATAAAATATTCAATATTTAATTAATCCGAGAGTTTTTTAAGCACCTATATTAATAAGTACAGCTCCCGAGTTAAGGGATGCTGTCTAAATTCATAGTATCATACATGTATTCAATATACAATCAAAAGTAGTATAATGAGATTGGAATAAATGCGAATTTACTAGATTTACGCGAATAAACTCTTAAAATTGTGAGATGATTAAATTTAATAGAGGACGGTTTTAATTTGACAAAAAAACGATATAACACTTTAAATGAGTGGTTAAAAGAAAAATTTGGTGAAAAAGTTTTCAAAGTTTCAATAGATGCAGGATTTACTTGTCCGAATCGTGATGGAACACTAGGATTTGATGGCTGCATATTTTGCAGTGAAAAGGGTTCGGGAGATTTTGCTGCGTCAGGAAATAACTTAAAAGAGCAATTTTATAATGGAAAAACAATGATGGAGAAAAAATGGAAGAAAGGCTTGTACATAGCCTATTTTCAATCTTTCACCAATACCTATGCACCAATAGAGAAATTGAGAGAAATTTATTACTCATTGTTAGATGAGCCTAGAGTAGTTGGGATTGCCATAGCCACAAGACCTGATTGTCTTAATGAAGAAGTTTTGGAATTGTTATCAGAAATATCAAAGGAAACTTTTTTGTGGGTTGAACTTGGATTACAAACAATGCACGATGAAACTGGGGAAATTATCAATAGAGGTTATGATACAATAGTATATACAAAAGCAGTTGAAGAATTGAAGAGAAGAGATATTCTTGTCGTAACTCATATAATTTTGGGTTTGCCAGGAGAATCAACGGAAGAAATGCTTGAAACAGTTGATTTTGTGGTTAAGTCAAAAGTCTGGGGAATGAAGCTGCATATGCTACATGTAATTAAAGACACAAAACTAGAGAAGCTATACAATGAAGGGACTTTTAAGGTTTTCGAAAAAGATGAATATGTTTCACTGGTAGTGGATGTTCTAGAGAGAATACCTGAAGAAATAGTTATTCATAGGGTTACAGGTGATGGAGCTCGAGATTCACTAATAGCTCCGCTATGGAGTATGAAGAAGTTTGAACTTTTGAATGCCATAGACGATGAATTTATTAAAAGATCTAGTTGCCAAGGCGCTTTAGTAAAAGTGGTTTAACTAAAAAGTAATTTTATCTAAAAGAAACAAAACTCAATTTATATTTTGGAGGTAAAAACATGTTATCAAAATTATTTGGTGGTAATCCAAGATGAACAAAATGAAATTAAGATTAGTTATATATTCACTAATAGTTATTTTCGCTGTTGGAATACTCTCTGTTTTGGGAATAAATATATACGTAATTAAATATGCAGAAAAATATGTATTTACAGATATAAAGAACTTACCAAATAAACAGACAGTTCTTGTATTGGGTGCAAAAGTACAAGATATGAAACTTTCTCCGATTTTATATGATAGAGTAGTTGCTGGTATGGAAATTTACAAGTCTAGAAAAGCTAGTAAGATTCTACTATCAGGTGACCATGGAAGTAAGAATTACGATGAAGTTAATGCCATGAAAAATTTCGTTGTAGATAATATGAATAACATAGATTATTCGGATGTTTTTATGGATCATGCTGGGTTTGATACGTATGATAGTATGTATCGAGCACGAGAGATCTTTGGGGTAAAAAGCCTAATTATTGTTACTCAAGAGTTTCACATTTACAGGGCCGTTTATTTAGCTAGAAAACTTGGTTTAGATGCCATCGGATTCTCGTTAAGCGAGAGCAGATACTCCAAAGGGCTTCAGCTTAATTGGGATATTAGAGAATGTTTAGCTCGTGTGAAAGCTTTTTTTGAAATTATTCTTGACTCCGAACCGAAATTTTTAGGGGTAAAAATTCCGATAGAAGCCGATGGAACAGGTAGTTGGGACTGAAAACAAAGTTATTTAGGCGAAATTATGGCGAAAATTAGGCAAAAAAGTTATTCGCAAAAAAAATGCCCCTATTTACACATATGCTATCTTTTTGTTATAATAACATTCAGTTGTGTTTATTGATAAAAATATTAAATGCTTTGAACGGAATTAGTAGGTAAAGAGCCCTTTAAGAGAGGTAGCGCAAGGTGTGAGCTACTAGGTGTGATTTGCTGAACTCGTCCGGGAGCAGGATTTGCGAAAAGTTAAACTGAGTAGAAAATCCCGGGGGACGCCGTTATATAATTAAGTGGAAGTGCGTGAAATACGCATCTTCAATTAGAGTGGTACCGCGAAAGTATATATGCTTCGTCTCTTGCATTGAGACGGAGCTTTTTTATAGTTAGGGTTCCATAGCGGGAAGAAAGTGGCGAAGCCAACTTTATTCATTAGGAGGAGGAAAAATAATGACATACTCAAAAAATATTGATCAAAAATGGCAAAAAATCTGGGAGGAAAAAGAACTATATAAATTCAACAAAAACAATATTGATAAAAAACTATATTGTCTAGAAATGTTTAGCTACCCTTCTGGAGCCAAATTACATGTAGGACACTGGTATAACTATGGACTAAGCGATAGTTGGGCAAGAATGAAAAGAATGCAAGGATACGAAGTGTTTCATCCTATGGGCTTTGATGCTTTTGGACTTCCGGCAGAAAATTACGCGATTAAAACAGGGATACATCCTATGGATTCTACATTGAAAAATATCGAAAATATGGAAGTTCAGCTAAAGGAAATGGGTGCGACATTTGATTGGGACTATGAGCTGATGACTTGTGATCCGGCTTATTATAAATGGACACAGTGGTTATTTTTGAAATTATACGAAAATGATTTAGCTTACAGAAAAAATGCACCAGTAAATTGGTGTCCAAGCTGTAATACAGTTTTAGCAAACGAACAAGTTCATGATGGTCATTGTGAAAGATGTGCTACAGAAGTAACCAAGAGGGACTTAACACAGTGGTTTTTTAGAATAACAAAATACGCTCAGGAATTACTTGATCAAATAGATGCTCTCGATTGGCCAGAAAAGACGAAAAAAATCCAAAAAAATTGGATTGGAAGATCTGAAGGTGCAGAAATATCATTTAAGGTTGAAGGAAAAGATCTTGAATTTAAAGTTTTCACAACCAGACCAGACACTTTATTAGGTGTAACTTATGTTACACTAGCACCCGAGCATCCTGACGTTGAAATTATTACTACGCCAGAAAAAAAAGCCGAGGTTAAGGCTTATCAAAACGCATCTAAAAAAGAGAGCGAAATTGAGAGAATGTCTACCACAAAAGAAAAAACTGGTGTTTTCACGGGCGCATATGCGATTCATCCGATTACAGTCTGAAGATGTAGTCGTATCAGCTCAGCGGGTTGGTGATTACGTTTTAGCTTCTTATGGAACTGGTTGGGTAATGGCAGTTCCAGCGCATGATGATAGAGATTTTGAGTTTGCCGAAAAATTCGGATTAGAAATCAAAAGAGTTATAAAAAGTGCAGATGGATCAGATGATTCTCTTCCATACTGCGATTATGGAGTTCTTGTAAACAGTGGTAAGTATGATGGACTGAGTAGCACAGAAGCGAAAAAAGCAATAGTTGAAGATCTTAAGGCTATTGACATGGGTGATTCAAGAATCAATTTTAGAGTTCGTGACTGGCTAGTTTCTAGACAAAGATACTGGGGAGCTCCTATTCCGATGATACATTGTCCTATATGTGGGGTTGTTCCAGTTCCTGAGAAAGATCTTCCGGTAGAATTGCCTCATGACGTAGTGTTCACACCAGATGGAGAATCGCCACTTAGAAAATCGGATAAGTTTATGAATGTTGCGTGTCCAAAATGTGGAGGAGATGCGAAAAGAGATCCTGATACTCTTGATACTTTTGTTTGTTCATCGTGGTATTACTTAAGATATGCCGATAACAAAAATACAGAGAAACCTTTTGATACAGAATGGATTAATAAGCTTTTACCTGTCGATAAATACATTGGTGGTGCGGAACATGCGGCAATGCATTTGTTATATGCAAGATTTATCACTAAAGCATTGAGGGATATGGGATATTTGAACTTTGATGAGCCTTTTAAATCATTAGTACATCAAGGGACGATACTAGGCACAGATGGAGAAAAAATGAGCAAAACTCGAGGGAACGTAGTATCACCTGATACATATATTGATGAATTCGGATCAGATGTTTTCAGATGTTATTTAGGTTTTGGGTTTAATTATATTGATGGAGGACCGTGGAGTGACGATGGAATCAAGGCCATAAATCGCTTCTTCAGTAGAGTTGAAAGAGCGGTTGAGAGAGTGTCTGAAATAAAATCAGCGCATAATAAACATAAAGACATGAAAGCTGAAGAAAAAGAGCTAAACTTTGTTAGAAATAATTCTATTAAAGGTGTGACAAGAGATACTGAAATTTTCCAATTTAATACTAGCATAGCTAAGTTGATGGAGCTTTTGAATGCCGTAATAAAATACGAACAGAGTATGGCACCAAAAAACCCAACATTCTTTGAAGAAACCATAAATGACTTATTGAGGCTTTTATCACCTTTTGCTCCGCATTTTACAGAAGAAATGTGGCAGTTGCTTGGGAACAAGAAATCAATATTTCTCGAGAAATGGCCTGTTTGGGATGAAGCTGCATTGATTAAAGATGAAGTTGAAATTGCAATTCAATTTAATGGCAAGGTAAAATCTAGAATTAATGTACCTTCAGATGCAAATGATGATGAAATAAAAGACATTGTTATGAATAATGAAGAAACTTTAACTTCTTTAGTTGGTAAAGAAATCATAAAAGTTGTTGTAATTAAAGGCCGTTTAATTAATATAGTGGTGAAATAACTACATTATTTTAAGCCAATGTACAAATATTAAACATTGTATACAGTACACAAACAACAAAAAATTCATTTACATTATGTTAAGTTTAGATTAAAATGTACTTGTGAGTCTAACTTGAAAACGAGTTACTCGCAAAATGCAACACTCCAATATTTTTTTTGCTGGCTTCGGCCAGCGCTTTTTTTTTGAGTATTAAGATATGTTATAATTAGAGTTAACGTTGTAGATAATTTTGAATATTGAAGAGCACTTTATAAATAGTATGCGCGAATTAGAGGGTTGAATTATGAAAAAAAGTACATTTAGGATAACGGGAATGTCATGTGCGGCATGCTCTGCAGCCATTGAAAGAGTTCTTGGTAAACTCGAGGGTATAAAACTTGCGAATGTTAATTTAGCGACCGAAAAATTAACAGTTGAATACGATGAAAACAAAGTTAAAATCGAAGACATAATAAAAAAAGTTGAGAAAACTGGCTATGGAGCTTTCTTAGAAAATCAAAATATGAAAAAATCTAGTTCAGGCAAGAAGACAGAAGAAGCTGAAGCAGAATCTGAAAAAGATTTAAATAAAATGTGGATTAAGTTTTGGGTATCAGCGGTTTTTACGATTCCATTAGTTTATCTAGCAATGGGACCTATGATACCTTGGCTAAATTGGCCAGTTTTTGATTTCATGAAACCAATGCAATTTCCTCTTGTTTATGGATTGATTTTGTTAGCTTTAACTTTGCCTGTAATATTTAATGGACGAAACTTTTATATAAATGGTTTTAAAACACTATTTCATGGTAGTCCTAATATGGATACCCTTATTGCGCTAGGAACTTCAGCTGCAATCTTATATAGTGGATTAAGCTTGATTAGGATTTGGAGTGGTGATTTTGCTGCAGTCGACGAATTTTATTTCGAGACCGCTGCGGTTATTATCACTTTAATAATGTTAGGGAAGAATTTTGAGGCTGTATCTAAAGGAAAGACTTCATTAGCGATTAAGAAGTTAATGAACCTAACGCCAAAAACTGCGACAGTAATTAGAAATGGGAAACAAGTAACCATTGATGCCGAGGCGGTTCAACTTAATGATTTAGTTCTTGTCAAACCAGGTGAAAAAATGGCAGCAGACGGAATTGTGGTTGAAGGAACATCTTCAGTAGATGAATCAATGTTGACGGGTGAGAGTATGCCTGTAGAAAAAAACATTGGCGATATTGTTGTCGGTGCGAGTATTAATAAGGCAGGAACACTAACATTTAAAGCCTTAAAAATCGGAAGAGATACGGTTTTATCCCAAATAATAAATCTTGTTGAACAAGCACAAGGAAATAAAGCGCCGATTGCTAGACTAGCAGACATTGTATCAGGATATTTTGTGCCTATTGTCACAGGTATAGCACTTCTTACATCATTAATCTGGTTTTTTAGTGGTCAAAGTCCAGCGTTCTCTGTTCAGATATTTATTGCAGTTATGGTCATTGCATGTCCATGTGCATTAGGTCTTGCAACCCCGACAGCGATTATGGTTGGGACAGGTAGGGGAGCTGAGATGGGAATTCTAATAAAGGGCGGCGAATCCTTAGAAATAGCTCATAAAATCAATACAGTTGTTTTTGATAAAACGGGAACGCTCACATATGGGAAACCAGATGTAACGGATGTAATTCCATTAGAAGGTTATAAAATTGATGAAGTATTGGAATTAGCCGCTGAACTAGAAAAATATAGCGAGCACCCTTTAGCAAATGCAATAGTTAAGAAAAATGCTGAAGCATTAGCATCGTGCCCTGCTATAAATGATATTGAAAATAGGGATTCTGTTAGTAATTTCAAAGCATTGCCTGGGAATGGAGTTATAGCCGAATACAAAGGCAATTCGGTATTAATTGGAAACAAAAGATTGATGAAGGAAAACGGAATCGTCTTTGATAATATAGAAAATATTAGCGTGGAAGAAATTGATAATAATATCGAAAGTTTTGAAAATGATGGAAAAACCATTGTATTTATTGCAGTCAAAGATGTTTTAGAAAAGGCAGATACTTTCAAATTGATTGGCATAATCGCTATTGCAGACAAAATCAGACCTGATAGTGTTAACGCAATAAAAGAATTACACAAAATGGGGCTTAAGGTAGCGATATTAACTGGGGATGGGAAAAAAACCGCAGAAGCTATAGGTCGACTAGTAAATGTAGACACGGTGATTTCTGATGTTTTGCCGTCTGATAAAATAAACGAAATAAAAAAAATTCAACAGACAGGAAGGCGTGTAGCTATGGTGGGTGATGGGATAAATGACGCACCAGCATTGGTTCAAGCGGACTTAGGCATAGCAATAGGTACAGGAACGGATGTTGCGGTGGAGTCAGCGGATATTGTGTTAATGAGAAGTAGTGTGGAAGGTGTTTCAGAGGCCATAAAACTCTCGAAAGCCACAGTTAGAAATATAAAACAAAACTTGTTTTGGGCATTCTTTTACAATATTATAGGGATACCAATAGCAGCTGGATTGTTGTTTGCATTTGGCGGTCCAAAACTAAACCCAATGATTGCAGCCGCAGCAATGTCGATGAGCTCAGTATCAGTTGTCACTAATGCTTTAAGACTTAGATTCATAAAAATATAGAAGTTAAAAAGACATTTTCAAAAAAACATGTTACCATATAATGCAAAATAGAATTAGAGGAGTAAAAATCATGAAAAAAACAATTATTGGCGTGATGGTTATTATTACCTTATGCGCGCTTTTGTTTGAGGTGTTTAATTTTGGTTTTCTTGATGTGGTTCTAAAATATGGAATAAAATCTTTCGCAATTGCCGCGGATGAAAAAGCCAGACTAATTGAAAAAAATAGCTTAAAAACATGGGATATATATTCAGGAGAATCAAATGGATTCGGTGTTGACTATATTAGTAACGAGCAGTTGGAAAACATAACGGGTATAAAAATCTGGATGCGCATAGATGCGGCTCCTTTTATTGCAGCAGGATTAAATGTTTCGAGGCTTCAATCTAATGTAATTAGTTATGAACCGAATACGAATACTCTTTTTGTTCATAGATTACTTAAAGACTTCCCTCTTAGCGAGATTTCTAATTTGAAAAAAAATATTAAGATGTCTGACTTTTTGTTTTTTTTGATTAAGAATAACAGAAATTATATTATGTATCATAAAGATACAGATAGATTTGGGATAGAATTTGGAGATAGTTTTATGTTTGAGTGGGATAAGAAATTTAATGGCATAGGTGAAAACCTTTATTGGGTACTTAATCTCAAGCCATTAATTGAGGCTGGATTAAATACTGATAGTTTAAATACTGAAATTAACAGACATATTATATATATAAACGTAAACTAGTATGAGACTTTGAATCAACTTAAATTTGAAAACTTGACTTAGAAAAGAGAAGTAAAAAAATCTATTAAAAAGATCTTAAAGAATGATTTTGAGAAGAATATGAGAAGAATATGAGGAGAAGAAAAATGAACAAGAATAGACTTTGGTTATTAATTTTAGCAGTCGTTGGAGCATTAGTTGTGGTCTGGGCTATTGGGAATTTCACAACTTTGAACAATCTTGACGAGGATGTACAAGCTTCATGGGGTAATTTGCAAGCTCAGTATCAACGCAGAGTAGATCTTGTACCTAATATGGTTGCGGTAGTTAAGCAACAAGCAAAATCTGAAAATGAGATATTCACAAAGATCGCTGAAGCGAGATCTCAGGTCCAATCGGCTAATTACAGTGGGAAAGTGACATCAGACCAAATGCAAAAGAGTATTGATGCGAATAATTCATTAACGATAGCAATGGGAAAAATGTTAGTACTCCAAGAAAATTATCCAGTCTTAAAACAAGATCAAGCCTTCTCAGATCTAAGAATTACTTTAGAAGGATCAGAAAACAGAATTTCTGTAGCAAGACAAAATTACAATGAAGTAGTTAATGTTTATAACAAAAAAATCAGAGCACCGTTTGTTAACTTGATTGCTAGTATGGCTGGTCTTGATAAATATCCGTATATTCAAAGTCAAAGTGGAGCAGAAAATGTACCAACAGTTGATTTTAATAAGTAGGATTCATTGAAAAACTAACCATAGGATTCATGAAAAACTAACCAATTGATAGTGCGCTTGTTTTATAGGAGTTGGCCTAAAGAAATCGGAGGGGAAAAATGGGATTTATTCTTGGTTTAATATTCGCTTTTGGCAGATTCATTTTGGCAGTAATAGCAGTCTTTTTCTTTATTTCAATAATTAGAATTATGATCAATGGCGCAAGGAATCAAATGTACAGACGGGGTTCTGATCAGTATAATAGAAATTTCAATAATAATTTCAATAATGGAGTTGATAATTATGACAACAGGCAATCCGAAAATTTGATGAATGGAATTGTCGGTGGCATTATTGTAAATGAAATAATTCACGATTTGAATGATAATAGAACTATCGATAATGATGGATTAAATGGTGGGAACTTTGGAGGCGACGACTTCGGCAGCGGCGACTTCGGCAGCGGCGACTTCGGTGGTGGCGACTTTGGAGACAGTGACTTCGGTGGCGGCGGTGATTCCGGCGGTGGAGGATCATCTGGAGATTACTAATCATTTGCATAAGGGAGGTTCATAAATGGTAAAAAATAAAAAAAGACTGAATAATATATATTTATTTGCGGTGATTACATTCCTGTTTGTTTTTGTACAGGCGTTTATATCGCTTTCAGCTTTTGGTGTTGAAAAACTTGTTCCAAATATTCCAGAATCAACCTCGAATTTTTATATAAATGATTTTGCAAATGTTATTCAAGATCAGGATGAAATGGATATTTTAGATATTTCAAAAAGAATTAATTCGGATACTAGGACCCAAATAGTTTGTGTAACTATTAATTCATTAGATGGAGAAACCATTGAGGATTATTCTCAAAAGTTATTCACAAAATGGGGAATTGGCGACGCTAAACGAGATGATGGAGTTTTAATAATAGTTTCAGTAGAAGATCGAAAATTCAGAACACAGACAGGGCTGGGCGTTGAAGGAGATATAACTGATATTCAAACTAGTAGAATAATGGGTAATTATGTTTCTAATCTGAAAAGTGGAGATTATGCCGGATTTTTCAAAGGGACATTAAACGAATATGAAGGACTCTTAGCGAATAGAAACAATGCTAATATATCAGGGCAACTTGTAGAGAATGCACCTATTGATAATAACTCGATAGATAATAATATAATTTACGAAAATCAATCTTCGCAACCAATGTACGTAGATCAAATGTCATTTGGATTTATGAATATTATAGCTTTAATTTTCTTTGGATTTGTGTTTTTTGTAATTATTGCATCGATTTTTGGGCGAAGTAGAGGGAACGGTATGAGAGGTTTTTATGGACCACGTTACCCATCAAACAATAACCATAACAACTTAAACAACATGAACAATCTAAACAACATGAACAATATGAACAACAACTCAAATTTTGGCAATCATAATTCACCTCATGGTGGTGGTTCAAGCAGTAGTTTCGGAGGCAACTTTGGTGGTGGATCACATGGCGGAGGCTCTCATGGAGGCGGTTCGCGAGGCGGAGGTGGAACTAGCGGTGGCGGTGGCGCCAGCGGCGGCGGAGGTTCGTCGGGAAGTTTTTAGTTTTCTATATATTATTAAAATTATTGAGTCTGGAGAGAAGAAATGAACATTTTTAAAAAGAAATCCATAAACCCATCGTTAATATTGTTTCTTATTCTCCTAATATTTTTAGTGCAGATTATTATACCAATTAAGGTATTCGCTGAATCGAAAGCTGTGCCAGTTATCCCTGATTATACTAAGGAGTTCTACATAAACGATTTTGCAGGTGTGATTTCAGAAAACGACAAGGCGCTGATTTTGAATGAAGCCGAAAAAATTTACAGTGATATTGGAGTTCAAATAGTATGTGTAACAGTTAATTCACTGGAAGGTGAACCCATTGAAGATTATTCGCAGAAGCTTTTCACAAAATGGGCTATAGGAGATGTTAAGAGAGACGATGGAATATTAATTATTGTATCGGTTGAAGATAGGGCATATAGGACGCATACTGGGCTTGGTATTGAAGGGGATATAACAGATATTCAAACTAGTCGAGTTATGAATAACTACGTCTCAAATTTGAAAAGTGGAGATTATGCAGGATTTTTCAAAGGAACATTGATCGAATATAGAGATATTTTGTATACAGCAAGAGGACTTGCAAACAACCCAACAGATTCAAATTCGGATATTGGAAATAACTATAATGAAAATGTTACTACCCCGGCACCGAATAATTATAGTGATTTTCAAGGCATGTTTGCGCTTGGTATGATTCTGCTTATTTTTTTTACACCATTTATTCTATCTTTAATTAATTGGAGAAGCAGATATTGGAGTAATAGAGCCATGTGGAGAGGAATATTTAACGTATTGATATTGATAATAAGAATGAACAGAGGTGGACGAGGTGGTGGCTTTGGAGGCTCGGGCGGCGGAGGTTCAAGTGGAGGTGGAGGTTCTAGCGGCGGCGGTGGCTCGAGTGGAAGGTTTTAAAAAAACTCGCTTTCTTGACAATAACACCTTAAAGTGATAGCATTAAAATGTTCAGGAGAATTGGAGGTGGCTTATGGAGAGCGAGCTCAGGAAGAATCCTCGAGAATATGAGAGGATTTTTGATAAGAAATATAAAATAAAATATGTGAGTCGGCTAAACGGGAAAAAGCTCTACACACAGAAGAAATATATGGTAATGGAAGAGCTGAAGAATATAGTTTTAAAATTAAAAATGCAGCTGCACTAAGACAGAACCCTCCTGAAATCAGGAGGGTTCTAATATTCGAAGGAGGTGGACTATGATTCATAATGACTACTTAGAAGAAAAGGAACGACTGGACTATACAGTTTCAGAAGTTACTAAGGCGCTTTCTAGGTCCAGATCAGGGAATGAAGGACTAAGCGGAACTATGGAAACTTTAAGAAAGAAAAGAAACGGCGATAACAGTCAAGCTTTTGTGGAAATGATGGTATCGTCCATGCTCCTCGAAAGAAATGACACGAGACTGAAGAATCTCAAGAAAGCTAGGAAGAAGCCTTATTTTTGTAGAGTAGATTTTACTGAAGAAAATGGTCAAGAAGAAGTTTATTATATTGGGAAAACAGGCTTGTTAAGAGAAGAAGATCAAGACCTTGTTATTATGGATTGGAGAGCACCTGCTTCTAATCTTTATTATGATTCTCGTATTGGGAAAGCTAGTTATAATTCACCATGTGGTGAAATAAGTGGAGAGGTCACACTTAAACGACAGATAATAGTTGAAAATGGAGAAATCGAAGAAATTCGTGATATAGATGTTACGGTGAGTGATGACTTTTTGCAGAAATCTTTGAGTATGACTTCAGAGGGTAGGCTAAAAGAAATTGTCGCTACAATTCAAGAAGAACAAAATCAGGTGATAAGGGCTGAAATGTATACACCGCTTATTGTACAAGGTGCAGCGGGAAGTGGAAAGACAACTATCGCTCTGCATAGAATTGCATGGCTAATTTATCATAACGAAGAAACAATGAAGCCAGAAAACTTCATGATTTTAGCTCCAAACAAGTTTTTTCTCGACTATATTTCCGAGATATTACCAGAACTTGGGACGGATGAAGCTAAACAAACTACATTTAAGGATTTTGCCGTTAGTATGCTAGGGAAAGTTAAGGTTGCGGAGCACGGTGATAGATTAAGACAATTGGCTGTGGGTGTTATTGATTTAGACTTATGGCAAAAAAATTCAAGAATAGCAGGCTTTAAGGGAAGTCTAGAATTTAAAGAAATTCTTGATAGATATGTTAAACACTTAGAGGAGCGTATTTTTCCCAACAAATCCTTATCAATTGGTACTCATAATATAATGACTAGAGAAGCTGCTATGGAACTTTTGTATGGCGTTTATTCCAATTTACCGTTGGAAAAAAGACTTATTGAAATAACGAAACATTTTAAAAGCCGTGGAGACAGACTTGTACTAAGGCTTAAGAATAATGCTGAAAAGATGTCAACTGAAAGAATAAAGAAGCTTAAAGCTTCAGGTATGGATGATAAGGAACGTCAAGTATTGGCTTATAGAGTATATGAAAATCGAGATTCTCTTTTAAAGCAAGTAGATGAAGCTTACAAAGTTGGATTAAATGAATATATCTCATGGGGAAAAGGCAAGAATGCCCTGGCGTTTTATAAAGATTTATTTGTATCAGAAAACTTCTTTTTTGAAATGGCAAAAGATGGAGTCGAGAACAATATTTCAGACAAAGATTTAAAAGAATTATACATAGAAACAAAAAGAGTTCTTGATACGGGTAAGGTTGATTATGAAGATTTAGCACCTTTACTATATTTAAACAATAAAATAACCGGCGTAAGTGAAAAAACCGAGGTTAAACATGTTGTTGTGGATGAAGCACAGGACTTTAGTTTGTTACAACTCTTAACTTTAAAAACTGCTATTAAGGATTCATCTTTTACAGTTTTGGGGGATTTAGCACAAGGAATTCACGGATATAGAAGTGTCTCAGGATGGGATGAATTGAATAATGAAGTTTTTGCAGGGAAAGCAGAAACGTTGGAATTGATAAAATGCTATAGAAACACTGTTGAAATTATGGATGCCTCAATTAAATATCATGAGACTGGTGATAATCGAATATCTAAGCCAGAAGCAGTTTTAAGACACGGAGAAGCTGTGAAATACTTTAGAAATGCTGGTACTGATATGATTAACGATGTTGAAGACCTGATTTTAAAGTGGGTTGATAAAAAATATGGTTCAATTGCCATAGTTACTGCGACAGATAAGGTTTCTACTGATATATCTAGACTTTTGAAAAAAAGAGGCATTGACACAAAATTAATTACGGAGAAAGATGGTAGCTTTATTAAAGGAGTTGTTTGTATAGCAGCAAATTTAGTAAAGGGGCTTGAATTTGATTGTGTTATATTTGTTGATAAAGGCTTTGAAGTATATGGAGATGAACTATTAGAAAAAAGACTGAAATATATTTCCTGTACTAGAGCGTTGCACGAACTTGCTATTTTCACGGATAATTAAGACTTAATTATCAAAAAATCATAATAGGAGAAGTTTTTTAATGGAAAAAAAGGTTGATAGATCAAAGAGATTGGGCGAGGCTCCGATCGGGAAACTCTTGATGGAGTTTTCTATTCCAGCAATAATTGCTATGATAGCAAATGCTCTATACAATGTTGTAGATAGCATTTTTGTGGGTAGAGGAGTTGGTTCATTAGCGTTAACCGCAGTAACAATAGTCAATCCTATTATGATATCGATGTTAGCGTTTGGAATGCTAGTTGGCATTGGCGCTACAGCTATGGTTTCAATAAAACTTGGACGAGGCGATAAAAATGAAGCCGAAAAAATTCTTGGCGGAGCGGTAGCACTGACAGTGGTACTAGGTTTTGCATTTACATTTATAGGCCTATTATTTCTTGATAATATTTTGGTTTTTTTAGGAGCAACTGCTGAGATTTTTAATTACGCAAAATCTTTTATGACAGTTATACTAATAGGGTCAGTATTTCAGTTTTTCTCTTTTGGCATGAATAATATTATCAGAGCAGAAGGATTCCCAGTGACTAGTATGTTGACAATGCTTTTTTCTTCTTTAGCGAACACTATTTTAAACCCATTATTTATATTTGTTTTTCATTGGGGAATAGTTGGATCAGCTCTTGCAACGATTAGCACTCAGGCCATAATATCTCTTTATATTTTATATCATTTTACTTTTGGTAAAAGTCATTTAAAACTAAAACTTGACCATATAAAGATAGAAGGACGGACGGCGAAGAAAATATTCAGTATTGGGCTATCACCGTTTTTGTTACAATTGTCAGCGAGCGTAACTTCATTGCTTTTCAATAATAGTCTTATGTTTTATGGTGGTGCAATGGCAGTAGCGTCTATGGGTGTAATTAGCAGGACTAATCTAATGATACTTATGCCGATTTTCGGCATCAATCAGGGCGCACAACCAATTATTGGATATAATTATGGGGCTGGAAAATTTGATAGAGTTAAACGTGCGCTGATGTTAGCTTCGATAGCAGCTACAACAATTTGTGTAGTGGGCTTTTTAACTGTTCAAATATTCGGACATCAAATAATTGCAACTTTTAATAATGATGCGGAATTAATGAAAATAGGTGGAGTTGGAATAAGAATATTTATGCTTATGATTCCTCTAGTGGGATTCCAAATTATAATTACGAATTATTTTCAATCAGTCGGAAGAGCTGGAAGAGCTATACTACTTAGTTTAACTAGGCAAGTTTTGTTTTTAATACCTTTAATCTTGATTCTGCCAAATTTTTTTGGTTTAATGGGAATTTGGGTAGCGGGACCGGTCTCTGACTTTAGCGCTTCTGCTCTAGCGGCGTTCTTATTTATCAAAGAGAGAAAAAATCTTGATGAAAGTCACGAGCGTTCATTGTCTGAAGCATAGTATTATCTGAAGCATAGTATTATCTGAAGCATAGTATTACTTTTTCTATAAATGCCGTGAAGGCATTTTTTTTGCTCAAAAATGCAGAAAATGTATTTTTTAATCAACACATAAGAATGCTTTTAGTATATAATTATTATATACGCAAAAACTTGCATACGAGAGGAAAACTAATTAATGGAAATAATAAAAGCAATTTTTTTAGGAATAGTACAAGGATTAACTGAATTTTTGCCCATAAGTAGCTCAGGTCACTTGGTACTTATGCAGAAACTGATAGGATTTTCGGGACCTCAACTTTTCTTTGACACTATTTTACATTTAGGGACTCTATTTGCGGTAGTAGTTGTTTTGTGGAAAGATATTTGGGAACTATTAAAAAAACCTTTTCAGAAGATGACATTACTTATTATTGTTGCAACTATACCAACAGCGATTATGGGACTGGCATTTAAAGATATGATTGAAAAGATTTTTGAAGGCGGAAAGACCTTAGGCGTAGAGTTTATTATCACAGGATTAATTCTGTTTTTTGCTAGTCGAATGAAAAATGGTGAGAAGAAAATTGAGAACACAAGCAATTTTGATGCTTTCTTTATAGGCGTTATGCAAGGGATAGCCATATTACCGGCTATATCAAGGTCAGGGCTAACTATCGCGGGTGCTCTTTTTAGAAAAATGGATAGAGATTTTGCAGCTAAATTTTCATTTTTAATTTCTATACCCGCAATACTAGGAGCGGTAGTTATTCAATCAAAAGATGTTTTAGGTGCACCTTTATCTAATGGTAATGTAGATGGGGCGGGAATGACGTTTTGGCCGATTTTCTTAGGATTTGTTTTTGCTTTTTTGTTTGGTGTTCTATCTGTTAGATATATGATGAAAATAATTAGAAAAGGGAACTTGAATGGTTTTGCAATATACGTTTCAATACTAGGAGCTTTAATAATTTTTGACCAAATATTTACACATGTATTCTTTTAATATAATTGATTTTCGAGGAAGTGATTTTAATGGGGGGACTAGCTGATCTAATACCATATTTAAAAATGTGGCAAACCTACGTGGATATTGCCATAATTGCATTTATAATTTATAAATCGATAGGCGTTGTTAAAGAAACAAGAGCAGAACAGCTAATCAAGGGGATTGTACTTCTTTGGATAGCGACGCAGCTAAGTCGCGTCCTTCAACTACAAGCGGTTTACTGGTTACTAAAAAACACAATGACAGTTGGCGTAATAGCAATACTAATTATTTTTCAACCTGAACTTAGAAGAGTTTTAGAGCATCTGGGCAGAGGGAAGTTTTTTTCCGGGAAAGATATTAGTGATGAAGCCAAAGAAAAACTAGTGGAAGAAATAGTTGCCGCCACTGGTGATTTGTCACGTATTAATACAGGCGCATTAATCATTATAGAAAGAGAAATTGGACTAAATGAATATATTGAAACTGGGACTTCTATCGATGCAGTAGTATCAAGCAGACTGATTGAAAACATTTTTGTACCTAATACACCACTACATGATGGTGCAATGATCATAAGGAAAAATAGAGTTGCTGCTGCAAGTTGTTACTTGCCACTTTCTCAGAATTCACGTCTTAGCAAAGATCTTGGAACCCGTCATAGAGCGGCGCTAGGCATATCAGAAATATCAGATTGTATAGTAATTATTGTCTCTGAAGAAACAGGTGTTGTGTCGCTGGCGATCGAGGGCAAGATAACACGTTATCTTGATGCCACGGCTCTTAGTCAAATGATAAAAGAAAACTTAATACCTAAAGATATAAGGCCTAATTTGCGTGGCTTTAAAAGAGGTGAAGATGATGAAAAATAAATATTATATTGATTTTGCAAAAATATTCATTTCGGTTTTTTTCGCTCTTTTACTTTGGTATTATGTAGTTTCTGAGCAGAACCCTATAGTTACTAGAAGTTATGATATACCTATCAAAGTCTTAAATTCAGAATACATCGATAAAAATGACTTGATGTTAATGAATAACATTAACAATTTAAATGTTATAGTTAAATTTAAAGGTAATCAAGATGATCTTAATCAGATAAAGACAAGTGATATTTCTGCAAAAGCTGATTTGCAGGGTGTAAAAGTAAAGGGAGTTACTGAAGCGAATATTATTATTTCTGGTTATCCAGCTAAAGTTGAACTAGTTGAACAGTCAGAAAAATCTATTAAATTAACTTTGGATAACAAAATTAATTTGAATATGAAAGTAATTTATAGAACTAAGGGAAAAACTCAAGAAGGTTATGCACCAATAATTAATAAAATATCGCCAGCTGAAATTTCTATAACTGGCGCCGAGAGTATTGTTAGAACAGCAACAAAGGCAGAAGTAATAATCGATATATCTCAAATTTCGGGAGAAACAGATAAGGAACTTCCTGTAATAATATATAATGACGAAGGCAAAGAAATTAGCGAATTAAATATATCTCCTAAGGCAGTTAGAGTGTCCATGAGTCTTGGTCCAGTTAAATTGGTAAATATCATGCCGCAGATAATGGGTAAGGTACCAGAGGGATATGTTCTTATAGAGAATACAGCTTATCCTAGATATATTAGTTTAACCGGAAAAACCAGCGCTTTGGAAGGCCTTACAGAAATAAAAACAGAAAAAATTGATATAAAAAACATTAATGGAAGAGTTGAAAGAATTGTTCGGCTTATACTACCACCTGATGTTTATCTATCAGATCAAGAAGCTATTGTAAAAGTCTTGATTAATGTTGAAAAAATAATTACCAAAGATTTTAAAACAACATTGGAAATTAGAAATCTTAAAGAAGGATATTTGGTAGATGTACCACCACAGGAAGTTGTTTTCAAGATTACAGGGGCAGATAGTATAGTAAACAATTCGGAGACTGTAGTTAAAGGTTATATTGATATGACTGGTGTTATTGAGGGTGATTTTAGAATGAAAGTTAGGTGGGAGATACCAAAAGACTATCAAATCATTTCAGTTACTCCTGATACAGTGGATGTAAGAATTAAGAAAAATTAGTGATAGGGAAAAAAATGCTTGAAATTAGAAATATAAAATTAGGGCTAGATGACGACGAACAAGAAATTGGAATAAAGATTGGAAAAAAACTTAACATTAGTCCAAGTGATATCAATATTATAAAGATATTGCGTCGCTCAATTGATGCTAGAAATAAAGGACAAATTCATTTTATATATAACTTATTAGTTGACATTAAGAGTGAAAAAAAACTTATAAAAAAATGGATCGATTCATTTAGTGATGATATAAAAGAGTACTCTTACAATAACGATATAAATGCTTTTTTTGGAGATCAATTGTTAAACGGAAGAGTTGTTGTAATAGGTTCGGGACCTGCGGGTATGTTTTCTGCTTTAGAATTAGCAAAAAATGGATACAAACCTTTGATTATAGAGCGTGGCGAAAAAGTTGAAGAAAGAGATTCTTCAGTCGAAACATTCTTTGCAACAGGGAAACTTAATAAAGACTCAAATATACAATTTGGGGAAGGTGGAGCGGGAACATACTCTGATGGAAAACTAACCACTAGAATCAAAGATTCACGGTGTGACAAAGTGTTTCAAACTTTAGTTAAAATGGGAGCACCGAAGGAAATAGAGTATTCACATAAACCACATATAGGTACAGATATCTTAAGATCAGTAGTTAAAAATATTAGAGCGGAAATAATTACTAATGGCGGAGAAATACTGTTTAATTCTAAGTTAGTAGATTTAAATATAGTAAATGGAACAATTAAATCTATAAGAATTGAAAAGACAAAAAAGGATAGCTTGAACACTAAAAAGGTTGAAAATGAACATGACATAATTGATGTTGGGGCTGTAATATTAGCAATCGGGCATAGTTCAAGAGATACTTATGAAATGCTTAAAGATAGGGCTGTGGCGATGGAACCTAAGCCGTTTGCTATAGGGTTAAGAATAGAACACTCACAGGATCTAATAAATAGTTCGCAGTATGGGAATTATGCATCACATCCAAAATTAGGTGCAGCAGACTACTCACTCGCAATGAGAAGTAAGACATCTGGTAGATCGGCGTATAGCTTTTGCATGTGTCCTGGTGGATATGTAGTGGCAGCTAGTAGTGAAGATGGTCAGGTTGTAGTAAATGGTATGAGTGAATATAAAAGAAATTCGAAAAACTCAAATAGCGCTATTGTCGTTAATGTGAACCCTAGTGATTTTGGGGAGGGACTATTAGCAGGGATAGAGTTCCAAAGACATTGGGAAAGAATGGCTTTTAAATATGGGGGCGGTGAATTTTTTGCTCCTGGACAATCTATTAAGTCATTTATGGGAATGGTAAACAGAGAAACGGAAAAAACAGAGTTAAGTCCATCTTATAAACCAGGGCTAAAAATTGCGAACTTAGAGAATGTGTTACCAACCTATGTAATTTCTACACTTCGCGAAGGTCTTAGTGAATTTGAGAAAAAAATTAAAGGTTTTGTTTCAGGAAATGGCTTTTTAACAGGTGTTGAGACCAGAACTTCAGCACCAGTAAGAATTCTTCGGGACGAAAACCATAAATCTATAAATATCGATAATTTATATCCGTCTGGTGAGGGTGCTGGATATGCAGGCGGAATTGTAAGTGCCTCAGTAGACGGGATAAAGTGCGCCGAAGCTCTTATGAAAAAATATTCAAGACCTTTATAGAAAGCGGCGAAGTCGCATTACTTCTCAGTCTTAGGGAGGAAATATGGAAAAAGAAATTGAACTGATTTTAAATTCAACACATGATGCCATAGTGGTAATAAATCGAGATGAGATAATTACTACTTTTAATAAAGCTGCAGCAGAGCTGCTGAGAGTTAAACAGGAAGATGTAATAGGGAAAAATGTAAATGACATAGTTAAAGACACAAGGCTGCCCATTGTACTTAAATCTGGAGTCGCAGAACTTGATAGAACGCAAGATTTAGGTAATATTAAGATCATTACGAGTAGAGTACCACTAAGAAACGAAAAAGGGGATATTGTCGGCGCAATGGCAATGTTTCGAGATATAACAGAAATGCTCATTTTAGCGGCAGAACTAGTGAATATTAAAGAAGTTCAAAGTATGCTTAAAGCAGTCATTAATTCTACACAAGATGCCATCAGCGTCGTGGACGAAAAAGGCATAGGAGTAATGATAAATCCTGCTTATACTAGAATAACTGGTTTCACAGAAAAAGATGTAATAGGAAAACCTGCAAGCACTGATATTTCAGAGGGTGAGAGTATTTTACTAAAGGTTTTAAAGACAGGAAAACCAGTAAAAGGGTCTTTTCTGAGAGTTGGGCCAAATAAAAAAGAAGTTTTGGCAAGTGCCGCTCCTATTATTGTTGATGGAATTCTTAAGGGAAGTGTAGCTGCGCTATACGATTTGACAGAAATAGCTAAACTTACCACAGAATTAAGACAAGCAAAAGAAATAATAAGAAAACTTGAAGCTAAATACACATTTGATGACATCATAGGGCATGATAATAATCTGAAGCAAGCTATTGAAAAGGCGAAAAGAGCAGCAGAAACCCCTGTTACGGTTCTCTTAAGAGGTGAGAGCGGAACAGGGAAAGAGATATTTGCTCATTCCATACATAACGCCAGCGAAAGAAAGTATAAACAGTTTGTTAGAGTTAACTGCTCCGCACTCTCAAGCTCATTGCTTGAATCTGAGCTTTTCGGCTATGAAGAGGGCTCTTTCACTGGTGCACGAAAAGGTGGGAAAAAAGGTCTCTTTGAGGAAGCCAATGGTGGAACGATATTCTTAGACGAAATTGGAGAATTAGAGAACAGTACTCAAGCGAAGTTGCTCAGAATTCTTCAAGAAAAAGAATTCGTAAGAGTTGGTGGAACAAAGTCAATATCTGTAGATGTAAGAGTAATAACGGCTACAAATGCGGATTTAGAAACTCTGATAAAAAATGGAAGATTCAGAGGTGATTTATACTATAGACTAAATGCTTATCCAATAAAAATTCCTCCGTTAAGAAATAGAAAGAATGATATTTCAGACCTTAGTGATTTTTTTGTTTCAAAATATAATCAACAATATGGAAGAAATGTTAAGGGGATTCAACCCGAATCAATTATGGCATTAAGAAAATATAATTGGCCAGGGAACATTCGAGAACTAGAAAATGTAATAGGTAGAGCGATAATTAACATGAGGAATAATGAGAATTTTATATTATTGAAACATCTATCAGGCTTTGAAAAACAGAGAAATGATGAAGATGAAAGCGAAATAGATACTGAATCACAATTATATAAACCGGGGCTCACACTTGATAAATTTATTGGCGATATGGAAAAGGATTTTTTGTCACAAGTCTTGGTAGACACAAATGGAAATAAAACCGAAGCCGCAAAAAGTATTGGTATATCGATTAGGTCCTTGTATTATAAATTAGAAAAGTATAATTTAGCATAGAATTTAGAGAGTATATTTTGCTAAAATGAAATCGCGTTTATACTGAAACGGACTACTACATTAGGAGATGATGTATTCATGAATACAGACAAAAGACTTGATGAAGCCTATAACAACGCAAAAGTTATTGAGTTTGATGATGAATCAAGGTTTATATTTTTCAGTGATGTACATAGGGGAGATAATAGTTTCTCGGATGAATTTGCTCATAACCAAAGCACTTATTATCATGCTTTGAGAAGGTACTATAAGAAAGAATACACTTATATTGAGCTAGGCGATGGAGATGAACTTTGGGAACATGCGAATTTTTCTCATATAAGATCAGCTCACAGTGATATTTATTATCTATTAAACAAAATGTACAGAGCAGGAAGACTGTTTATGCTCTATGGGAATCATAATAGTAACTTGAAAGATAAACGTTTTGTTAAAGAAAACTTTTTTACTTATTACGATGATTATTTAGAGTGTCAAAGCGAACTTTTCCCAGGCATTATAATATACGAGAGCATAATTTTGAAACATAAAGTTACGGGACAGGAAATTTTTTTAGTTCATGGACATCAAGGCGATCTTATGAATGACCAACTAGAGTGGATCTCGATGATTTTGGTGAGATATTTCTGGAGGTTTATGCACGTCGTTGGTTTCAGAAATCCTGCAAGCCCTGCCAAAAATGTTTTAAAACAGCATAAAATAGAAAGAAACTTTAATAAATGGAATGAAAAAAAGCAAATTGTTATGATTTGTGGCCATACACATAGGCCGAAATTTGCGGGGAAAGATGATTTGCCTTATTTCAATACAGGTTGCTGTGTTCACCCACGAGGTATCACAGGGATTGAAATTATTGACGGAAAAATTATGATGATTGATTGGAGAGTCAGACCAGATAAAAATGGAGTTCTATATATATACAGAAAAATTATTAGAGGTCCTGTTGCGTTAGTAGATTATATAAAACATAAAACAAATAATAATGCAAAGACAGAGATTGATTTAGATGAAAATATTACGGATATTAATAATAAAGCGGTTGAGGATGTGGAAATAGATGAATCAATTGAGAAAGATACTGATAGTTGATGACGAACAAAATATTCGCAACTCATTAATGAGGGTTTTTGTTGATACTAATTATTTAGTTGAATCAGCTGATAGCGCCGAAAATGCTCTTAAAAAACTAGAAGAAAGTAACTTCGATATGATAATTAGCGACATAAAAATGCCAACAATGGATGGTTACGAATTTTTATCCATCGTTAAAGAGCGTTTTCCAGAAACATCAAGAATTATCCTGAGTGGGGATATCGACCAGAAGAAGGTTTTCAAGGCTATCCAAAACAATGTTGCAAAAATCTACTTACATAAGCCATGGAATAATGACAATTTTGTAAAAATTATCGCCCAAATTTTTGAGACAGAAAAAGTGCTTAAAGAGATAAACCTTTTTAGTCAAATCAACAATGCGAATGAGATACCCACCATAAGAGCTAGCTATCAGAAAATTTTGCAAATGATTGAGAAAGATGAAGATTTCCAAAAAATAACAAACGAAATAGAAAAAGACCAAGTTATTACAACAAAAATCCTACATGTAGTGAATTCTTCTTTCTATGGATTAAAAACTGGTTCGATAAAAAACGCAATTGTATATATTGGGATGAAGAATATTAGGAGTTTAATTATTGGAACAGCAATAATGGAGAGCCTAAACGTTTCAAAAAAATTATCGAAGATAGTAGCGAATGAATGGGAGTTAGCATTTGTCACGAATAGATTGGTACATTTTATTTATGAAAAGATTCTAAACAAAAAGGTGCCAGAAGAAGCATTTTCAGCAGGGCTATTGCATAATATAGGTATAATTTTTATGATACATCTATATAAAGAAACATATATTGGATTGAATGATGTTGACAATCTATTTAGTGATGAATTTTTGGAAAAAGAACTCGAATCTTATGGAGTGACACATCAAGAGGTAGGCGGGTATCTTATGAAATGGTGGGAACTTCCATTTGCAATAGTTGAAGTGGGTCTTTATCATCATAACCCTTTGAATCCAAATATCATTAATCAAGAACTAGTAGCAGCAGTTAATATAGCTTCGATGTACGCATATGATGTTATAGGTGGATCAAAAAAAATATTTGTGAAACCTGAAGTCTTTGCGCTTTTGAGAGTGAGCAAAAGTGAATTTGAAAAGAAACTGAAATTATTATATGTAAACTAATCTGATATTATGGTAGCATATGACAAAAGATGGGAGGCGAATAAGTGAAACGAACAAAATTAAATATTGATGAACAAGTCTCGCATATGCGCGATTATAAAGGGATACAATTTAATATAGTTTCAGAAGATTCTGCCCGTTTATTTTTGATGTCTAATAACTATTATTTTAAGATAAAGTCGTTTGCCAAAAATTACGATAAATATGCGACTGGAGATAATAAGGGCAAATACATAGCGTTGGAATTTGCCTATTTGCAGGATATATCCACTTTAGATATGCATCTGAGAAAATTTATAATTAAAGCATCACTTGATCTAGAACACTTTTTAAAATTAAAACTATTAAACGATGTGAGTGAGAACTCCTTAGAGGATGGATATAATCTCGTTCAAGAGTGGGTGCTTAAAAAACCAAGAGTATTAGTGGAATTATCGCACAAGAAGAATAATAATATGTGCTCGGATCTCATCCGAAAGTATGAAGATGATTTTGCTATATGGAACATTATCGAGGTTTTGTCTTTTGGAGACGTTGCTAATCTTTATAAATACTACTACAATAAATATCCAGATAAAAAGTCTATGCATAATCTAATATTTCCAATTAAATGTATTAGAAATGCTGCTGCTCATAACAATTGCTTACTAAATTCGTTGAGAAAGCCTTATAAACTGAATAATAAGACAATGGAAGTATGCAATTATGTAGCAAGTATCGAAGGAATACCGAAAGCATTAAGACAAAAAATGATGAGTAATCCAGTTATTCATGATTTTATTTGTTTGATTTTCGTATTTGATGGTATTGTGAGTAGCGAAATGGTCAAAATGCACACGATGATGGAATTACATGAACTAATTACAAATCGATTCATAAGAAATGCTGTTTATTATAAAAATACGCTTGAAATTACAGAAAGCTACAAGTTTATAAAATTGGTTGTTGACCATTTCGCAAAAAAGACATATAATTGATTCGATGAACAAAAGTGTTACACACTTTTATCGAGGGAGCCCCCGTGCTACCCTCGATTTTCGTTTTTTGATACAAGAAAGCACTCTTTTTTCAAAAAACTTTAGATTTCGTGCAAATAAATGCACGAAAATTATCATTTACAGCGCTCAGAATAGAATTAATAAAGTATAACTCTTGGTGAATCAGTTTTGCAATCGCGTGCACGCAATTTATTGCAAAGAATCGATAAAATATCTGTATAGCTTTGATGTTTTACACTAATATCCATAAATCGGATGGTAAATACCATCTAATATGGTATAGTGTTCTTTTTATATGCGGCTATATTGTACAGATTACGAATAAAATTCAATTATTTAGCTATAAGAACGAAAATTCGAAAATATGGCACAGAAATTGCTTGGTTATATCAAGTTGTAAGGTATAAATTTAACAAACTATAAATTTTGAAAGAAGGGGCATTTTAAATGATAGATTCCTTTGACCAGATCCTTGAGATGGCAGCGAAAAAAGGTCCAAAAACAATTGCTGTAGCAGTAGCACAGGATATTGAAGTTCTTCATGCAGTATCAAATGCTAAAAAACTAAAAATTGCAGATATAATTCTTGTGGGCGACAAAGACGAAATAATAAGGATTGCATCTGAAATAAAAGTAGATATTACAGGGATGGAAATTGTTGACGAGAAAGATAAAACTCAAGCTTGCTATAAAGCTGTGGAATTGGTTTCATCAGGCAAAGCACATCTTGTTATGAAGGGGTTAGTCGATACTTCCGTTATATTAAAGGCTGTCCTAGATGAAAAGATAGGGCTGAGAACAGGGAATGTATTATCGCATGTAGCTGTTTTTGGAATAGAAGGGTATAACAGATTGTTTTATGTTACAGATGCAGCGATGAACCTAGCTCCGACACTTGAACAAAAGAAACAAATTGTTGAGAACGCTGTACAAGTCGCAAAAGCACTTGGAAACGAAAATCCAAAGATAGCAATTTTAGCTGCAGTTGAAAAGGTTAATCCTAAAATGCAAGCTACAGTTGATGCAGCGGAACTTGAAAAAATGAATAAAGATGGCTGGCTGCCAGAGTGCATAGTAGGTGGACCTTTTGCCTTAGATAATGCAGTATCTCTAGAAGCAGCAAAGCATAAAGGTATGGATCATCCTATAGCTGGACTGGCCGATATACTAGCTGTTCCGACCATTGAAGCTGGTAATGTTTTATATAAATCTATGGTTTTCTTTGCGAGAGGAAAAAATGCAGGAGTTATTGTTGGTGCCAAAGCCCCAGTGGTTTTAACATCCAGAGCAGATTCTGATGAAGCAAAATTAAATTCTATAGCCATTGGAGTACTTATGGCTTGCAAAGAATAAACGCAGGCATAAGGCCGATTCGCTACATTTATCTCACAAACAAATTAGCGTGTCGCTTTGTTTATATCAAATAAATCTTAATTAAATTTTGGGAGGACTACATGTCAAAAATCTACAGATCGTTAATTATTAATCCCGGTTCAACTTCCACAAAAATTGCTGTTTTCGAAGATGAAAAAATAATAATGGAAACAACGTTAAGGCATTCAAACGAAGAACTAGCGCCATTTAATTCAATCATCGACCAATACGAATTTAGAAAGAACGTAATTCTAAGTGCGGTAAAAGAAAAAGGTATTGAAATTGAATCACTTAGCATGGTTGTAGGCAGAGGTGGATTGTTAAAACCTATGGAAGGAGGAACTTACCCTGTTAATGAAAAAATGATAGAGGACTTAAAAAATTCAAAAATGGGACAACATGCTTCTAACTTAGGTGGTTTGATAGCTAATGAAATTGCTAATAGTCTAAATATCCCATCTTTTATAGTAGACCCAGTCGTTGTTGACGAAATGGAACCATTAGCTAGAATATCTGGTATGCCGGAAATTGAAAGAATCAGTATTTTCCATGCACTAAATCAGAAGGCAGTGGCCAGAAGAGCAGCTAAAGATATTGGCAAAAAATATGAAGAATTAAATTTAATAGTGGCTCATCTAGGTGGCGGTGTTTCGGTTGGAGCCCATAAAAAAGGTAGAGCTATTGATGTAAATAATGCACTTGATGGAGATGGACCATTTTCGCCTGAAAGAACTGGCGGAATACCAGTTGGCGGGCTTATGAAGCTTTGCTACTCGGGTGAATATACATTAGCTGAAATGAAGAAAAAGGTTACTGGAAACGGTGGAATCGTGGCTTATCTCGGAACAAATGATGGTAGAGAAGTACAAAAAAGAGTTGAAGCTGGCGATAAAGAAGCAATATTGATATATGAAGCTATGGCTTATCAAGTCTCCAAAGAAATTGGTGCTTGCGCTGCTGTGTTAGAAGGCAAAGTTGATGCTATAATTATTACAGGCGGACTTGCTTATGATAAAAACTTTGTTAAATGGATTTCTGACAGAGTTTCATTTATTTCAACGGTTATGGCTTATCCAGGTGAAGATGAATTGTCTGCTTTAGCAGAAGGCGGACTTAGGGTTTTAAGAGGGGAAGAAGCAGGGAAAGTATACGCATAAATTGATTTGTGGATAGAAAGAACCTGTGCAGTTTGTGGGATTGGAGTATCAATGTATAAAGATAAGAGAATTAGAATTATCGCAGGCCATTATGGAAGTGGGAAGACAGAATTTGCTGTAAATTATTCCATTATGCTTGCGAAAGATGGGAAAAAGACAGCTATAGCTGATCTTGATGTAGTAAATCCATATTTTCGTTCAAGAGAAAAAGAAACTGAATTGAATGAATATGGAATAAGAGTTATTGGATCTATGCGCAAGGGTGCATCTTTAGACGTTCCATCAGTATCACCAGAGGTTTATACCTTAATGCAGGATAAATCATGGGAAGTTGTACTAGATGTGGGGGGAGATAGTGTAGGAGCTCGAACACTGGGAAGATATCATGAGTATCTTGATATAGAGCCATATGATATGTTTTTTGTATTGAACGCTAACAGGCATCAAACAGCAGATGTAGAAGGAGCTGTGAACTATTTGAAGGCGATTGAAATATCTTCAAGACAAAAATTTACAGCACTAATTAATAACACACACTTATGTGGAGATACTACGGTAGCTGAAATAATTAAAGGTTATGAATTGGCAAAAAAAGTTTCAGAAGTGACTGGATTGCCGATTAGATATAACACTGTTGTTAGAGAATTAATCTCTCAATTGCCAGAAGGCTTGGAGGGTGAAATTTTCCCGGTAGATATTTATATGAAAAAACCTTGGGAAGAATAATACACTAATTCTAAGCGAGAATAATTTAAATAAGAATAATTGGAGGAGAAAAAATGGCAGGCAGAGTAAGTTTTAATGAAAATCTGTGTAAAGGCTGTGAACTGTGTACTACAGTGTGTCCATTCAAAATTGTCGCACTAGACAAAACCAGAATTAATGACAAAGGTTATCATCCAGCTGGAGTAGTAGAAATGGAAAAATGTACTGGTTGCGCTTCTTGTGCAAGAATTTGTCCCGACTGTGTAATCACAGTTGAGAGATTGTAGGAGGTTCTAGAAATGGCAAAAGAGTTATGGAAAGGTAATGAAGCGATAGCAGAAGCTGCGATTAAAGCGGGCTGCATATATTTCTTTGGTTACCCTATTACACCACAAAATGAAATCCCAGAATATATGTCACTTAGATTACCACAAGTTGGTGGATGTTTTGTACAGGCTGAGTCAGAAGTAGCTGCGATTAATATGGTTTATGGAGCTGCTGGAACAGGCGTTAGGGTTATGACATCATCGTCTTCACCAGGAATAAGCTTAAAGCAAGAAGGAATATCATATATTGCGGGCGCTGAGCTTCCAACGGTAATTGTTAATGTAGTTAGAGGCGGCCCTGGTTTGGGTGGAATTCAACCAGCTCAATCAGATTATTTCCAAGCTACTAAAGGTGGAGGGCATGGAGATTACAGATTATATGTACTTGCTCCAAGCAGTGTTCAAGAAGCAGTTAATCTTACTCAAGAAGCTTTTGATATAGCAGATCAATATAGAATACCAGTTATGATAATGGCTGATGGAATGATTGGACAAATGATGGAGCCTGTGGAATTTGTCGAAATGCCAAAGAGAGTTTTGCCTGAAAAAAATTGGGCAACAGATGG
>CAYZED010000020.1:0-8204 GCA_964477445.1 uncultured Clostridiaceae bacterium | reverse complement strand
TAGCAAATGAATCAAGCGTAAAAGCATTTTTGTCAGTAGAAATGAGCATGGGACAAATGGTAGAAGATGTTAAATTGGCGGTTGTTGGCAAGAAACCTGTGCATTTTTATGGCAGATCAGGTGGAATGTTCCCAACTCCAGCAGGCGTTGTGGAAGCTGCTAAGAAAGTACTCGGGGGTGAAAAATAATGGCAATAGTATTTGAGAAAACAAAACTTTTAACTGATAAAGAATTCCACTACTGTCCTGGGTGCACACATGGAATTATTCATCGATTAGTCGCAGAAGTCCTTGAAGAACTTGGTGTCGGCGAAAGAACTATTGGTGTAGCACCAGTAGGTTGCGCAGTTTTTGTTTATGATTATTTTAATTGTGATATGCAAGAAGCTGCACATGGAAGAGCTCCAGCTGTGGCCACAGGAATAAAAAGAACTAATCCTGACAGTGTAGTATTTACTTATCAAGGCGATGGAGATTTGGCATCAATCGGATGTGCAGAAATAGTTCATGCTGCTATGAGAGGCGAAAAGATTACTACAATATTTGTTAATAATGCGATTTATGGTATGACTGGCGGTCAGATGGCACCAACTACTTTAGTTGGACAAAAAGCTACTACTGCACCATTAGGAAGAACAGAAGAACACTCTGGACAGCCATTAAAGGTTAGTGAAATGTTAGCAACGATAAACAATGCTGCTTTCGTAGAAAGAGTATCAGTACACGATACAAAAAGCATAATTGCAGCAAAAAAAGCTATAAAAAGAGCTTTTGAGACACAGATAAAAGGTGAAGGTTTCTCAATTGTTGAAGTGCTTTCAACTTGTCCAACTAACTGGGGCAAAACACCGATTGAATCATTAAAGTGGCTACAAGAAAATATGATTCCATATTTCCCACTTGGAAACTTCAGAAAACCGGAGGAGGCGAAATAAAATGACACATGAAATTATAATGGCCGGTTTTGGTGGTCAAGGCGTAATGGCAATGGGCAAAATACTAGCAGAAGCAGCGTTAATTGAAGGAAGAAAAGTTTCTTGGTTACCATCATATGGTCCTGAAATGAGAGGCGGAACAGCTAACTGTAATGTAATTATTTCAGAGGAAGAAATAGGCGCTCCAGTTGTAACTGAAGCTACAGCAGCACTGGTTCTTAACAAACCTTCGCTTTTTAAATTTGAAGGGGATGTTTTACCTGGTGGAGCGTTACTAATAAACAGCTCGCTTATTTTAGACAAACCTACTAGAACAGACATAAAGGCATTTTATATTCCAGCAAATGATATTGCAAATGAAATCGGAAACGCAAAAATCATGAACATGGTTATGCTCGGTGCATATCTTGAGGTTTCGGGAGCAATTAGTCAGGATACAATAATAAAAGTCCTTTCGGAAATATTCACAGGTAAAAAAGCCTCAGTAATTCCTATGAATAAAGAAGCATTAGTTAAAGGCGCTGAGTGTGTAAGAGCACAGATGTAGTAGGATATAAGACTCTGCATAAGCATTTTCAAAAGGATGAATTTGTATGGTGGTGATTTTAGCTTGAAGCATAGAATTAGATTGAGACTTAGGACAAGTAAATAAGTAATATCATAAGGTGGCGGTAATATTGGTTAAAAAAACTATTGTTACTGTCACTATTTTGATTAAGCAAGGAGATAAAATGTCAATGGATTTTGAACTGAAAAGATCAAAAAGAAAAAGCATTTCATTAATTGTAAAAAAAGATTTAAGCGTAATAGTCAGAGCACCGCTAAGAATGGCAAATAAGGAAATTGAAATTTTTGTGAATAAACATACCGAATGGATAATAAAACAAAAAAATAAAATTGGAGAGTTATATAAAGAGCAAGAGGCGAGAAAACTTTCTGAAACAGAAATTGTTATATTGAAAGAACGAGCCAGGGAAGTCATGCCAGATAAAACGGCATATTTTTCAAAGATAACCGGGCTCAATCCGAATAATGTAAAAATCACATCAGCTGTAACACGTTGGGGAAGTTGTAGTTCAAGGAATAATATTTGCTACCCCTATAGAATAATGCTTTTGCCAGAGGACATAATTGATTATATTGTGGTTCACGAATTATGTCATATAAAAGAAAAAAACCACAGCGTCAGGTTTTATAGCCTACTTCAAAGCTTCATACCAGATTATAAAGATCGCGAAAAAAAGCTGAAATATATTCAAAAGAGCCTTGTGTGAAGAAAAAAAGAACGTCCATGAGTTTAAATTAAAATATCAGGGACATTCCTTTAAATAGTAAGAAAAAGAATATATATAAATATTTGAGTAATCTTTATTTTTGCGGCACCTCTACCGTCACCTGACTGATCGAGTATTACTATTTTCTCGGTTTTTGAAAGTGGTTCAGATATAGCACGTGTAAGCTCTGGGAACTTTTCGATAACCATCTGACTTACCGCAGCTTCATTGTACTGATTATAAGCTTCTGCCTTATTCATCATTGCTTCTGCTTCTGCCATACCTTTTTGCCTTATTAATTTAACTTCAGCCATACCTTTTAATGTAATAGCTTCTGAATTTCGCAATACCCATCATTTTTACTGATTCTGCTTCGGCTAAAGCATTTTGAACTAATTTGTAACGATCTGCCTCAGCTTTTTTTTCTGCAGAATACTTATCAGCGTCAGCCTTCTTTTCTGCAATTCAGCGACTACAAGTGCCTTGTCCTAAGATACTTTGCGCCGCATTAAGGCAATGCTAATAATTAGTAGGAAAATGACGCCGACGATGGTAAGTGATAAAGAACTTGTGTTTTGAGCTCAATATAAGGGTATTATTACGAATCGAAATAACACAAAAACCGCAACAAACCCAGAGAGTAGTGCTCCGAGCAATACTAAGATAAGAGAAATACAACCCGATTATGGTTTATATTGGCATAAACTTTGTTTGATTTAATATTTTTGTACGAACTGTATAGCTAAATGTTTTGTTATCTTCATTTTACGCTGTTTATCGCTCGTTCTTATTTATTCCATTATAATTAAATGTTATAATGTATTTGTATTATGAGTGATTAACATATTTATAAGGAAGGCAGATGATGTATTTGTTTAATCTATCAAAAAGAAACGACAAAACTAGAATTTTGTTGTTTTTGTTATTGTTAACTTTATCGGTTTTTTATATATCGCCGGCTATTGTTGAAGGGATATCTGAAATAATAAGTACATATGCTGGCAATTCTTCAGCAGGGATGAAAGATGCAGCGCTATTAGAGTCAAATTTCAATGCACCTTATGGTATTTTTTTTAACACTAATGGAAATCTTGTAGTTGTAGATTCGAATAATAGCATAATTAGAGAAATCGCAGAAGGTAAAGTTAAAACAATAGCTGGGAAAACTGAGGGTAAAGACGAATATAAATTACCAATTGGAGGTTTTTTTGATGGATCAGCGCTTCAATCGAAATTTAACAAACCTCGGTTCGCCGCAGTTGATTCTCAAGGGATTATTTATATATCAGATACGCTAAATAGTACTATAAGAAAAATGAGTAATGGCGAAGTGAGAACACTATCCGGGAATGGTAATAGCGGGTACGTTGATGGGTTAGCAAATTCTTCGGAGTTTAACAATCCTTCAGGAATTGCCATTGATAGTAAAGATAATATTTATGTAGCAGACACAATGAATAATGTAATTAGAAGAATAACTCCGCAAGGGCTTGTGAGCACTTTTGCTGGGAAACAAAATATCAATGGGGGATTTCTAGATGGGAATTCTGAAAAGGCAATGTTTAATGAACCATCTGATATAGTTTTTGACAAAAATGATGTTCTGTATATTCTTGATTCAGGAAATCAATTGTTGAGAAAAGTTGAGAATGGGAAAGTATCGACCGTATGTGGAACGTACGAAAAACCAGAAACGGGAAGTTCATACGTTGTTGGAGGATTTCAGGATGGTTATGGAACGGATGTTAAATTTAACTTCCCAAAAGGACTTTGTATAACTGATGATGGAACAATTTTTATCGCGGATTCATGGAATAATGTAATAAGAGCGGTTTTGCCAAATAAAAAAGTAGTAACTGTTGCAGGTACAGGAGACGCGGGCAATGTTAATGGAGACACTTCAGAAGCACAGTTTAGTGCGCCAGTTGACGTAGCATATAAAGATGGAAAATTATATATCTCAGATATGATTAATAATAGTATTAAAATTATTGATTTGAAAGTATCCGAATTATCAAACATCCCAATAAAAAATGCACCGGATCGTGGAATATATTTCCCACAAAAAACTAGTTCATTGCAAGTGTCTATATTTGGCAAGATTAATAAAATATTAGCATCGAACTACTATGAAAATAGCTCGGGAATGACATATGTTTCAATCGAAAAACTTGTTAAAGCTTGGGGTGGAAAATATGTATTTAATAAAACCAAGAAAAAAATAACTATTACCAAGAAAAAAATTACTTATACATATTACACTAATAAAACGCCAGTTAAGATATATAAAAAAATACCAATGATGGAAATAAGGGATTTGGCAAAAAAAATGGGTCTTAAAACATATGCAGTTCCTGAAAAGAATGCTTTTGTTCTTTATTAATTACGGAGGAGGAAAACAACTTTGAGAAGAAATAATTTTAGAAAAGATAAGAAAAAAACAAAAACACACAACATGAAAAAAATCTTAGTCGCATTTATCTTTATAACTCTTATATGTTCCGTTTTCGCCTTTTCCGCAAATGATTTGAGAGTTGCGGAGATTAAAAGTGTTAAAGGGAATGTAAGTATAAAGAAAGCTGGTGGTGAAAAGAAATTCCCAGCGCTTGTTAGGTTAGGCCTAGTACAAGGTGATAGTATCATTACTGGAAAAGACTCCGAGGCAATTTTAGATTTAGACAGCAAAAAACAAGTTAAAATTGGACAAAACACCCATATTCTGCTGAGCGAATTAAAAAAATCAGCTGACAATATGGCACAAAAAACTTCTCTAAATTTGCTAAGTGGTAGAATACTAATAACGGTAACTGAAAAATTGCCTGCTGACGCGAAATTCGATATAAAAACTCCCACGGCTGTAATGGGAGTGAGAGGAACACAATTTTTTGTGGGGGATAATGAGGATGGGACTACAGAGGTAGCAGTTATAGAAGGAACAGTATTAACAACAAATGTAATAACGCAGGATGAGGTCAATCTTCAACCAATGCAAACTGCAATACTAACCGCCACTGAGGATACAACTCAAGATATTGTGATACAAGAAGTTGATGTAGAACAACTTGATTTATTTGTTTTGGAAACTATTCAAGAAAATGATACTTTGTCTGAAGACCTTCAAGATCAGATAGATGAACAATATGAAATTAAAAAGGAAGAAGAAATAAATAGAACCCCTGAACCAACGCCCACACCGACACCAACGCCAGAAATCGTCTACAGCGATTCAGTGGTAACAGCGGATGAAATAACAGACGATCAGAGGCTGGATCCAAATAACAAGAATTTTGATAAAACGTATTTTGACTGGTACTATTCTGAGGCTGGACCAGGATATAAGGGCGCTCCTACTGATACGCCAAGACCAACTCCAACGCCAACGCCAACGCCAACGCCAACTCCAACACCAACTCCGACGCCTACACCAACTCCGACGCCGACGCCTACAACAACTCCGACGCCAACGCCAACACCAACGCCGACACCAACGCCTGCACCTACACCGACTCCGACGCCAACGCCGACACCACTGCCAACGCCGACGCCGACGCCGACGCCGACACCGACGCCAACACCGACGCCGACGCCGACACCGACACCGACGCCAACGCCGACGCCGACACCGACACCAACACCGACACCGACGCCAACGCCAACGCCTACGCCTATACCTACTCCAACACCAATAATACCGACGCCAACGCCGACGCCGACGCCAACGCCGACGCCGACGCCGACTCCAACGCCGACTCCGACGATAATACCATCGCCGAGTCCAACACCACAGCCAATGACAGTATCGTTTATGAAAAAACTGGAATTCACAGGTGCGCTTACGTCACTATTTAAGGTGACCATTAACGGAGCACCTCAGATGAATTTCACACTCTATTATAATAATGCGGTCGTTACAAGCACAACTAACGGAACAATACGAGCATTTAATGGAATATTTACAGATATTACAAAACTCAAAATTCGTTTAAGCGGAATGTCTTCGATTGATTTGTTTGATTCAGACGATATAATGGGTAGCTGGCAATGAATATGAATAAAAAGTCATTGAATAAACTTGAAAAATTGGGGGATGGATATGAAAACTTATAAAAAAATATTGTCATATCTATTAATAGCGACTATAGGATTAGGTGTAATATTCGGAGTGATGCCGATGATGGCATACGCAGATGATAATGACGATATATCGTGGGCAAGTACTTATATGTCGAACTACCACCCTTATGTAACACCTGAATATGTGGATGATTTAACGCCCGTGAATGTTAAGGATGTAATAGCAAAGAAAATTAATGACGCTGCACCTATAGCTGGAAAAACTACAGGATTTTATATAACCATAACTCATTCAGATGATGAAACTGTCGTAGATAGCGATGGAAACGTTCTATTTAATACAGATCCATTGAGGAGTTGTACAGTAGATTACGAGATTAATAAAGGGACAGGAACTCCAGTAAGCAGAAGTATTACTGTAAAAGTATTATCAAAAACACTCTATGAAGCAAAAGCGTTTATTTTAGGACAAGAACCTATCGAGACTGTTTTTGGATCAGATACAAGTATTGTCACAAAAATTAATGATATAATTTCAAGCGAATTTCCTGAGAGCGGAATTTCAACATATATTTTTAATTCAAGTGAAATGGGTACTATCGATTCTTATTCAGGAAATATTACTTACGGACCAGTCGAAAAAAATGTGAATGTTTCAATGAATTTTAATGAAGGACAAGATGCATATCTTCCGGTAAGTTTTAGTGTAACAGTTCCGACCTTTAGTGATGGACAGGTAATAAGTTATGCCAAAAGCATTTTGGGTGATTTTCATAATCTCAGTCAAGAATATGAAAACGGCCCAATTCAAGGCCGAGATAGAAATATTTTACCAGTTATGCAAAGGTATGTTGATACATTTGTAACAGGAGTTGAAGTTGCATTAGAGTTATCAAATAATTCAAATGTCGATGGGGACACAGGAGCAATATTTTATGGAGATTCAGAAATAACGGGTAACGTACATTTTACTTTGTCCAAAGGTGATGCTAGTGAACCCGTTACAATGAGTACAACGGTTCCAGCAGAAGCAGTTTCCGATGAAGAAAAAATGGCAGTAATAACCACAGCAATTTCATGGAAAAGCACAAATGGAGGATTTAGCCCAATTGATGGAGCTGATTTAAACGCAAAAGCGATGATTTTGGATGAAGTTAACTATTGGTTGCCAGAAACATCAGGTATCATTATCAACTCTTTTACTTCAAATGATACAGATATTATTACCGATGAAGGTGAAATTAATTATGATGTCACACAGCACGATGTAGCTATTTCTTTAGGAATTCAGTATGGAGAACTACAGGCCGAGCTATTAAATAATATTATGTTTCATGTTCCGGAATCTTTAGCATCAGAATTAGAGACTATTGCGGGTCAAATTCGTGATGAAATTGGAACGCTTCAGCCAGATCCAGATCCTGATGAAGGTTTGCCTGACACAAATGTAGTAGATATGATTCAGACTTATTTGACTGAAAACTATCCGAATGTCACTGTATCAGATTTTTCTAGTGGTAATTTAGATAATATCGCAGCTAATGGAGATATTATATATAACGATGAAAAAGAAGTAACGGTTCATTTTAAATTGTTAAAATATGAAATCGAATCGTCGCTAATCGATGTAAGTGTATTCTTGCCAGACTATATTTCAGGGCAGATAGCATTAGCAAAATCGGCAGTTCAAATGACACCTTTTAATCTGGCTCAAGGAACGGACAGTAGCGCAAATACGCAACTTCAAGCAAGAATAAATGCTGTAACATCTGGAGTAACAGTTAAAACATTCACTAGCGACACATTAGCAAATATCGCAAACGATGGCACAGTAATATACAATAATGCGAAGACAGTAACCGTAACAATAGTTTTAACAAAAGGCGGAACTGATTCGACCTCATTTGATATAACATACAGTT
>CAYZED010000019.1:26451-52798 GCA_964477445.1 uncultured Clostridiaceae bacterium | reverse complement strand
ATCACATTTTAGAAAGATTCCCAGCGGACTATTTTGATTATATATTGATAGATGAAGTTCACAGATCAGGTGCTGACACATATCAGAAAATTCTTAATTACTTTAAACCAGAATTCTTACTGGGAATGACTGCTACACCGGAAAGAACGGATGGTTTTGACATTTTTAAACAGTTTGATTACAATATTGCCTATGAAATTCGCTTGCACAGAGCATTGGAAGAGAATATGCTTTGTCCTTTTCACTACTATGGTGTAACTGACATTTCAATTGATGATAATTTGTTAAGCGATAAGAATGCATTTTTTGTTTTAACTAATGAAGAGCGAGTGAACAAAATTATCGAAAAAGCTGAGTTTTATGGTGCAGATGATGGTGTAGTTAGAGGATTGATTTTTTGTAACTCAAATCAAGTTAGTCGTGAATTATCTAAGCAATTTAACCTTAGAGGCTACAAAACTGTCTCTTTATCAGGTGAGAGTTCTGAAATTGAACGAGAAAATGCTATTAGAAGACTTGAAACAGATAAATCGGACGAAAAACTAGATTATATCTTTACTGTAGACATTTTCAATGAGGGCGTTGACATACCTAGAGTAAATCAAATTATTATGCTGCGACCGACTCAATCGGCGATAGTGTTTGTACAACAACTTGGCAGGGGACTAAGAAAGCTTTTTAATAAAGATTATCTAACAGTTATTGATTTTATAGGTAACTACAATAATAATTTTTTGGTTCCGATTGCGCTTTATGGAGATACGAGCTACAAGAAAGACCATATTAGAAAGCTAATATCGAGTAATAGCAGCATGATTCCTGGAGCATCAACTATAAACTTTGACAAAATTGCGAAAGAACAGATATTTAAAGCACTTGATAATGCTAATTTACAATTAAAAAAGGATTTAGTAAAAGATTATGATTTGTTGAAATATAAGATAGGTAGAATTCCAATGATGATGGATTTTATTGAGCACAGCTCTAGGGATCCGGAGCTATACGCAGATTATTCAAAATCATATTTTAATTTTGTTTTAAGTCGTGAACCCGATTACAAAAATTTACTAAATTCCTATCAAATTAAATTATTAGAGCTATTTTCGAGCGAAATAGCTAATGGAAAACGCATAGAAGAAGTTATTTTGCTTAAAACACTTATAGAAAAAGGCGAATTATCTAAAGCGGATTTTTTATCCTTGATTCAAGATAAATATAAAATTGACCTTTCAGAGGAAATCATTAAGTCAGCTCTTACAAACTTGAATTTTGAGTTTTCGACTGAAAATCATAATAAAATGCTCGTTAGTGTTAGCGAAAAATATGGTATTAAAGTGGCTAATAAGTCAAAGGATCAATTTAAATTGGATGAACTCTTTCTGGCGCAGTTAGATAATGTGACATTTAAACTGTTTTTGATGGACCAATTGAATTATGCAATTCACACATATGACTCTTTGTTTAAAAAGGATAAATATGTTAATGGTTTCATGTTATATAGTAAGTATTCCCGAAAAGATGTTTTTAGAATATTGAATTGGTCATCTAATCCCTTGGCGCAGAATGTAGGTGGATACATAATCAGTAAAGATAAATCAAATTGCCCTATTTTTGTTAACTATCATAAGGAAGAATCAATTTCTAGTGCTACTAAATATGAAGATCATTTTGTAAATAACTATGTTTTTGCTTGGATGAGTAAGAACAAAAGAAAGCTAACTAGTCCAGATGTTATGGCAATCAAAAATTATAGGAGTGGACTTAGAATTCCACTTTTTATAAAGAAAAGTAATGATGAAGGGCTAGAGTTCTATTATATGGGAGATATAATTCCTATAGATGAGAGTTTTGAGCAAGTTACAATAAAAGATGATGATGGAAATGATGTTTCGGTGGTTAAAGTCAGATTTAATATGATAAATCCTGTAGAAGAAAACATTTACAAATACATAACGAATGGATAGGTAGATTCAGGTGTAATTTTTTCGACTTTGAAGTCTGAAAGTAACTCGAAACATGAAGTTTTTGACTTAGAAGTTAGAAGCTTCTTACAAACTCTAAAACATTAGTTGCGTGGGGAGGCGTTTGTTATGAGGAATGATGAATATGTAAATGGGCAAAAGACATATGAATTTGTCGGAAATAAGCTGATATATTATTATAAGAACGGAAATATAAAAGCTGAAGGTATTTCTGAAAATGGTCTAATGCAAGGGGAATGGATATTCTATCGTGAAACAGGCCAGTTGTGGCAAGTTGGTAATTTTTTGGATGAAAAGAAAAATGGGACATGGTTGAGATATGATAAAAATGGAAAACTAGAGTACTCAGAAAATTTTGTTGATAATAAAATTATAAAGAAAAAAGCGTCTAATTCACCCTAAGTTCTGCAGGATGTTCACCTCAAGTTTATACTGTTAAAAAATAACATTTGATTGGAGATTACTTATGAAAAACGAAAAACTTACACTATTTGAGGCATCGGCAATAATAGCAGGATATGGTATCGGTGGAGGCATAATGGCTGTACCTTATCTCATATCAAAAACAAATTTGTACGTCTCTCTATTATTAATTTTAGCTGCATATTTAGCCAGTCTTTTACTTCACCTAATGGTGGCGGAAATAACATCTAACGAAGGAAATCTTCAGGTAGTTGAAATCGCTAAGAAGTATTTATTTAAAGAAAACAAAATTCTCACTTCAATTTTCTTTGCTATTATCCTATTTGTTTTTATTGCCAGTTTGTCAGTGTATGTAGCTGGAGGAGCTGATATAATAAGGCAATTCTTTAATATTAGTGGTTTTGCGGCACAAATAATATTTTATGCTATAGCAGCATCTGTTGCTCTTTTTGGACTAAAAATATTAGGAATCAGCGAAAAAATAGCTGTTTTATTGATCTTAGTATTGTATGTGATCCTTACAGGTGGCTCATTTATGTCAGGTTTAAATCCAATAAAAATTGCAAGTGGAGGAATAAGCGACTATCTTGGTATATTTAGCATGGTAATGTTTTGTTTCGCGGCATTCTTTTCCGTTCCACAGGCTGCAAAAGGATTGGACTGGAATAAAAAGCTGATAGGAAAATCAGTGGCGATAGGGTTAGGAATAAATTTAGTCGTAATTTTAGTGACCGTATTTTTGACTCTTTCAGTATCTAATCCTGTCACTGAAGTTGCAATGATTGGATGGTCCAAAGGAATCGGTGCTTGGGCAAATGTTTTAGGATCAGTATTTATTATTCTTGCTATGCTCACAAGTTACTGGGCCATTTCTTTTGCTCTTTCAACAATTGTTGAAGAACGTATAAAAACTAATGGTACAATTTCATGGATAATAGCAACAGTTCCTTCCTTGCTTCTGGTTGTTCTAACTTCAGGTGGATTTATTCAATTCATAAATCTTGCAGCTGGAGGTATTGGATTAATTATTCCAATATCATTAATACCACTCTTTAGGAGAAGAAGAAAATTTGGAGAAGATAATGGATTCAATATTGGAAAATGGGGCAGCTTACCATTCCAGATAATTGTAGTTGTGTGCTATATATTAATGACAATTGGAGCTCTAATATGAGAAATAATGGAGCAATATTGTTCTACAATGCAAAAATATATACTCTAGAAAACGAAAACGATGTTTATGACGCTATGCTAATTAAAGGTGGCAAAATAATTGAGTTATACCCTCAAAAACCCTCGAATTCATCGGGCGTGAGGAGTTTAGACTGCGAGGGAAAAACTATTATCCCATCTTTTTCTGATGCACATTTGCATTTTGTATTTTCTGCTTTTGTAATAGGTATGGGTCTTTGTATATCAGAGATTGCTTCAGATGGTATTTTGCCAAGAAATTTGCAAGGTGTAAAAGAAAAGATTGGCGAATATATAAGAATAAACAAAACAGATACTGTGATGTGTTTTAATTATATGGTAGCAAGTATAGAAGAGGAACATTTGCCAACTAGATTTGAGCTTGAAAGTTGGTTTCCAGGGGTAAGCATCAGTATAATTTCCATGGATGGGCACTCTAGTGCTCACACTAAAGAAGTGCTTGAATATATGGGAATGTTTTCAGAAGAGCATAATGGTATATTGTCTGGGGAAGATCATGAATTCAATACAGGCAAGTTATTTAACTATTTTCAAAAGAAAAAGCTAAACTTTTTTGGAATGATTAAGAGCTTAAATAGGTTCACAAAACTGCTTTTGAGCTATGGAGTGACTGATGTTACATGTTTGGAATCATCGGATGATCAAAAAAGTGATTTGTTTTTTACGATAATAAAACTAACTGCGTTTTTCAGCAAAATTACATTTAGAATATCTCCACAACTCACAGAAAAAAATAGGGTAAAAAAAATTGTGGGCAAAGATAAACATCCAAAGGTTGGCGGTTGTGGCACTTGGGAATTAGATGGTGCGATTGGCTCGAAAACTGCTGCTTTTGACATACCTTACATAGGCGAAGACGAGAAATGCGCTAAAGTTTACTATACACTTGAGGAAACGCAGAATATGATTCAAAAATTCTATATAGACGGATATCAAACTATGATTCATGCCATAGGAACTAGTGCAGTGGATGTTGCGATTAAAGCATATCAAAACATTCTAGGTAAAAACTCTCGAAATGAGCAAAGGTGCCGCATAGAGCATTTTGAATTCCCGACTTTGGATCATGTAGATGAAATTGCCAAAATGAACTTACTTGTTTCCGTGCAACCAGGTTATTCTTGGATGGATTATAACTATCAGCATAGTTACGAAAAATGGATAAATCCAAAATTGTTTGAACGACAAGTTCCTTTAAAAACAATAAGCGAAAAGGGTATATATCTGCTCGGATCTTCTGATAGTCCCGTTCAATTGCCGAATCCATTTATTCAGTTACAAGGGATGGTGAATTATCCTATTAAATCTGAGCGACTGAGCATCTTTCAGGCTTTGCGAACTTTTACATATAATGATGCGTATGCAAACTTTGCTGAAAATGAAAAGGGGACTCTAAAGGTCGGAAAGCAAGCGGATTTTATTATACTTGATAGAAATCCTTTTGAGATTGAACCAAGTGGGTTAATAGATATAAAGGTTGAACAGACATATATTCGTGGAAGAAGAGTTTGGTAAAATTCAGACTTCACATACTTTTTCGTGTATAATAAAAGAATCGATTTTTAATAGTATATTTAAGAATGTGATTAAGAATCTGAGTTATTTTGAAAATCAAAAGGAGCGTAATACGAATGGATATGACAAAATGGATTATACTAGGTGTGGTTTTAGTTGCGATTATTGCAGCCGCTATAGTTTTCTTTCTAAAAAGACAGAAGACATTAAATCAGGGCTTTGAGCAGATCATGGGAATGTTGAAACAAGTTCCAAAACAAAAGAAACAAAGCTTTATACTATTTACATTTATTGAAAGTGTTAGGTCGCAGAAAAATAAGAATGCAAATTCACAGAAGAAAATGAATGACCCAAAATATGTTGAGGTTCAACTTCTGCAAATGAATATGGTTCTGAAGGATCGCACGAAAGCAAAAGATAAGAAAACAAAGCGGGCTCTTCAGATGTATGATGCATTTATAAGATGGGAAAAGTTAAAAGCAAAAAAAGTAGCCTCAGGAAAATAAATTATTCAACAGGAAACAAAACTATTCAAGCAGAAAAAAGCAGGTGAAAAAAATGCCATTTGAAATAGTTAGAGCGGATATAACCAAACTCCATGTCGATGCTATTGTTAATGCGGCAAATTCGTCACTTCTTGGCGGCGGCGGGGTTGATGGTGCGATTCACAAAGCAGCTGGTGCTGATTTGCTGAAAGAGTGTAAAACGCTTAATGGATGCAAAACTGGGCAAGCCAAGATAACAAAGGGATATAACCTTCCTGCCAAATATGTCATTCACACCGTTGGACCAGTCTGGGAAGGCGGAAATAGTGGTGAAGAAGAATCTCTGAAGGCTTGTTATTTAAACTCTCTTCATTTGGCACTAGAAAATAATTTAACTAGTATTGCGTTCCCTTTGATTTCATCTGGGGTTTTTGGGTATCCAAAAGAAAAGGCGCTCCAAGTTGCCATAAATGTAATAAGCGATTTTTTAATGTATCATGATTTTATGATTTATCTCGTAGTTTATGATAAGAAGGCATTTGTTTTGTCGGAGAAGCTATTTTTGTCCGTAAAAGCATTTATTGACGATAATTATGTTGACGAGAATAGGATTTTTAATCAAAGCAGGGAACAAGAAAAAGAAAGAATCTCAGAATTTAAATCAGAGCGAATGAATCGATCAGAGCGAATGAATCGATCAGAGCGAATGAATCAAGAAAGCAAGATAATTCAAGTAGACCAGATAACTCAAGCAGAACAGATGGCGCAAAAGTGCAATATAATTCAAGCAGACCAGATGTTTGAATTTGAAGAATCATATACAGTAAACCCTAGTAGGAATTTAGCAAACTTGATGTCGGAGCTTCAAGAAACATTTTCGGAAAGCTTGATAAGACTAATTGACCAAAAAGGAAAAACTGATGTTGAGACATATAAACGTGCGAATGTTGATCGAAAACTTTTTTCGAAAATAAGAAGTGATAAGTATTACAAACCAAGTAAATCAACGGTTATAGCTTTTTCCGTGGCACTTGAATTGAATCTTGATGAAACAAAGGATCTACTTCAGAAGGCTGGATTTGCACTTTCACATAGTAGTAAATTTGACCTGATTATCGAATACTTTGTTAGTGAAAAGAATTACGATATTTACGAAATAAACGAAGCTCTGTTTGCTTTTGATCAGGCACTGTTAGGAATATAATCAAGCACTTTTAGGCATATAACCAGGCATTGTTAGGCATATAACAAGGCATATAAAAAAAGTTCACTTATAGAATTATAATTGGGAAATATGTCGCTTTACATGCGACCAATGAAATTAATCGAAATGTTATCCTTAAATTACAAATTTGAAGGAGGGTAACATCATGAAAAAAGACTTAACTGAGCTAGTATTTATTATGGACCGAAGCGGATCAATGTCCGGACTGGAAGCTGACACTATTGGGGGCTATAACTCGATGCTGAAGAAACAAGTCGATGCAGAGGGCGAGGCAATTATCACAACAGTTTTGTTTGACAATGAATATGAACTATTACATGATCGCTTCAATATAAAAAGTGTCAAACCTATTACCGACAAGGAGTATTTTGTTAGAGGATCTACTGCACTTTTAGATGCGGTGGGAATGTCGATTCGAAAAATTATTAATGTTCAAAGGCATAGTGCAGAAGACGAAAAAGCAGAAAAAGTTTTATTCGTAATCACAACTGATGGACAGGAAAACGCTAGTACTAAATACTCTTATGACCATATAAAAAATATGATTGAGAAACAAAAAAGTAAATATGGTTGGGAATTTATTTTTCTAGGAGCCAATATTGATGCAGTTTCAGAGGCCGAAAAATTTGGGATAGATAGTAGCCGTGCGGCTCGGTTTCATAATGACAAAAGCGGTATAAATCTTAATTATGCAGTTGTTAGTGAAGCGATATGTGAGCTCAGAGAAAGCAGAACTATTTCAAAAGATTGGAAGGATACTATCGACAGAGACTATATAAAAAGAAGCAAAAAGAATTAGTCGGTAATCTCTTTGATTAATTCTTGTATGTTCAATTTTATGTCTGGATATTTTAAGTCCAGACTTTTTAATGCCTTAACAGTTTTTTTGTTTCCTACAAGGTATTTTTCGAAATCATTTATTTCCTGAAAACGCTTTTTAGCAATGCTATCATCGATAATTTTGTGGACGCGAGTAACAAGTACGTCTTCATAATGTGATCTATTAAAGACAGAAATATCACCTTTTGCGGGTATTCTATTGTGGATTCTCCACAGGAAGTCATGTTCCATTTCTAGTGGAGTTGGTACTTTGAAATTATCAATATTAACTCCATTTGGATTGATAACCGTTAAAACTTTTTTTACAGTGCTATCTTTACCGCTGCTGTCCATACCTTGCAACACTATCAGTAAGGCATATTTTTTTGAGGCAAAAAGAACATCTTGAAGTTTAACAAAAGCCTGCTGTAGTTCAACATACTCACTTTCAATATCTTCTCTTGATATACCAGCAGTGTCATTAGGATCGAAGTTTTTTAATTTTATATTTTCATTTGGTGAATCTATTGTAAATTTTTTAAACATATTAGTTAAATTCCTTTCTAACTTCTTATTTAAAATGGTCAGAGTGTTTGAGTTAATTATAACAAGTTAATTATAACATAAAATATTTTTACCTGAATGAAGGTTGTTTATGGGCAAAAAGTCAAAATTGTATATTATTTGAAGTCTTGAAAAATCTATAGTATAATAGAAATCAGGCGATTTAGTAGATGAAAAGCGATGTAAATAACTACTAAATGGGAATTGAAGAGAACATTGATTGTGAAGGGAACTTGTTCAAATTAAATAATACTTTTTCTTATGGATTCACATCAAATTTATCTTTAGTACCTGAGGGCTTTCCAGAACCTATACTACAATTTGAATTTGAGGCAATTATTCCATGGGTAATATACTAAGACAGTAAATCTAAATCTCGGAGGTACTCTATGAAATTAGCTAGATTAACATTATTAGGTTTATATATGAATTTCGTTTTAGTTATTCTATTTTTGGCAAGACTTATTTTTGGATTAATTGACACGAAAATTCAAGCTTGGACATTTTGGATAATATTAATTGCTCTTATTATTTCAGGGTTTTTGAACGTTCTAATGGCGGTTTTAAATGTTTTTAAAGTTTTAACAATTATGAAAAATAAAGATTATGATTTGTTGCGCAAGCACATGAAAATGCTTAAATTTGGTAGCATTCTTTACTTTATTCTAAACTTTGTTTTATATTTTCTTTTATTTGCTATTTTTATACTTGCCTCGCGCGGAATACTTCTTATTTCGCCGTTTCCTTTATTATTCCTTATTCCTGCTTCTTGTGCATATTTCACAGTTGTTATCACTTCGGTTTATGGAATTGGAGTTTTGTTAAGTCTATTAAGAAACAAGAAAATATCTCTAAAAGGATTCATTCTTCATATAGTTATGCAATTATGCTTTGTACTGGATATTCTTAGCACTGCAATTATTCTAATAAAATTTAAAAAAGAAGAAAAAAACGATGAATCAGCATAGAATAAGAGGGGGAGATTTACCATGAGTTCAAATTTTAAAACCATTGATGAGTACATTCAGAGCTTTCCACCAGAAATACAAGCTATTCTTCACGAAATAAGGAAGGCGATTAGTGAAGAGCTACCTGACGCGAAGGAAAAAATAAGTTATCAGATGCCTACTTTTTCGCTTAATGGTAATGTTGTTCATTTTGCAGCATTTAAAAACCACATAGGCTTTTATCCGCTACCGAGTGGGATGGATTTTTTTGCAGAAGAGCTTTCAAAATACAAAACCGGGAAAGGCTCCATTCAATTTCCACTAGACCAACCTATGCCAATTGCTTTGATAAAGCGGATTGCTAGGTTTAGAGCAGATGAAAACTTGAAAAAATAACAGTTATGAGTAAATATTTCATTAAGATGAAATGGTCAGAAAAAGAGAAAAGGATTAAATATTTACATAAGATTTTCCGATATACTTATATAAATATTTAAGGTACAATGATAGTATATAAAAAAATATAAAGGAGAGAAAAAATGAAAAAGAATATTTGTTTCGTCGCTATTTTTACCCTTCTGTTTTCGATGATTTCGATACCTGCGAGTGCTATTGTAGCGGTAGCTCCGGCAGCGATAGTTTATACACTTGGGTCAAATTTAGATGCGTCCATTGGTAAGCCTGGAGAAATCGATAATTATGTTTTCAAAGTTGGCGAAAGCATGAATTTGGATTTGTTTACGACTGGTGATACAGACACATATGGCACACTTAAAAATGAAAATGGAACAATTCTTGCTGAGGCAGATGATATTAGTAATACGGACAAAAACTTTAACATTAACGTAACGCTAGAACCAGGAGCTTATTATTTAGACGTTAAAGCTTATTATCCCGAAAAAACAGGTAAATATACTTTAGGATCTAAATATATAAGTTTTGCTAATGATGATTTTGGGAATTCTATTAAAACAGCTAAAGAATTAGAAGCCACTAATAGCAAGCTTGAAGGAAGCATAGATTATAATGGAGATATTGATTTCTTTGCTTTTAACGTTAAAGAAGAGTGTAGCTTAACTATCAGTACTGTCGAATACGATACGGATACTTTTGGAACACTATATGACTCAGAAGGAAATGCAATTGCCCAAGATGATGATAGTAATGGAAACAAGAATTTCATTATTAACAAGGTAATTCAACCTGGAACATATTATGTTTCGGTAAAAGATTATTATACAGAAAAAGTCGGAAAGTATATTTTGACTTATACATTTGAACCATTCACTGATGATTATGGAAACACATTGGAAAATGCTTCAGGTATAGAGTCGAATGGTGAGTTAAAAGGAATAATAAATTATTCTAATGATGTTGATGTGTTTAAATTTTCAGTATCTGAAAGAAGTTTAGTTGATTTTTCAACATCAGGAACAACAGATACATATGGAACAATATTTGATGAAAAAGGAAACGCTATAGCATCAGATGATGATTCAGCCGGAAATCGAAATTTTAAAATATCAACAGCGCTTGATCCAGGAACTTACTTCCTTTCTGTTAAAGGTTATTACGCGACAACTTTAGGAGATTATGTTATTCGTTCTACTTCTGAAGTTATTCCTAACTCACCGCCAGATGATTACTCAAATGAAATGAATGGTGCTCAAGATCTTTCTGTAAATTCAAAGATTCAAGGGTACATTGGAGTTGGTGGAGATATTGACTTTTTCGTTTTCAAAGTTGGAGAAAAATCAGATATGAAAATATATACTGATGGCTCAACAGATACTTTTGGAGCTCTATATGATGAAAAAGGAAATACTTTAGCAACTCACGATGATATGAGTGATACAGATAAGAATTTTAATATTAGTATTATTTTAGAACCAGGTGTTTACTATGTAAGTGTAAAAGACTACTATAGCAATAAGTTCGGTGATTATGTACTTGTACTTTTAGCAAATCCGATAAAGGATAGTGCGGTAGAAGCAAGTGTTGTAGAAGCTCGTCAAGCAGAAGTAACCCAGTAACAGCCGAATTGGACAATCAAAAAAACCAATTAACCCATCGGATTAATAACCGATGGGTTTGCTTTTAAGTGTTTATTGAATTTTTAGTTAACTATAAAGGAGCCATTATGGTTACTGTGTTTTGCCATTAACTTATTGTCATGATTTTTCGGGCGAATAGAATTAAGAATCGATAAAATACAAATTCCGTAGATATACACGAATTACCAATGATTAAGAAATTGTTTTATGATATCATTTATATATAAGTAGATTAATAATAATTTGAGTTTTATTTCAAATTACTATTTTTTTACACGTATTCATCTGATTATTAATGAAAAGAGAGGTACGTTTTATGAGTAAAAGAGACATGGCGGAGAAACAAGTTTGGGCAGTGATCGGAGTTACTCCAGACAAATCTAAATTTGGTAACAGAATTTACTTAAAATTAAAAAATCTTAACAAAACTGTTTATGCAATTAATCCAAAATATGATACAGTAGAGGGCGATGTTTGTTATAAGAGTCTAAAAGATCTTCCTGAAGTGCCTGAAGTAATTGATTTTGTTGTTAATCCATATGCAGCGAAAGAATATATTAAAGAAGCCAAAGAACTCGGAGTAAAGAATCTATGGTTTCAACCAGGAACATATACAGAAGAACTACTGACTAAGTCAGAGGGACAAGGTTTCGAAGTAGTTACAGCGTGCGTTTTAGTTGATATGTAGAAATTCATTTCAATTTAGTGGATATAGTGAAAACGGCTTCACCAAATTTATTTTAGTAAGTAAACTCATATTTTGATTTCGTGGTCGAAGATGATTAGTTTTGTAAGACTTTAAGGAGGTTTTTCTGATAATGCTAAAAGAACTTGATAAATCATTTATCTACGTCATTGTTTCTCGGACGCCCACTTACATTGGCAAGATTATCAGAAGAGCACTTCGCCAAAAGTATAATCATGTTTCTATAAGTTTAGATAAAAACCTCACGAATATGTACTCTTTTGGGAGACTTATGGTTGATAATCCTTTGATTGGTGGAATTATTAAAGAAAGCAGGAAGTCACTTTCGTTAGGAACAAACAAAATAGTTAGTTCAAAGATATATAAAATTCCAGTTACAAATGAACAATATGAGATGGTGAATAAAAAAATTTCAACACTATTTAATGACTCGGAAGGCTATTATTATAACTATCTTGGCGCTATTGGTGTTTTTTTGAATCTTAAAATAAAACTATACAAAACATATATTTGCTCTGAGTTTGTGCTTGAAGTGCTCAAAGAGGCTGATGTTCTAGCTACAGATAAGGATATAAGCTTAGTTACACCAGAAGAAATCACCATAATGTTAAAAGACTATTTGATTTTTGAAGGTGAGCTTAAAGACTACGAAAAAGACAGTATCGTATGTGTTGAAAAAAAAACTTCCATAAAAAAATCTCGAAGCAAAGCCTCGAGAGAATTTTTAGGTCAGGAGAATGAGGGCTTTTTCTATCATATTTTCATGGTGCTAAAATTTTATAGTAAACTTATAAAACGAAATGCCAGGCAGAGATAAGCCGCCGTAATTTTTGTATAATAAATTCCTATTTTTCGAACCGCAAAGTATTAAATATGAGGTGATTGTGTTTCGAAAAAGCTCATTTCAGCTTATTAGTATGAGCAAAGGCGACTTCGATGCATTTATTTTTAATAGTAAATATGATTTACAGAGAATAAATTGAATTCTTTAAGGAACTTTTTCATAGAAGACTTGAAATCTTATCGGAAGTAATTCTAAACATATTAAGAGGCATGGATGCCGTGAATTTCAATGTTTGTTTGCACGGAGGCATAGTTTTGAAATTCAAACTAATTTAGAATTACTCTATTGGATTTCTTAGTCGGAGATGACTAGTTTCGTAAGATTTCAATTTGTTCTAATTTGTATTATTTACTTACGTAATAAATGCATATGAAGCCGCCCTATTTTTGATTCTCTTCTGTTATTAGTTCAATGAGCTTTACAGCAGCAATTGACATAGGAATATTTGCATGAGTAGCCACCCCGATATATCGCTCGGGGATTTTTTCTTCTAAATCTATAATGAAAATTTCGTCATTATCCAAACTCACTTTTATGGTGTCCTCTGGAACAAAAGCTATGCCTAAATTTATAGATGCCATTTCCACAAGTAGCGAAACGCTTCCTAGTTCAACATCAGGAAGTTTTTTTACATTATTTTCTGATAATAAATTATCAAAATGAGATCTTGTAACGGTACCCTTTTCTATTACCAATAGTGGATAATTTTCTAATTCTTTAATATTTACTTTTCGGTCTTTTAACTCAATATATTTTTTTCCTGCAATAAAAATATCGCGAATAATTTGTGTAGGTCTTAAATCAATATTTTTTGCCGTAGAATTATGAGGGATATTGATTACTGCAATATCTACGCTGCCATTTCTTAACAATTCAATGCAACGCGGCGAAGTTCGATTCGTTATATGTATTTTTACTTGAGGATAAATTTCGTTGAATTTCTTTAGGTAGGGCATTAAATAATATCTACATATTGTATCAGTAGCACCTATTCTGATTTCACCACGAGTTAAATTATGCATGCTTTCTAATGTTCGCTCGCCTGCTTTGATGAAATTATACGCCTGATCGATATGTGTAAATAAAACCTCACCTTCTTTGGTTGGTTTTACCCTTTTTGTGTTTCTGAAAAAAAGTTGGCATCCCAGCTTTTCTTCAAGTAAACGTATTGATTGACTAACTGCCGACTGGCTTATGAATAAATGCGCAGCCGCCTCCGAAAAACTTAAAGTTTTTGAAACGTGATAAAAAACTTTATAAAGCTCAAAATTAATGTCCACAATAAGCACTCCTTATCAAACATATTAAAAAGATTAATTATTTTTATTAATTTTACTATGTTACAATCAAAATGTAAAGAATTTGCGAGGTGATATTTTGATAAATAATAACGTCAAAAGGGTATTTGTCGAAAAAAAAGACGAATATGCAGTTGAGGCACATGCACTATTAAGTGACCTAAAAGAGAACCTTGGGGTACGTGGAATATCTAAAGTTAGATACATTAATCGATATGACGTTTCTGGAATAAATGAAGAGGAGTATGCTGAAGCTAGACATACTATATTCTCTGAACCGCCAGTTGATAATGTTTTTGATGAAGAAATCGAAATAAAAGATAGTGACATAGTAATTGCAGTTGAACTTCATCCTGGACAGTATGATCAAAGAGCTGACTCTGCAGCGCAGTGTATTCAGATTTTGACACATAAAGAGCGACCTGAAGTTAGAAATGCAAAGATTTATATTCTAAGTGGAGAAATAAGTGATGCTGATTTAATAAAAATTAAAAATTATATTATTAACCCTTTGGAAGCTCGAGAAGCTGATTTGAGAAAACCAGAAACTCTTATTCAGGATATGCCAATTCCAGAAGATGTTGTAGAAGTAAATGGATTTATTGACTTGAATAGTGAAGATCTAAAGAAATACATGGACGAAATGGGATTTGCCATGAATTTTGAGGATCTTCGTTTTTGTCAAACTTATTTCAGCGATAATGAGAGAAGAAACCCTTCGCTAACTGAGTTGAAAGTTATAGATACTTATTGGTCGGATCACTGCAGACACACTACTTTTTTAACAACTATTAGTGATTTAGACATCGAAGAAGGTAAGTTTTCGGAACCAATAAAAAGTGCTTATGATGGCTATATTGACAGTAGAAAATTTGTTTATGGAGATAAAAAAAGAGATATTAATCTTATGGATATGGCGGTAATTGGTGCCAAAGAAATGAGAAAAGCGGGCAAACTTGAGGATTTAGAGGAATCTGAGGAAATCAATGCTTGTAGTATAACAGTCCCTGTGGATTCTGATGGTAGTAGAGAAGAATGGTTAGTAATGTTCAAAAATGAAACACATAATCATCCGACTGAAATTGAACCTTTTGGTGGAGCAGCCACATGTCTTGGCGGAGCTATACGAGATCCGCTATCTGGAAGATCGTATGTTTATGGTGCGATGAGAGTTTCAGGTGCTGCTGACCCAAGAAAGAAAATTGAAGAAACTATGCCAAATAAATTACCACAAAGAAAGATTTGCACTGGAGCTGCGACTGGTTATAGTTCATATGGAAATCAAATTGGACTTGCGACAGGTAGTGTAACAGAAATATATGATGAAGATTTTGTGGCAAAGAGAATGGAAGTTGGAGCTGTTATTGCAGCGGCTCCTAAAGCTAATGTAACCAGAAAATCTCCTGATCCTGGGGATATTATTGTTTTGCTTGGAGGAAGAACTGGAAGAGACGGTTGCGGAGGCGCGACTGGTTCATCTAAAGAGCATACAGAGGATTCACTTCTCAGCTGCGGAGCCGAAGTGCAGAAAGGAAATCCACCTACTGAACGAAAAATTCAAAGACTTTTTAGAAATACTGAAGTCTCAAAAATGATAAAAAAATGCAATGACTTTGGTGCGGGTGGCGTTTCTGTGGCGATTGGAGAACTCGCTCAAGGACTTGATATCGATTTAGACAAAGTTCCAAAAAAATATGACGGACTTGATGGAACAGAACTCTCGATTTCTGAATCTCAAGAACGTATGGCAGTAGTGCTTGCACCTGATGATGTTGACAGATTCTTTGTGCATTGTATGGAAGAAAATCTCGAGGCATCTATAGTTGCTATTGTAACTGATACGAATAGATTGAGAATGACATGGAGAGGGAAGACCATTGTTGATCTTGGACGTGATTTCCTTGATACTAATGGCGTAAAACAAAAGACGGAGGTAATGATTACAGCTCCGTCAGAAGATAGCTATTTCAAATCTCAAGAAAAACTTTCTGCTGAATTAATTCTAGATCTTGAAAAAAGTTGGATGAGAAACCTATCAAGACTTAATGTTTGCAGTCAAAAAGGTTTAGTTGAAAGATTTGACTCAAGCATCGGTGCGGGATCTGTATTAATGCCATTTGGCGGTGAAAAACAAATGACACCGTCAGAAGGACTTGCTATGAAAATCCCTGTAAGACATGGCGACACAACCACAGTTTCGCTTATGACTTTTGGGTATAATCCAAAAATTGGAAAATGGAGCCCTTTCCATGGCGCTTTTTATGCAGTGTTAGAATCTGTCGCAAAAATTGTTGCTATGGGTGGAGACTATAAAAATGTAAGACTTACATTCCAAGAGTATTTCGAAAAGCTAGGCAAAGATTCAATAAAGTGGGGCAAGCCTACTGCTGCAATCCTTGGAGCATTGGCAGCACAAAAAGAACTTGGAACGCCAGCTATTGGCGGTAAGGATTCAATGTCTGGTACATTTAAAGATATTAATGTTCCACCGACTCTTATTTCTTTTGCGGTTGGAATGACTAAATTAGATAAAGTTATTTCACCAGAGTTTAAAAAAGCGAATAATAAAGTATTCTTATTAAGAGCCGCTAAGATGGAAAATGGATTACCAGATATGGCTAAAGTCAAACTAATGTTTGATAAAGTAGTTGAGTTGAGAGACAAGAACTTACTTAAATCAGCATCAGCTGTTAAAGTTGGCGGAGTTGCCGCTACAGTCACAAAAATGTCTTTTGGGAATGACATTGGGCTTCGTTTCTCCCAAAACTTCCAAGAAAAAATGCTTTTTGAAGATAATACTGGGTCTTTAGTAATAGAAGTACCGAAGGATGTTTTTGGAACTGAAATGTTTGCAGGACTTGACTGGAATCTTATAGGTCTTACTCAAGGTATTCCGTCTATTAACTTTAATGGTGTTGAAATTGAGTTAAGAGATGCTCTTATTGCTTGGACTCAGCCGCTTGAAAGAGTTTATCCAACCAAGACTGCCGATATAAGGGGAGAAATTCCAAGCAAAGTATTTTTGGGAAGAGGAACGAAGAAACCAAGTATAAAAATTGCAAAACCAAGAGTATTTATACCTGTATTCCCTGGAACTAATTGTGAATATGACACTGCTAGAGCATTTGAAAAAGCGGGCGCGAGAGTTGAGACTGTGGTATTTAAGAATTTAAGCCCGAAAGCAATTGATGAGTCAATATTGTACATGGAAAAAATAATTAACGAAAGTCAGATTATAATGTTACCTGGTGGTTTCTCAGGTGGAGATGAACCTGATGGATCGGGTAAATTTATTGCTACTGCGTTCAGAAATCCAAGATTAAAACAGGCAGTAATGAGTTTGCTTAATGATAGAGATGGCCTTATGTTGGGAATTTGTAATGGTTTCCAAGCATTAGTTAAGTTAGGACTTCTCCCATATGGCGAAATTACTGATTTGGATGAATCATTCCCTACTTTGACATATAACAAAATTGGCAGACACGTTTCGTGCATGTCCAGAACAAAAATAGTTTCGACGATTTCCCCTTGGCTTAATAGATGTAACTTAGGCGATACATATAACATAGCGATGTCGCATGGGGAAGGTAGATTTGCGGCTCCACTTGAAGTGATAGAAGCGCTACGAGAAAAGGGGCAAATAGCTTCCCAATACGTGGACATGGATGATAATCCAACTTATGACATAGAATTTAATCCAAACGGTTCGGTTCATGCTGTTGAAGGGATAACAAGTCCGGATGGTAGAATTTTTGGTAAAATGGGACACAGTGAAAGATTAAGTGATGGTATTTATAAGAACATTCCTGGTTCAAAGAATCAGCATTTATTTAAATCTGGTGTAGAATATTTCCTATAAAATTTTGAGAGGAGAAAGAATTATGGCAGAAAAAAAACCGAAAGTAGCAGTAGTAATGGGAAGCGACAGCGACCTTCCTGTTGTAAAAAAAGCGATTGATGTATTAAAGAAATTTGGGGTGGAATTTGAGGCTAATGTTATGTCTGCACATAGAACACCTGATATTGCGATTGATTATGTAAGAAACGCAGATAAAAATGGTATTGATTTAATTATTGCAGCGGCTGGCAAAGCAGCACATTTACCAGGCGTACTAGCAGCTTTTACAGTTAAGCCTGTTATAGGGATTCCAATAAAGTCTTCCACTATGGATGGATTAGATTCACTTTTATCTATAGTTCAAATGCCATCAGGAATTCCTGTTGCAACTGTAGCAATTGATGGAGCAGAAAATGCTGGGCTCTTGGCGGTTCAAATTTTAGCACTTAAGTATCCAGAATTGGTTGAAAAACTGGTAGCTCATAAAGAAAAAATGAAACAAGATGTTATTGAAAAAGATAAAAAAATTAAGTTGGAGGTATAGTAAAAATGAAAAAATTAGAAATGCTCTATGAAGGAAAAGCTAAAAAGGTATACAAAACAGAGGATGCGAATCTTTATGTAGTTGAATACAAAGATGATGCAACAGCTTTCAATGGTTTGAAAAAAGGAACTATTCTTGATAAGGGTGTCATGAATAACAAAATTAGCGCTAAACTTTTTGAAATGTTAGAAAAAGAAGGAGTTAATACTCACTTTATTGAACAAATTGACGAAAGAAATCAAATAGTAAAAAAAGTGGAAATTGTTCCACTTGAAGTTTTGGTAAGAAATTACACCGCGGGTTCACTATCAAAGAGATTAGGCGTTGAAGAAGGAATAAAATTAAAGAGCACAGTTCTTGAATTTTGCTACAAAAATGATGATCTAGGCGATCCTTTCATAAATGAATACCATATAAAAGCAATGGAATGGGCTACAGAAGAAGAAGTGGCAATAATTAAAGTAATGGCACTGAAAGTAAACGAATTGCTTTTAGCTTTCTTCTCTGCTAGAAACATTAATTTAGTTGATTTTAAACTTGAATTTGGAAGAACTCCACAGGGCGAAATCATTCTTGCTGATGAAATTTCACCTGATACTTGCAGACTTTGGGATGCTGTGACTAACGAAAAGCTTGATAAAGACAGATTCAGAAGAGACATGGGTAAAGTTGAAGAAGGTTATCAAGAAGTAGTAAGAAGAATTTACGGAGAATAATTCATGGAGAGTAATTCATGGAGAATGATTCATGGAGAATAATTCATGAAGAATAATGCATGGAGAATAATTCATGAAGAATAATGCATGGAGAATAATTCATGGTGAATAGTTTAAAGCTGGAATGCTTCACAAGATTCTAGTAATTTGGAGAGGCGCTGAAAACCGCCTCTCTAGACAATTTAAAATATCTGTTAACCCCAGTGCGGAGAAGGAGGTAATATGAAAAATTTTGACATGGATGATTTTATTTATGAAGAAGACAAACTGCGTGAAGAGTGCGGTGTTATAGGTATTTATGATAGAGGAAACTTAGAAACCAGTAAGATGGCATATTATGGGCTTATTGGACTTCAACATAGAGGTCAAGAAAGTGCAGGAATTGCTGTAAATAACGAGAGAGTTATTACTTGTTTTAAGGAAATGGGACTTGTACAGGATGTTTTTGATGATAGAATTATGAGCCTTCTTAAAGGAGATATGAGCATTGGACATGTTAGGTATTCAACTACAGGAGCAAGTTTTGTAAAAAACGCACAGCCTATAATGGTAAAGTACAGTGAAGGAAATGTAGCTGTTGCACATAACGGAAATCTCGTTAACGCTTGGCACTTAAGGCGTGCAATGGAAAATGCCGGAGTTAAATTTGAATCAACTAATGACAGTGAAGTAATCGCGAATTTAGTTGCCCAAAACCTTGAAAATGGAATAGAGAATGCAGTTTTTAATACAATGGAGAAAATACAAGGTTCATATGCGCTAGTAATTCTAACTGGAGATGTACTTGTGGGAGTTCGAGATAAGCATGGGTTAAGACCACTTTGCCTTGGAAAACTTGAAGAAGGATATGTATTTGCTTCTGAGAGTTGCGCATTAGATATACTAGGTGCTGATTTTGTGAGAGATATCGAGCCTGGTGAAATAGTAATGATTGACAGAGAGAATAACATCAAGAGCATAAAAGTAGCAAATGGAGAAAAGAAAGCTACATGCATTTTTGAGTATATATATTTTGCAAGACCTGATAGTATAATTGATGAAATTGGCGTATATCAGGCAAGAGTTGCGATGGGGAAACGATTAGCGATTGAACATCCAGTTGATGCGGATGTGGTTATTTGTGTACCGGACTCAGGAACTCCTGCAGCACACGGGTTTTCACAACAGACAGGAATCCCTTATGCAATGGGTCTCATAAAAAACAGGTACATTGGAAGAACATTTATTCAACCAAATCAAGCACTGAGAGAACTAAGTGTGAGACTGAAACTCAATCCGATGAGAAGTGCAGTTAAGGGAAAAAGAGTCGTTATGGTTGATGACAGCATAGTTAGAGGTACCACAAGTCAAAAGATAGTTGAATCGCTTCGAAAAGCTGGTGCGACTGAAGTTCACGTAAGAGTTAGTTCACCAATGGTTATTAGCACCTGTCATTTTGGGATTGATACACCGGACAAAAAGGAACTTGTTGGAGCAAATGAACGTCTAGGTGAGATAATAAAAAAAATAAACGCAGATAGTCTTGGATACCTAAGCCTTGAAGGGGTTAAGGATTCATGTGGTGGAGAAGGCGTTGGATTCTGTGACGCATGTTTTAGTGGAAGATATCCTATGGAAATTCCTGATGAAGTAAGTAAAGACTTTGGGGATAAAGTTTAGAAATGAAACAAAAATAAATCAAATTTCGGGAGAGTAAAAAAATGGAAGAAAAAAATGAAATACAAATAGAAGAAAAAATGACTTATAAAAGTGCTGGTGTTGATGTAGAAGCTGGTTATGAAGCCGTAAAAAAAATGAAACAACACACAGCCAGAACCAATGTTCCAGGCGTGCTTGGTGGATTAGGTAGTTTTGGTGGTTTTTTTGAACTCCCGAAAAATGTTAAGAATCCTGTACTAGTTTCAGGTACGGATGGTGTTGGTACAAAACTTCAAATCGCATTTATGATGAAGCGCCATGATACTATCGGTGTTGACGCTGTAGCCATGTGTGTAAATGATATAGTTTGCCATGGAGCAAAACCACTATATTTCCTTGATTATATAGGCACAGGGCGACTTAACCCTGACGCTGCAGCTGAGATCGTTAAAGGAATTTGCGATGGATGCATTGAAGCAGGATGTGCTTTAATTGGTGGAGAGACTGCAGAAATGCCAGGCTTCTATAAAGATGAAGAGTATGATGTAGCCGGTTTTGCGGTCGGAGTGGTGGACAAATCAAAAATAATAAATGGTGAAAAAGTTAAAGCTGGAGATGTTGTTATTGGGATACCTTCTAGCGGACTACATAGCAATGGATTCTCTTTAGTTAGGAAACTTTTCTTTGAAAAATATAAGTATAGAGTTGATCAATATATTGAGGAATTAGGGACGACTTTGGGGGAATCATTACTCACACCGACAAGAATATATGTAAAATTAGTAGAAAACTTAATTTCAAAGTTTAAAATTAAAGGCATTGCACATATGACAGGTGGTGGGTTTATTGAGAATATTCCAAGAACCATTCCAGAAGGGCTTAAAGCAATAATTAACATTAAAAGCTATAAAGTGCCACCGATATTTAAGCTTATGCAAAGACTAGGTAATATTGAAGAAAAAGAAATGTATAACACGTTCAACATGGGAATTGGGCTTATTTTAGTGGTAAGTAAAAGAGACGCAGAGGCCATACTTGAGGAATTGAAGGAAAAGGGAGAAGAAGCTGTGATTCTTGGCAATATTGCTAAGGGTGAAGGGGGAATCGAACTTGTGTAAACGTATACTAGTTCTTGTTTCAGGTAGCGGTTCGAATTTGCAGGTTTTAATAGATGAAACAGAAGCAAAAAAAATAAATGGCAAAATAGTAGGCGTCTTATCAGATAAAGAAGGTGTTTTTGCACTGGAGCGGGCAAAAAAACATGGTATAAATACTTACTTTTTGCCTAAGAAAGAGCACCAAGAAAAGCTTTTATCTTTAATAAAAGAGATTAATCCAGACCTTATAGTCTTAGCAGGTTTTCTTTCCATAATTGGTGCGGATGTAGTTAAGGAATTCAGTGATAAAATAATTAATTTGCATCCAGCGCTTATCCCAAGTTTTTGTGGTGATGGAATGTACGGAGATAAAGTTCATAGAGCAGTTCTTGAAAGAGGAGTCAAAATATCGGGCGTTACCGTTCATTTTGTGGATGAAGGAACTGACAGTGGGCCAATCATACTCCAGGATACTGTCCCTGTGTATAGTGATGATACAGTCGAAAAACTCGCTGAAAGAATTCATAAGCTTGAGCATAAGCTTTTACCAGAAGCTGTTAAATTATTTTGTGAGGATCAAATAAAAATTTCAGGTAAAAAAACTTATATATCGAAGTGAATAATATATTAGACTACCAAATATTTATTTTTACGAATATTTATTTTTACAAACATTTATTTTTACGAATACTTATTTTTACAAATTATTTAGACTAATGGAGGTAAATCATGAAAAAGAGAGCATTGATATCGGTTTCAGATAAGACAGGTATAGTAGAATTTGCTATGGAATTAGATAACCTTGGATATGAAATAATTTCAACCGGAGGAACACAGAAAACTTTAGCTGAAGCTGGAGTAAATGTAATAGGAATTCAAGAAATAACTGGTTATCCTGAGTGTTTAGACGGTAGAGTTAAAACACTGCACCCAAAAATTCACGGAGGCCTTCTTGCGATTAGAGACAATGAAGATCATATGAAGACGCTTGAAGAATTAGATATTAATACGATAGATATTGTAGTTGTCAATTTATATCCATTTAGAGCCACTATTTCTAAACCTGGAGTTTCACTAGACGAAGCTATAGAAAATATTGATATTGGTGGACCATCAATGATCAGAGCAGCAGCAAAAAACTGCAAATTTGTTACAGTTGTTGTTGAGCCTTCTGATTATATAAAGGTTATTGAAGAGATAAAAGCTTATGGGAATACTAAAGTTGAAACAAGATTTGAATTAGCGGCTAAGGTATTTTCACATTCAGCGAGCTATGAGACTCTGATAGCCAATTATTTATGGGAAAAAGCAAAACTTCCTAAGTTCCCAGATGTAATATCTGTGACATATGAAAAACTTCAGTCGTTAAGATATGGCGAAAATCCACATCAGGCAGCAGCGTATTATAAGGAAATGATTCCTTTAAAAGGTGCTATAACCACTGCAGAGCAGCTACATGGCAAAGAGTTGTCATATAATAACATTAATGACACAAACGCTGCATTAGAGATACTTAAAGAATTCAACGAACCAGCGGCAGTAGCAGTTAAACACGCTAATCCTTGTGCGGTTGGTGTTGGATCAAACATACTTGAGGCATATAAAAGAGCGTATAATGCGGATCCTGTATCAATTTTTGGTGGGATTTTAGCTTTGAGTCGTGAAGTGGATAAAGAAACAGCAGAAGAAATCAATAAGATTTTTGTTGAAATAATTATTGCTCCTTCATATACATTTAATGCGCTTGAAGTTTTAAAACAAAAGAAGAATATCAGAATTATGAAGCTCGATAACATACTTACAGTAAATTGTTCTGAAATTGAAATAAAAAACGTAAGTGGTGGATTATTAGCTCAAGAGCTAGACCTCGAAGATTTCAAAGAAGCTGATTTAAAAGTTGTAACAGATAGAAAACCAACCAAGCAAGAAATGGACGACTTACTATTTACATGGAAAGTGGTAAAACATGTTAAATCAAATGCTATCGTTATAGGAAAAGATTCTAGCACTACTGGAATTGGACCTGGACAAACTAATAGAATTTGGCCAACAAAAATGGCGATTGAGAGAAGTGGAGAACGTTCAAAAGGTGCGGTACTAGCGTCTGATGCTTTTTTTCCATTTGATGACGTCGTAATTGCTGCGGCAGAGGCTGGCATTACGGCGATAATCCAACCAGGTGGATCGATGAATGATCAAAAATCCATTGATGCATGTAATAAACATGGAATAGCAATGGTTTTCACAGGTTTTAGACATTTTAAACACTAAAAATGGCTATCATGTAATCACCAAAACATGCACAATTACAAGCAATAGAACAGTTAATATTCATAAATACAACTAGAATATATAGAGTTGAATGGGGGAGCAAATTAATGAAAGTACTGGTAGTTGGAAGCGGTGGAAGAGAACATGCACTCGTTTGGAAAATAAATCAGAGTGAGAAGGTAGAAGAGATTTTTTGTGCCCCAGGTAATGCTGGAATAAGTGAAATTGCAGAGTGTATAGAGATAAAAAGTGAAGATGTTGAGGGGTTGCTAACTTTTGCATTCGAAAACAAAATCGACTTAACTGTAGTTGGTCCCGAAGTGCCTCTCTCATTGGGTATCGTTGATAGATTCAGGGGTGCTGGCTTAAGGATTTTTGGGCCTGATGTTAAAGGTGCTCTCTTAGAAGGATCAAAAGCTTACTCTAAGGATTTTATGATAAAGCATAATATTCCGACGGCTTTGTATAGGGTATACACTGAAGCTGTTAAAGCTAAAGCGGAGATTGATGAATTTGGCTTTCCAGTAGTTATTAAAGCAGATGGACTTGCAGCTGGGAAAGGTGTTATTATCGCTATGAACAAAGAAGAAGCAATTGATGCTATATCTTTTGTTATGGAAGATTTGACTTTTGGAGAAGCTGGAAGCCGAGTCGTAATAGAAGAGTTTCTTGAGGGTAAAGAAGCTTCTATTCTAGCTTTTTTAGATGGAAAAGTAGCAGTTCCTATGGTTAGTGCACAAGACTATAAAAGAGTTTTTGAAAATGATTTAGGCCCAAACACTGGTGGAATGGGCGCGGTTTCTCCTGCATTTTATTATACTGATATCATAAAAAAAATCGCTGAAGAAAACATTATCCAAAAAACAATGAAGGCGCTTATTGATGAGGGCATTAATTATAAGGGAGTCCTTTATTTCGGGTTAATGCTTACTGAAGAAGGGCCTAAATTGCTCGAATTTAACGCTAGATTTGGGGATCCAGAAACAGAAGCGGTTCTTATGAGACTTGAGACCGATATAATTGATATTTTTGAAGCTTGTATAGATGGGAACCTATCAAATCAAGAAATAGTTTGGTCCAAGAATCCGTCAGTTTGCGCTGTAGTGGCGTCAGGCGGTTATCCAGGTAGTTTTAATAAAGGAATGAAGATTGATCTAGGGGACAAAGAAACTGAGGCTTTAGAGAAAGCTGTGGTGTTTCATGCTGGAACAAAATTCGAATCAAATGAATTGGTTAACGCTGGAGGAAGAGTACTAGTAGTTTCTTCACTTGGTGAAACTGTAGAAACCGCCAGAGAAATAGTTTATGATAGGATTTCAAGAATTAAATTTAAAGATATGCAATACAGAAAAGATATAGCGAGAATAAAGTAGGCTTTGCCGAATTTATCAAACAAAAGGAGAAAAACTTTGAAACTACTTGAAGAGAAAATTCTTAAAGATGGCTATGTTGTTGGCAAAGACATACTTAAAGTTGATAATTTTTTAAATCATCAGCTCGATATTGAATTTCTCAAAAAAATCGGGGAAGAATTTTATTCGCAATTTAAGGATTATGGAATAACAAAGATATTGACTATCGAGGCGTCGGGTATTGCGATAGCCTGTTTTTGTGCCTGTTATTTTAATACACCTGTGGTATATGCTAAGAAATACCCAGAATATATTCAGGATGATAACGTTTTTCACAGTGAGGTCTATTCATTTACTAAAAAGTCGAGTTATAATATAAGAGTGTCAAAAAAGTTCCTAAAAACTGACGACAAAATATTAATAATTGATGATTTCTTAGCAAATGGTAGGGCAGCTTCAGGACTAATTGATATAGTTAATCAATCAGGCGCTTCAGTAGCGGGAATTGGAATTGTTATTGAGAAGGGTTTCCAAGACGGTAGATCTGTCATTGAAAAAATGGGTATTGAAGTTAAATCTTTAGTAATACTTGAATCAATTGAAGAAGGTAATATAGTTTTTAGATAAAGGATATTTCATGAGAAACAGGGATTTTTTCTAAGAATTAAATTTTAAAATTATTAGGAATAATAACTTAATAATATTTGAAATTAATTGATATTTTAATTTGAAAGGGAGAGCCAAATGAGAAAAAAACTTCTAATTGTTCTAGCAATGGTATTTCTTCTGTCCTCTGTTCTTGTAGCATGTGCACCTA
>CAYZED010000019.1:0-26441 GCA_964477445.1 uncultured Clostridiaceae bacterium | reverse complement strand
CAATGTCGACGCGAAACCACTAAAAATCGGATTTGTTTATGTAGGGCCAATCGGAGATGGAGGTTATACTTTTTCGCATAACGAAGGTAGACTCTATCTAGAAGAACAACTTGGTGATAAAATTGAAACGATTTATAAAGAATCGGTTCCGGAAACAGCAGATTGTGAAAAAGCCATAAAGGACATGATTGATCAAGGTTGTACTGTTATATTCGCTACCTCTTTTGGATTCATGGATTATACAGAAACTGTATCAAAAGAATATCCTAACGTTAAATTTTTCCACTGCTCAGGATATAAATCAAACGACACTAATTTTGCAAATTACTTTGCAGCAATGGAAGAACCTAGATATGTTTCGGGTGTTGTAGCTGCAATGAAAACAAAAACAAAAAAACTCGGATATGTAGCAGCCTTTGAAATCCCTGAAGTTATTCGTCAGATTAACGCATTCACATTAGGAGCTCAATCAGTAGATCCTGACATAACAGTTACTGTTAAATGGACACATACTTGGTATGACCCTGCTAAAGAAAAAGAAGCTGGAAAGAGCCTTGTTGACGAAAAATGTGACGTAATAACAATGCACCAAGATACAGCTGGAACTATTCAAGCGGCTGAAGAAGGTGGCGTATTCGCCATCGGGTTTAATACAGATATGAGCAAAGTAGCGCCTAAAGCTTATATTACTGCCCCTATCTGGAACTGGGGACCATATTACCTTTCACAAGTAAATGCAATTCTTGAAGGTACATGGAAGCCAGAGAATTATTATGGACATATGAAAGATGACGTTGTTAAACTTGCTCCGCTGACTGCTAATTCTCCTGAAGGCGCACAAGCAAAGGTTGACGAAATAACAGCAAAGATAGTTGATGGTTCATTTAAGTTATTTACTGGCCCTATCAATGACCAAACTGGAGAAATTAAAGTGCCGGCTGGAACAACACTTACTTTAGACGAACAATTAAGTATGGCATGGTTTGTTAAAGGTGTAATAGGTAAATTAAAATAGAATAAAAATAAGAAATACATAAAAAACAGGATGGGAATTATTGACTAATTACCAGCCTGTTTTTTATATCATCTCAGTTCATATAGCTTGAAGCGCCTTCGCTGAATTTATTTTATAAGCAAATACGTAATTACCGCATTTACTTATTATATAAATGCTAGCGAACCCGCTTCAGTTCTGTTAAAATATTAATGACTGAAAATGAATAAAACGTTTAGGTTTAGGAGAAACTATGGAAGAAATGAATAATTCTATGGAAATGAAGAACTCTGTTATATTTAATAACTCTATTGAAATGAAAAGCATTAGAAAGACTTTTGGGAAAGTAATTGCGAATAACAATGTAAATCTTACAGTTAGAAAAGGTGAAATACATGCACTTCTTGGAGAAAACGGTGCAGGTAAAAGCACTCTAATGAATATGCTATCGGGTGTTTATAGACCTGACAGCGGAGAGATTTTTGTTAAAGGGAAAGAGGCTCATATTAAGTCACCAAAAGATGCCATTAAAATGGGTATTGGTATGATATATCAGCATTTTAAACTAATAGATGTTATGACTGCTGCAGAAAATATCGTGCTCGGTCAGAGGGAAAAATTCATTACAGATGAAAAAAGTATGAATATTAGAATTCATGAAATTTCTCATAAATTTGGGCTTGGGATAAATCCCTCAAAAAAAGTATATGATATGTCAGTTGGAGAGCGTCAAACCCTCGAGATACTAAAGGTGTTATATCGCGGGGCAGATATACTGGTGCTTGATGAGCCAACAGCAGTACTAACACCTCAAGAGACTAAGAGATTATTTGAAATTATGAATAAAATGAAAAATTCTGGTTGTTCGATTATTTTTATAACTCATAAAATGAATGAAGTTATGGAAGTGGCTGATAGAATTACTGTTCTCAGAAAAGGAGAAACCGTTGGAACTGTTGAAAAATCAGAGAGTAGCCCCAAAAAGCTTACAGAATTAATGGTAGGTAGGCCTGTTTCTCTTGAGATAAAAAGACTGAACGTGGAATTAGGCCGTGAGGTCTTAAGAGTAAAAAACATTAATGCACTAAATTCTCATCATAAGGAGATTTTGCACAATATCAGCTTTGAATTAAGAGCTGGCGAGATATTGGGAGTGGCTGGTGTAGCAGGAAGTGGACAAAAGGAACTGTGTGAATCCATAGCTGGACTCTACAAAATCAAAAGTGGTGAGATTCTTTATGAGAATGAATCAATAAAAGGGCTGTCCCCTATAGAAATAATAAAACGTGGAATCAGTTTCAGCTTTGTGCCAGAGGATAGACTGGGAATGGGCCTAGTTGCGTCTATGGGCATGGTGGATAACATCGTACTCAAGCAGTATCAAAGTCAAAAGGGGCTATTTATCGATAGAAAACCCCCAATAGAAAAAGCTCATAATATTAAAGAAAAACTAAACATACATACGCCTGATATTCATCACCCAGTAAGAATGCTCTCTGGTGGCAATATTCAAAAAGTTTTGATTGGACGTGAACTTGACACAAATCCGCACCTTCTAATTATGGCTTATCCAGTTAGAGGACTTGACATTAATACAAGTTATTCCATTTACGATTTACTTAATGAACAGAAATCAAAAGGGGTCGCGATATTATTCGTTGCAGAAGATCTGGATGTATTATTAGAACTTAGTGATAGAGTTATGATTATGTTCGAAGGTAAAATTGCAGGAATTTTGGAAGCTGAGAAGACTACGAAAGAAGAGGTTGGATTACTAATGACCGGGAACAAACTAACCTTTGGCGAGGAGATACCTGGATGAAATCATTTAAATTTAAATTTAAATTTGGGGAACAAGAGCAAATAAATCAAAATTCAATGAAAATAAGATTTTTAAGATTTAGATTTATAAAGCGTGGAGAAATCAGCAAGGCTCAAAGTGCAGCGATTAGAGGTATAGCTCTGGTTTTGTCACTTTTTGCCGCCACTTTATTCATTATGATATTAAAACTAAATCCTTTGGAAGTTTTTTCATCGATGCTACAAGGAGCTTTTGGCTCAAAGTATAGGTTAGAAGAAACTATAATTAAGACCATTCCACTTGTAGTTACGTCATTAGGAATTGCAGTGGCTTTTAAAATGAAATTTTGGAATATTGGGGCTGAGGGGCAGATACTAATGGGTGCTTTTTTAGCAAGCTTTGTGGCGCTTTATATGCCAAATTTACCAAAACCAATTATGCTAATTACAATGATGATAATGGGAATGATTGGGGGAGCTTTGTGGGCTTTTTTACCGGCATTTTTTAGAGCAAAATGGGGAACAAATGAAACCATAGTGACTTTGATGATGAACTATATTGCATTGAAATGGATAACTTTTCTCCAATATGGGCCTTGGAAGGATCCGAAAGCACTTGGCTTTCCTAAAATAGCAAACTTTGCGGATAATGCAATTTTACCTCATGTATTTGGTGTACATATAGGGTGGATAATTGCTTTAGTATTAATTGTTATCATGTATTTCTTTATGAATCACAGCAAGTTAGGCTATGAGATTTCGGTGCTAGGCGAGAGCGAACAAACAGCGAAGTATGCTGGAATTAATATCACAAAAACAATAATTATAGCAGTTATGATAAGTGGAGCTTTGTGCGGACTGACCGGAATGATTCAAGTTTCAGGGGTTTCGACAACTTTGACAGACCAGATTACTGGCGGTGTGGGATATACCGCGATTATTACTACTTGGTTGGCGTCACTCAGCGCACCTATTATTCTGTTAGTTTCTTTCCTTTTCTCTGTATTATTACAAGGCGGCTCATATATTCAAACAAACTTGGGAATTCCACAGTCTGCAGCTCAAATTATTCAAGGAATTATACTGTTTTTCATACTTGGAAGTGAATATTTTACAAAATATAAGTTAATTATCGCGAAGGAGGACGTATAATGGGAGCAATAATAATTTCTGCACTAGCAGCAGCTGTAATTGCTGGAACGCCAATTCTCTTCGCGACGGTGGGTGAGATTATAACAGAAAAAAGTGGTCATCTTAACTTAGGCGTAGAAGGTTTAATGATGATGGGTGCAGTAATGGGGTTTCAAGTTGGACTTGTGACCGGTAATCCTATATTGGCGCTGTTTGCGGCCATGTTAGCTGGTGCGGCAGGGTCACTTATTTTTGCATTTTTAACTGTAACCTTAAGAGCAAACCAGGTGGTATCAGGCCTTACACTAACTATTTTTGGTACAGGTTTTGCAAGCTTTGTTGGTCAAAAACTTGTTGGACAAGTTACGCCTGACTCACTAAAAGCATTTTTCAAGGTTTTCGAAATTCCGTTATTATCAAAAATCCCCTTTTTAGGAGAGATATTTTTCGCGCATGATGTTTTTGTTTATATAGGATATTTTGTGGCTGTAATTTCTGCCCTGTATTTGTTTAGAACAAGACCTGGAAGAAACATAAGAGCAATTGGGGAAAATCCTGGAGCAGCAGATGCGGCGGGAATAAATGTGACGTTATATAAATATGTTCACATACTATTTGGTGGAGCTTTTTGTGGGTTAGGAGGAGCATACCTCTCCCTCGTATATGTTCCGGCATGGCAAGATAATGTCACTGCGGGTAGGGGTTGGATAGCTGTTGCGCTAGTTATATTCGCTGCTTGGAATCCATTAAAGGCACTTTTAGGAGCATATCTCTTTGGTGGACTTGATATAATAGGATTTAGATTTCAGGGTTATCTGCCAATCTCACAGTATTTTGTGGACATGTTGCCTTATCTTGTAACCATTATAGTATTAGTAGCGGTTTCTATGAAAAAAACTGGTAATCTAGCTTCGCCTAAACATTTAGGGGTCGCATATTATCGTGAAGAGCGATAGTTTCAGTAATATAATTTTGGCAAATAATTTGAAGGAGAAAATATTCTATGAATAAAAATTCCATCAATAAAAACGCACTGAATAAGAAAATTAATTATAAAAGCACTATGAATAAAAGTACCATAAAAAAAACATTTAAATTATGGGATTTCATCAAAGATTTATGGAAAAGATTTTTCGATGATGATCTTTTATCAACTGGAGCACAAGCTACTTTTTTTCTTTTACTCTCCATGTTCCCTTTTTTGATTTTTCTAATAACATTAATTAGTTATACTCACCTAGGGGATATGAAAGATAATATTGAATTCTTTTCGACTTTTGTACCAAACAAAGCCTATAGTACTGTGATTACTATTGTTAAACAAGCAGTAGAAACTAGAAGTGGAACACTCTTACCACTAGGAATGATACTCACGTTTTGGGCATCAACAAGTGGAGCAACTTCATTGATAAGAAGCATTAATAAAGCATATGATATTCCAGAAACGAGACCTTGGTGGAAAACACTAATAATATCTTTTTCGTATACTCTCGAACTTGCTATTGTAATAGTTATCTCACTGGTTATGATAGTTTTTGGTAAATCTATTGGTATTTATTTATTCGAATTTATCGGAATCTCAGATAAATTTGCAGTGATTTGGTATTACACAAGAAATATATTTGCATTTGTAGTTATTATTTTAGTATTTATGTCGCTTTATTATATAGCGCCAAATAGAAAAATGCGTTTCCTTGAAGTGTTACCTGGGGCGATTTTTTCTAGTTTTAGTTGGGTAATTATCTCGATTGCGTTTTCGTTTTACGCAAATAATCTAGTAAATTATACTAAGGTTTATGGAAGTCTAGGTGGAATAATTGTCCTACTACTCTGGATTTATATAAGTAGCATAATTATTATTTTAGGCGCGGAAATTAATTCATCACTAGAATTCTTAGGGATTGGAAAACGCAAGAAGAAACAAATAAAGTATTAATGCGAATGCTATTGTGATTTTTCTCACAGATTTATTGTGGATCCGTTGTTATAATATGAATAGCTTAAGAAGTCAATTATAAGATGGAGGAAAAATAAAATGGCAAAAAGAATGTTAGTTAATATTGATGAAAATAAATGTAATGGGTGTGGACTTTGTGTTCCTAATTGCGCAGAGGGCGCCATTAAAATTATTAATGGTAAGGCTAAGCTTGTAGCTGAAAACCTCTGTGATGGATTAGGAGCTTGTTTAGGACATTGCCCACTTGATGCGATTAAGGTAGAAGAACAGGAAGCCGAAGAGTTTGATGAAATGGCAGTTGAAGTACATCTGAAAAACTTAGACAAAAAACATGAAGAATCAAAAAAAGTTTCTGAGGAATCAAAAAAAGTTGAAGAAGTTCAGAAGTCAAAACCTAACGCTTGTAGTGGTGGCGGTTGCCCAGGAAGCAGACCAATGAGTATTAATCACGATAATAATGAAAAGGCTTCAGGAGAATTGAAAACAGATAATTTCTGCAAAGTAGCAGATGGAGATATTGAGTTTAAGATTAAACCTCAGCTTGAGCAATGGCCTGTACAATTAATGTTAGTGCCAACGAAAGCCGATTATTTTGACAATGCTGACCTATTGGTAACGGCAGATTGTGTACCATTTGCTTATCCTAATTTTCATTTAGATATTTTAAAAGGTAAGAAATTAGTGGTCGGATGTCCAAAACTTGATAATACAGAGTATTATACCGAAAAACTCACAGAGATTTTAAAAATTAATGATATAAAAAGTCTCACTGTTGCCTTCATGGAAGTACCTTGTTGTACTGGACTAGTTCGCGCGGCACAGGCAGCTTTGGCTAATTCGGGTAAAGATATTCCGCTAGTTTTAAAAAGATTTTCGATAAATGGAGAAGTTAAAACTATTTGATAATGTGCTGTGAATTGCACGGTTTGACGCCTCTCGACAATAAGGAGTAAATGTGAAAAAAATATTGATTTCCATAATAATACTGGGATTTTTAGCTCTTGGATATACATTTGTTGAACCTTATTGGCTTCAGATAACAAAAACGACGGTAATCTCAAAAGATATTCCAGATTCCTTTAGCAATATGAAAATTGTTTTCATTTCAGATATTCATCATGGACCCTATTTTTCATTAAATAGGGTCAAAAACTTGGTCAAAAAAATTAATGCAATGAACCCTGATATTATTCTGCTAGGCGGAGACTACGTTAGTCAAGATAGTAAATATATAGAACCCTGTTTTCTGGAGCTTAAGAAACTAAAAGCAAAAATAGGTAAATACGCAGTACGAGGCAATCATGATAATTGGGAAAGTACAGATCTTACAAAAAAATACATGAAAGAAGCAGACATAATAGATCTCAATAACCAAGCGGTTTGGATAAAAAACGGTGTAGAGCGTATAAAAATAGCTGGAGTGGGGGATGTTTTCACGGATGTGCAGGATATAAATCCTGCCATTTTTGACGTTAAGGAAGAAGATTTTGTGCTATTATTATCACATAACCCAGATTTTGTTGAAGAGATTAAGACTAAGAAAATCGACCTCGTGTTAAGTGGAAATACCCATGGAGGACAGGTAACGCTTTTTGGATTGTGGGCGCCTATTATTCCATCGAAATTTGGGCAAAAATATAGAACAGGAATGATTGAAACTGAATATACAAGAGTACTAGTATCTAAAGGGGTTGGTACTTTTGGGTTGCCTATGAGATTTTTTTCCAGACCTGAAATAAATTTAATACGTATAATAAAAGGAAACTCCTTATTGGAGGACGCTAAAAAAAGATGGTGAACTAAATGAAAAATATCCAGAAGGAATTGATGGACAAAAATTTCATCTTGAAATGGAAGGCCATACAGTAATCCAAAAAGGTAAGAAGTATTTTGTGAAGGATTATAAAGAAAAGATATAGATGAATTGATAGACGCGCTCATTATTGCCAAAGAAAGAGTGTTTAGAAGAGCCATATAGAAAATGATTAAGAAGTAGGAATATAAATGAATTACGTACCCGCAAAAACCATAATTTCAGGATACACAGATAAGAATACTTGGTTTGGAAACAACTACAATATGAATATTTATAAGGGTTGCTCTCATGGATGTATATACTGCGACAGTAGAAGTGAGTGTTATCGTGTTGAGAATTTTGATGAAATAAAAGTCAAAGAAAATGCTCTAGGAATAATCGAAAGAGAACTCAAGTCAAAAAGAAAAAAGGGTGTTATCGGAACCGGAGCGATGAGCGATCCTTATAATCCTGTCGAATCGGAGTTGGAACTGACCAGAGGTGCGTTGAAACTTATAAATCAGTATGGATTCGGAGTTTCGATTGCCACAAAAAGTGACTTAATAATTCGCGATATTGATATATTGAGCAAAATCGCAGAGCATTCACCAGTTCTGATTAAAATAACTATAACTGCAGCGGAAGATGAATTGTGCAAAAAAATCGAACAAAACGTTTCGCGCTCATCTGAGAGATTCCATGCAGTCAATGAACTTTCCAGTAAAGGTATTTTCACAGGTGTTTTATTAATGCCTGTGCTTCCTTTTATAGAAGATAATGAAGAAAATATTGGTGGCATAATCAAATTAGCACATGAAAATGGTGCAAAAGCTATATTTCCGGCTTTTGGGGTGACTTTGAGACAAAATCAAAGAGAGTGGTTTTTTGAAAAGCTTGATCAAAACTTCCCTGGTATTAAAGAAAAATATATAAAGCAATTTGGAAATTCGTACGAATGCAGATCTCCAAAAGGAAGTGAACTTTGGAAGTTTTTTAAACGTGAATGTGATAAATTAGGAATGATCTATAAAATGGAAGAAATAATTCAGGCCTATAAAAAAGGGTATGGAGATGAGCAGTTGTCCTTCATTTGAGTTGAATGATTTATGGGGTCTGCTGCCTAAAAGATAGGTGTAAAGGATGTGAGTTTTTTTGAAATTTAAAGAATTTGGTGACAATAGTCTTCCTACAATAATAATGCTACATGGTGGAGGGCTTTCATCGTGGTCTCTAAAAGAAATTGCAAATAAATTAAGTAATACTTATTGTGACAGAAGTTTTGTCAAAAAGTCTTTTTGTTCCAGAAGATATGTTTGAACAATATTATGAAGATAGCATTAAAATATCAAGAGAATCTTTAACAAATATTACATTGAGCAACGGCACTTATTCACTAAAAGATAGTATTAGGAATACAGAGGCTAAAGTTTTAGTGATTGTGGGGTCGAAAGAGCTAGGAATCATGAAAAAATCTGCTTTAACGCTCAACAAGGCAATTAAGAATAGTGAGTTGCACTATGCAAAAAATATGAGACATGGGCAAATCAGCTTAACTAAAACAGAGGAATTTGTTGATCTTCTTAGAAAATTTTTGCTATAACACAATTGTGACAAATAGTATATAATGTAAATATAGACAAAATATTATTTGATAAAAAATTCGGTTTTAATACAAAAAAGGAGGCAATTATAATGGCTAACACATTGAAAGTACTGGCATACGCTATTAGGATGGAAGAAGAAGGCGAAAAGTTTTATAGAGAAAACATTGATAAAGTAAGCAATCAGGATACCAAAGAGGTGCTTATTCAGCTTGCTGATATGGAATCTGAACATGTTGAACTATTGAAAAAGGAATTTGAAAGTATTTCTAAAGGCGAAAAAATTAAAGGCTTAGTGCCTGGCAAAGTCGCAAAAAAGATTTTTACAGAAAGAAAAAAATCGGAAAAAGTGACCGAGGCAGAGGGCGAGTCAGCATTGGGCGATCTTGCAATATTAAGAATGGCATATTTAATAGAGGACGATTTGGCGCAGTTTTATAAAAAAGCGGCAGAGAATGCTTCAGATAAAAACATTAAAGAGACTTATAAGATTCTGGCAAATTGGGAAATTGAACATAGAAATATGCTACACAAAATTTATGACGAGCGGTTCCATGACAGTTGGTTTGATATGGGATTCTCCCCATTCTAAAAAATATCAACTTATATCTCGGATGCTTTTGTGTCCGGGATATTTATACGAATTTGCTTAAATTTAATAGATGATAATTCTCAGATAGTGGAGGGCAAAATGCTCGTAAGGAAAATTACTGATAATATTGGATTTGAACAAAGCGCTGAGATAGTTAGGACTGCGTTTTTAACAGTAGCAAAGGAATTTAATTATACAAAAGAAAATGCACCAGGAAATCCAGCTTTTATTCAGACTCATGATCTAGAGGAACTTTATAAAAAGGGAATAGAGCTATTTGGCTTTTTTTGTGATGAAAAACAAATTGGGTTTATAGCCATTGAGAAGGTAAACGACTCTCTTTTTTTTATGAAGAGACTTGCTGTTCAGCCTGATTTTCGTGGTAGCGGAATTGGAAAAGAAATAATGGATTTTGTTTTCACATATGTTAGTGAACATGGGGGCAAAACCATAGGAATCGCGGTAATCAATGAGAATAACGTTCTTAAGAATTGGTATTTGAATTATGGCTTCAAGGAAATTGAAGTCAAAAAGTACGAGAAATTACTATATGAAATTTGTTTTATGGAGAAGGAAGTGTGAGGGAATGAGAATATCACTCGACAAAGACAGATGCATAAAATGTGGGATCTGCATAAGACGAATGGATGGATTTTGTATAAAATCAAATGAGGGATTTCCAGAATTTAACGACAGAGTATGTAATACATGCCAGAAGTGTGTAGCAATTTGCCCTTCTCAAGCAATAATGGTAAATGGTAAATATCCTGAAAGAATAGCAAACTTAAAAGAAATTAATTCAGATGATATATTTTCGATTTTGGAAAGGCGTAGATCTATTAAAAAATTTCAAAAAAAAGAAATACCAAAAGAAGTTTTAGAAAAAATCTTGTCTGTAGCAAAATTTGCTCCAAATCAAAACAAAAATATTTCAATCGTTGTAATAAAAGATGCGGAACTTATTAAGACAATTGATGAATATGCCGTGGAATTCGTAAAAAAATTCTATAAGTTACTTTTTGGGCTAAAAATTTTCACGAAGTTCATATCTATTTTTTATAAAGATATTTATGTAATAAAAGAAAAAATGGAATATAGAAATTTTGAAAGCGTTTTATATGAAAATACGCAGATTATTATAATCGCTACAGGAAATAAGCACGCTCCAGTAACTGAAAGCAGTTCACACTATCTCTTAGCAAATTTGATGATTATGGCGGAAGCGCTTGGCGTAGGAAGTTGTTTGATGGACTCGGTTCTTTTAACTTTGAAAACAAATAGAGAGTTGCGAAAAAGATTAGACATTAATGAAGATGTGCTATGTGCGATGGTACTTGGGTATTCAGATGAGAATATAGTTAATATTCCCAGAGGGTATGAAGTGGAGGTAAGATATGAGTAGTAAAGAGAAGATACTTATAGCAATAGTTATAATGCTTTTACTAACAACTGTTTTCTTGAGTTTTATGGTTTTGAACATACAGGATAAGCTAAAAGGAATTGAGGAGAATTCCAAGCCGGTTGATCTTACAAAAATTGAACAAAGACTAGATTATATTGATTCGAAGGTTTTCGAACAGGAACAAGGAATAAATTCACTAGGAAATGACTTTAAGAGAATCGAAAAAATTCTATTTTCGCTTGGTGAAATTGAACTGAAATATGGTCAGGTTATAGGAGTTTCAAATCAAAATGGCAAGTTATCTCTTGAAGTAAAATGGGATAGTGTTAGTATCGATAAAGAACAAAAGGAAACTATAAAGATTCCCAGTGATTGCGAACTATATGCAGCAGGTCAATATGGGCTAGTTAAAGTGGAATTGAATGATTTGCCCAAAATTGTCGCTTCGAGTTCGGAAAGGAATTTTCTAAAATTTATTTTCGTTAAAGGTAAGCTTGTTCAAATATATCAGTGAAAACGTAATAGGGATAATACACGATAGATTTTGAGAATAAACCCAATTGACACATGCGCATAAAATGCGTATAATATGAATATGAGGTGATAGTATAAAACGAAGGGATTTGGTAAAAAAGTTAGAACTAAATGGATGGTGGTTGCTAAGACAAGGAGCAAATCATGATATTTATACAAATGGAGAAAAAAACGAACCAATACCCCGACACCGTGAAATTTCTGAAATGTTATCATTAGCAATTATTAAGAGGCAAGGACTGAAATAGTTTAGTCTGTCAATGGAGGTATTACTGTGAAAAAAGTGTTTTTAGTAAAGCTTACGCCATGTGAAACTGGCTATTTTGTGACTATTCCTGATTTGGATATAAATACGGAAGGGAAAGATTTAGCAAATGCAATTGAAATGGCTAGAGATGCTATCGGTTTATGGGGAATAACTGAAGAAGATGCTGGCAGATCAATTCCAAATCCAAAGTTGTTAAATATTGACCATGAAAGTGATGAAATAATAGCACTTGTTGACATAGATTTTATAGCTTATCGAAAAGCAAATGATACTAGAACAATTCGAAAAAATTGTACTATTCCAAGCTGGCTGAACGTTGAGGCTGAAGCCGCAAAGATTAATTTTTCAAAAGTTCTTACTGAAGCACTTGAAATTAAATTAGGTAAATAACAAAAAAACATAAGGAGCACAACAAACATGAAAAATTTAACAAAATCTATGATAAAGGTTCTTTCAATGTATTTCTTTTTCACTGGTCTATCGACTTTGATTTCACTATTTTCAAATGTCATATTTCAGAAGGGTGTGTCATTTGGCAATTTTTTATCAACAGCAAGCTTCCCAATAACATATATTTGTATAGGGATATTTCTTTGGTATGTTTCAGGGGCTCTTGCGAATATTATCGCAGGAAAGAATACAAATAAATCAATGAGTGAAGACGAGACTACTCAACTCGACATGAAATCTGAAAACTTCGATTTTAATATGCTGTTAACGGCACTTATTATTGCTGTCGGATTCATTTTATGTGGAGGGGCAATTCCTAAATTAATAGGAGCGATTTTTTCTTTAATTATTAGTCAAAATCCAGATGCCACTTCTTTCATCATACAAGAACGTGTTATAATGATGGAGAGCTTAATTAAAACTATTATAGGTATTATATTAGTGTTTGGGGCCAAAGGAATTGCTAACTTTGTTAGAAAACTAAGAACTTTTGGCTTAAATGATAATCAAAATAGCTAAATAGCGAAAAAAAATGGGGAAATCTAAAAAGTTTTTGGAGGGCTAAATATGTTGATAAGAAGAGCTGAGACTGGCGACATGAGGAAGATATCTGAAATAATTACTAGGAATTTTGATGAAGTTATCTCAAAAATCCATTCTGAAGAGATCGTCAAAAAGTATAAGGATTATTATTCAATCGACAGTATTATTAGACAAATGGCATGGAAGAAATTTTATGTTATCGAAGAGATGTCTGAAATAATTGGGACTGGGTCATTTGCGAATTTTGGAACACCTGAAGAACCCAAATATGTATTTTCCAACCTTTCAGTAGCACCAGAGTATCATTCTAAAGGTGTTGGGAAACTTATGATAAATAAACTCATTTCCGATGCAAAAGAAAGCAGAGTACCTGAAGTCTTTGCCTTAGCGACTCGCGATGCCATACATTTTTATGCGAAGATGGGATTCATCGAAGATATTGACCAACCCGACAAAAAAGATGAAATGACATGGATGAAATTAGAACTTTAAAAAATGTAACTAAAAAAGATGAACTATAAAAAATGGGAAAAAAGATGAATTATAAAAATTGGAACTCAAAAAAATAGAAGCATAATTTTTGAAATAAATGAAATTTTATATTTTAGTATGTTAAAATAACTATATGAAACTCAGTCTTATGACTGAGTTTTTTTAGAAATTGAACTTAAATATGAATTTAGATAAAAAATGGGGAAATTGTTAAATAAATAATATGATTGGAGAAAAAAATGAGAAGAAAATTTTTGTCAATGTTAATGGTTGTTTTACTAGTAATCCCTGGTATCGAAGGTCTCTCAAGCACAATTGCCAATTCGAAAACGCTGGCTACCACAAAAACAATCGCCAGTTCAAGAACGGCGGCAGTGTTAAATGAGAATGGCTTTAATTATACTGTATGGAATGGTAGTGCGGCGATTTCTGGATATACTGGCACTGGCGGTGCGGTCGTTATTCCTGATACTATGGGGACGTATAATGTTACGGCAATATGGGAATCCGCATTTGAAAACAAAACCAAAATTACTAGTGTGACAATTCCAGATGGCGTTAAAACTATTGATAGATATGCTTTCAAGGCATGTACCGGACTCACAAGGGTAAACTTTGGAAGCGGACTTATTACCATAGGTGGAGAAGTTTTTGATGGATGTACCTCTTTGACGTCTGTTGATTTACCATCTAATCTTAAAGAAATTGAGCCAAAGACTTTCCAAGGTTGCTTTAAGATGACCCAAATAAATGTTAGTAGCGCAAATACTACTTTCGCAAGCGCTTCAGGTGTGCTTTTTAGTAAATCACTAACGACTATTCTACAATACCCAAAAGGTAAAACGGGAGAATATAGTGTACCAAACAGTGTAATTAAAATCGGAGAGTATGCTTTCTATCAATGCAAAGGACTAACGGGAATTAATATGGGACTTGGAGTTGCTTATATAGATTTTGCTGCATTTAATTCGTGTACGGGATTAGTTAGTATAAAGATTCCAAGTAGCATTGACGAAATAGTAGATAATGCATTTTATGGATGTAGTAAACTCGTAGCAGCAATTTTCCAAGGCAATGCACCTATTAGGGCTGGTGGAAATATCTTTACAGCTTGCGCACCTTCATTTAAGATTTACTATAGTTCAGGGAAAACTGGTTATGGAAGCACATGGAAAGGCTATCCGGCTTCAAGTGAAGAATACGTTCCTCCAGTTGCTACACCAACACCGACACCAACACCGACACCAACGCCGACACCAACTCCGACACCAACGCCGACACCAACTCCGACACCAATAATAACACCTAAACCCGACACATCAAACGAAAAAGCTGTAATAAGTGTTAAAATAAATAAAACAACATTGTCTATATCAAAAGGAAAAACCGCTAAGTTAACAGCTATAATTAATCCTTCAAACGCCACGAATAAAAGTTTAAAATGGAAATCAAGTAATTCAAAAATTGCAACTGTTAATTCATCTGGGACCGTTAAGGGAATTAATAAGGGAAGTACGTATATTTACGTTTATACAAATGATGGGAATAAAAGCGCAAAATGCAAGGTGACAGTTAAGTAAAAAACGAAATTATAAGAATAATATTGCGAAAACATATAATAACCAAGGGCATTAGAGGCATTAAAGGCATTAAAGGCATTAAAGAAATGTGAGGGTCTTATGGAAATAAAGATTAAAAATAATAATATTGCAAAAATCATAAGTGACACTTACTTAATTACGAACCCACAAACTGCGCTAGATACTATTATGGCAGTTAGGTATGAAACGGGTTGTAATAGAATAATTTTTGACAAATCCCATTTAGTCGAAGAATTTTTTGACCTAAAAACCAAGCTAGCAGGAGATGTTCTCCAAAAATTCATAAATTACAAATTCAAAGTTGCCATTGTGGGTGATTTTTCAGTGTATAACAGTAATAGCCTTAAAGACTTTATATATGAGACAAATAAAGGTAAGGATATCTTTTTTGTATCAGAAGAGGCGCATGCGATTGAGAAGTTGAGTTTGGAATAATCTTTGTTTTTAGATTATACGGAGGATTTTGTTTATGAACAGAAAAAAAAGTTTGCCCGAAAACCCAAACAAAAATATCAACTATAAAGGTATAAAGCTAAAGGAAATATGGCTAGCGGGAGGCTGTTTTTGGGGTGTAGAAGCTTTCTTAGCGCGTATACATGGCGTGGCAGAAACTAGTGTAGGCTTTGCTAATGGAAAGACAGAGAAGACCACCTATAGAGATGTTTGTTATAACGATACAGGACATGCTGAAGTAGTTTTTGTGAAATATGACCAAAATAGAGTTGGATTAAGAAAAATTTTAGAAGCGTATTTTAAAATCATTGATCCGATTTCTAAAAATCGCCAAGGTAATGATATTGGAACTCAATATAGAACAGGTATTTATTATAAAGATGAAGCCGATTTAAAGATTATTAATGCAATCATGGATGAAGAACAAATGAAGTATAACACTCCATTAGCAGTTGAGGTAAAAAAGCTCACGACTTATTGCACAGCGGAAGAATATCATCAGGATTATCTTGAAAAAAATCCGGATGGATATTGTCATGTTGATTTCTCGATTCTTAATGAGCCATTTGAGGAACCATTTGACGAACCTTTTGACGAATCAGTTAAGGAACTAGTCGATGAACCAATTGACCAACTAGTCGACGAAGCAGTTGGAGAAACAGTTGGCAAATTCTCTGAAGTGATATTAAAAGAACCGCATGAAAAATCCATGAAGAAATACACTAAAACAGACGATGTAACTTTGAAGAAAATTCTTACAAAAGAACAATATGAAGTAACTCAGAACAGTAAGACAGAAAGCCCATTTTCTAATGAATATTGGGATAATCACGAAAAGGGTATATATGTTGATATAACTACAGGTGAGCCACTTTTTGTTTCTTCTGATAAGTTTGATTCTGGCTGTGGTTGGCCGAGCTTTACTAAACCGATAGAAGCTGAGATAGTGGAGTATTTAAACGACTCGAAATTTGGGATGAAAAGAGTAGAAGTCAGAAGTAAAACCGGTGATGCACACCTAGGTCATGTCTTTAAAGATGGACCGAAGGATAAAGGTGGTTTAAGGTTTTGTATAAATAGTGCTTCGCTAAGATTCATTCCAATCTCAAAAATGGCAGAAGAGGGATATGGAGAGTTTGTAGAAATTGTAATATAGATAAGTGGTTACAAAGATGTGAGACAATTGAGGGGAAAGATATAAATGAGCAAATACAATAGCATAATTGAGTTGTGGGATTCATACAAAATTGTTACATTGGCTGACTTGGATAAATATCTGGAAAGCTTTCGTATATTATTTGCTTTTCATTCAGGGAAAATTGAAAACGATGAAATCACCTATAATGATACAAGAGAAATTTTTGAAAACAATAAAGTAAATAATTATTCAGGAAATCCACGAGCTTTATTTGAACAACAGAATCAAAAGATGTGTTATGAATTCTTAAAAGCTAAAATAATAAATGAAGAGCCATTAAGCATTGAACTAGTTAAAGAGATTCATAAAATATTGACTAATGGGACTTATGATGAACGAAGATATATAGAAAATGGCGAACGGCCTGGAGAGTTTAAAAAACATGATTATGTGGTAGGTATAAATGAAGTTGGATCTTTTATTGAAGATGTTGAAAATGATTTAAAAGAATTAATTGTAGAAGTAAATAGTTTTAGAGGAACTGACTTATTAAAAGTTGCAGCATATTTTCATTTAAGATTTGAATACATTCATCCTTTTGCTGATGGAAATGGAAGAGTTGGAAGAACGCTTTTAAACTATTTTCTTCTTACAAAAAAACATCCTCCATTGGTTATTTATGATTCAGAAAAAAACTTATACTATGAATGCTTGAAAAGATATGACGAAGCTGAAGAAATTGATCCAATGCATAAGTTTTTGAAATTTGAAACAGAAAAAACCTGGGATAGATTAGTAAAGTAATTAAGGCGGCCGAAGCCGCCTTTTTCATTTTAGTATTCGAATTCCACTTCTACATTAGCAGATACAGTAGCTGAACCTGGATTAACATTAGCTGATTGGTCTGCTGACTCCATTACTTTATTGACCATTATTGGAGTCGGATTACCAATTGAGATTTCTTTTATGCTTATAGGTTTTTTGATTTTAAGATTAAAATATCCTGTCATTGATTTTGCTTTGTCTTCTGCATTCTTTATTGCTGCATCTAGCGCTAATTTGTATTCTTTTGTTGAATCAGAAAGCCTAAATTCTAGTCCGTAAACATTATTTGCTTTTGCTACAATAGCTGATTCAAGGATTTTTCCTGCATTTTCAATATTTCTGATTTTAATTGTGACATTATTTGTTACTTGATATCCGAGAAGAACATTCTTGCCACCGGTATAGTTATAATTTGGATAAACGGTGAAATTTGACGTTTGGATGTCTACTTTTTTTACGCCTAATTTTATTAGTCCAGCAGTGAGTTCATTCATCTTTGTATTATTAGCTTTATAAGCTACTGACAATACTTTGTTTTCAGAGGTTATACCTAATGTTACTACAGCCATATCAGGAATTGCGATTATTTCACCTTGGCCAGTAACTACTACAGTTTTTGGCGGAGTTTGTGAAAGTGGAGAACCAGGAGCTGGCCTGCTTAGCACACCAAACGCTGAGAATCCAAGTGAAGCCACTAAAAGAACGATTATCACTACTATTGCTATGTTTTTTCCTTTTTCGAACATTTTTTGTTCCTCCTTAAAAATTTTGTTTTTTGTTCTGATGATTTGTTTCGTTTTTGTTTTTAATACTAATATGTCTTGCAAGATGTCATTTTCTTTTTCATTCTATTATTTCATTACACTATATTTGACGTTGCCTAAGGATAAAAGTTCCACGCTTTGTGTTATAATATAATACAAACGAATTATTTGGAGGTACTAATGTCACTAACTGAAAATCTTAATCCCGAACAAAAAGAAGCTGTTCTCACAGTAGAAGGTCCTTTACTTGTTTTGGCAGGAGCTGGGTCCGGAAAAACAAGAGTTATTACTACTAGAATAGCACATTTAATAAATGATTTGAGGGTTTATCCTTCACAAATTTTGGCGATTACATTTACAAATAAAGCAGCTAAGGAAATGAAAGAGAGAGTTGCGACGCAAGTTGGTGAATATGCCGAGAATATGTGGGTCACAACCTTTCACTCTGCCTGCGTTAGAATGCTAAGACGAGATATTGAAAGACTAGAAGGATATCACAAAAATTTTATTATAACTGATTCAAAAGATCAGGAAACACTTATAAAGCAATGTCTTAAGGAACTGAATTTTAATGAAAAAAACTTTCCGCCAAGGCAGGTTTTATCTGTGATTTCAGGAGAAAAGGATAAACTAGTAACGCCTAGTAGATTCGAAGAAAAATATAAGACCGATTTTAGAATGAAAAAGTATGGGGATATTTATAAATTATACCAAAGCAAGTTGAGAAAGAATAATGCACTAGATTTTGATGATATTCTAATGAAAGCCGTTGAGCTTTTTACAATGCATCCTGATGTGCTTGAATACTATCAAAATAGGTTTAGATATATAATGGTAGATGAGTACCAAGACACGAATTTTTGTCAATATCGACTAATAAATATGTTGGCGAAAGTCCATAAAAACTTATGTGTAGTTGGTGACGATGACCAGTCAATTTATAGCTGGCGTGGCGCTGATATTGGGAATATATTAAATTTCGAAAAAGATTTCCCTGGAGCTAAGGTTATTAAACTTGAACAAAATTATCGTTCTACGAAAACCATTCTAGATGCCGCGAATAATGTTATTGCGAAGAATTTTGGTAGAAAGAGTAAAAAACTTTGGACAGAAAAGCATGATGGGAGTTCAATAATCTTTTATAATTCAATAGATGAAAGAGATGAAGCCAGATTTATCACTAATGAAATTGGAAGCCTTGTAACCCGTTCAAATAGAAAACTTGGAGATTTTGCTGTTCTATATAGAACAAATGCTCAATCTCGTGTAATAGAGGAAGCCTGTATTAATTGTGGTATGCCATATAGGATCGTTGGTGGGTTCAAATTTTATGATAGAAAAGAAGTTAAGGATATTATAGGATATCTGAGGGTAATCCAAAATCCAGATGAAGATTTAAGCTTAAAAAGAATCATAAATATTCCGAAGAGAGGGATTGGAGACACCACGCTTAATGCTATAGAAGAACACGCAAGGATAAATGGATATTCACTTTATGGCGCACTAATGGATATTGAAAACATTGAGGGTATTAATAAAAAAGCGGTCAAGGGAATAAATGATTTTTTAAATTTAATGGGTATGTTGATGTTTTCAGCAGAGTCAAAGGAACTTTCATTTTTAATAAAAGATGTAATTGAGCTTTCTGGATATGCAGATGAACTAAGAAAAGACGATGAGACTTCTGAATCTAGGCTCGAGAATGTGGGAGAATTAGTTTCTGCGGCTATGGAATTTGAGATAAGACAAAGCGATTTAAAACATAAGAGGAAAATAGCCAAGGAGACAAAAAAAGCAGAAGATCCTGGCATAGATGATTATTTTGATCCGTATTTAGAAAATGATGATGAAGAGATAGAAAATTTGCTTTTGCTTGCTGCTTTTCTAGAAAATCTTTCGTTAATGTCAGATATTGATGGTTTACAAGATACTAATGAATCAATAGTTTTTATGACATTGCATTCTGCTAAAGGACTAGAGTTTCCATATGTATTTTTGACAGGAATGGAAGAAGGATTGTTCCCTTCACATAGAAGCTTGGGAGATCCAACTCAAATGGAAGAAGAGCGTCGCTTGATGTATGTTGGAATAACAAGGGCTATGGAGAGGCTTTACTTAACCTCAGCGTATGAAAGAACTGTTTATGGAAGTACAAACTATAATACGATTTCATCTTTTATAAAGGAAATTCCTAAGGATTTAATGGTGAAGGTCTAAAATACTAAAAATACAGGAGCTAAAATACATAAGCCTATAAGTGAATGATTGGATAATATTAAGAATCTTAAATTGACTTAGAGATGGAATTAATTAACAAATATATAATTACAGGAGACTTTTATGGCAAAAAAGGAAACTTTTAATGTGGCAGAACGAATTACGTTTTTAACTGAAGAGATAAATAAGCACAACCATTCTTATTATGTGATGGATGAGCCTGCAATAAGTGATTTTGAATATGATCTTTTAGTTAATGAACTAAAAAATTTAGAATTATCAAATCCTGAACTTAAGGAAAAAGATTCGCCAACGGGAAGAGTTGGTGGAGAAGTGCTTGAAGGATTCAAAGAAGTTTACCATAAGAGCCCAAAGCTAAGTCTTGGGAATTTAACTTCCGAAGGTGATATTAGAGATTTTGACAATAGAATTAAAAAAGAAATTGAGACGCCGGAATACGCTGTTGAACTTAAGATCGATGGGTTGACGGTGGTTTTGAGTTATGTAAATGGCGTTTTCGTGCAAGGTGCAACTCGTGGTGATGGAGTTAAAGGGGAAGACGTTACTAATAACCTAAAAACAGTAAAAACCATTCCTCATAAACTTAGTGAAAACGTTACACTGGAAGTTCGGGGAGAAGTTTTTATTGGGCGGGCAGATTTTGAGGCCCTAAATGCTACTCGTGAAGAAATGGAAGAAAAGATTTTTGCTAATCCTAGAAATGCAGCAGCTGGTTCGCTAAGACAACTAGATTCTTCAATAACTGCGGAAAGACCACTCGATATTTTTGTTTTTAATCTTGAAAGCATCGAAAGTAGCGATGGATTAAATTTGATGAGAAATTTTGCGACTCATAGCGAAAGTTTAGAGTACCTCGAGAAATTAGGCTTTAAGGTTTCACCAGAAGTGATTATAGTTAAAAATGCAGATGAATTAATTGAGGTAACAAAAAAATGGGCTGATTTGCGAGGAGAATTGGGCTTTGACATAGATGGATTGGTAATAAAACTAAACGGACTCTCTGGAAGAGACATTTTAGGAGCTACCACAAAATCCCCAAGATGGGCTGCAGCTTATAAATTTCCACCAGAGAAAAAACAAACAAAAATAAGAGACATTATTGTGCAAGTGGGGAGAACCGGTGCAATTACACCTGCGGCTGAGTTTGAACCAGTAAGAATCGCGGGGTCGGTAATAAGTCGTGCGACTCTTCATAATGAAGATTTTGTTCACTCAAAGGATATAAGAGTTGGAGATACTGTGGTGCTCCAGAAAGCTGGAGATGTAATACCAGAAGTCGTTGAAGTTGTTTTTTCGGCTAGGACAGGTGAAGAAAAAGAATTTCACATGCCAAAGAACTGCCCTGCATGCGGGTCAGAAGCGGTTAGAGAAGATGGCGAATCAGCGGTTCGTTGCACCAATATAAGCTGTCCTGCACAGCTAGCTAGAGGTATGTTCCATTTTGTGAGCCGTGATGCGATGAATATTGAAGGCTTGGGTCCGCAAATTATGAGTGTTCTGATGGAAAATGATTTTGTAAAAAATCCAGCAGATTTATACTTGCTAAAAAATCAAAGAGAAGAATTAATTAAACTTGATAGAATGGGTGAAAAATCAATAGATAATCTATTGGCTGCCATTGAAGCATCTAAGGTGAATCCTTTGAATAAGTTGATTTTTGGTTTGGGTATAAGAATGATCGGAGCTAGAGCATCCGCAATTTTGGCTGAAGAATTTGATGATATTTATGCTATTGCCGAAACGAACATCGAAAAGTTAACCTCAATTAATGAATTGGGAGAAAAAATGGCTGAGGGTATCATGGCCTTTTTTAGACAAGACGCGAATGTCGAACTCATTAAAAGACTTGAGGAAAGCGGATTAAATATAAAAGGCAAGAAAAAATCGATCACAGAAAATGAAAAAATAACTGGGAAGACTTTTGTCTTAACTGGCGCATTAACTAAATACCCTAGAGAAAAAGCAAAAGAAATTATTGAAAGTTTCGGGGGCAAAGTCTCAGGTAGTGTAAGTAAAAAAACCGATTGTGTTTTAGCTGGAGATGATGCTGGAAGTAAGCTAGTTAAAGCGAATGAACTTGGAATTCTTGTAATTGATGAAGAGACTTTTGAATCGTGGGTAAATATCTTGAAATAAATAAATGTCGCGTAATAAATAAATGTCGCGTAATAAATAAATGTCGCGTAATAAATAAAATAGAGGTGTGAAAATGATCAGACGTATTACCAAATTTTGTATTAAATTCAGGTGGTTTGTAGTAGCATTTTGGATAATTGCTGTTGCATCGATTTTTTTCTTTGCACCGAATCTTTCTGAAGTCTTAAAGAGTGACCAAGCGTTTTTTTTGCCAAAAACTTCAGAAACCTCTAAAGCGAGTAATCTTATAAAGCAACTTTTCCCTGATAAAGGGGGAAAAAGTAGCATGGTATTAGTCATGGAGCGAAGCGGTGGACTTAATAATGCTGATCGGGTTTATGCGAAAGAAATAACAGATTTTATTGAACAAAATACTGACACATATAAAATAAGAGAGATTGTTTCTCCATTCAGAAAAACGTCACTCGAAAAATATTTGATGAGTAAAGAAAAAGACATCAGTCTTATTTATTTCAATCTCACCACGGTACCTTATACAGATAGTGGAACTAACGTTGTGAGACAACTGCTTTATTTATTAGACAAAGGTAACGTTAAATTATTAGATGGAGATATTGAGAAAACGATTAAAAGTCCTGAGGGACTTAAAGTTTACTGGACTGGTGACGCTGCCATAGCATATGAAGAACACGAAAGTGTAAATAAAAGTATGGAGCTAACAGTAAAGGTAACTATCTTTATGGTTTTAGGAATACTTTTAATAATTTATAGATCTCCAGTTGCAGCAATTTTGCCTATGATAGCAATTGGGTTCTCATATTTAATTAGTAAAGGTTTGGTTGCGATTGCTGGTTCACACGGATTAAGTGTCTCAACATTCACAGATACTTTTTTAATTGCAGTACTCTTCGGTGCAGGGACTGACTATTGTTTGTTAATAACTTCAAGGTATAAAGAAGAACGCTCAAAAGGGAAAGATAAAGAAACGGCATTGATGGATTCGATGGATAATACGGGCATAGCGGTTCTTTCAAGTGGTGGAACGGTAATGGTTGGGTTCTTTTGTATGTTTTTTGCCAAATTCGATCTATTTAACAGTACAGGACCAAGCGTAGCGTTAGGAGTTGCAATTACTCTACTTTCAGTAATTACTTTGGTTCCAGCGCTTATTTATATTTTGGGTAAATTTCTTTTTTGGCCGGATAAGAAAGCTCATGTTAAGTCAAATACTGGGATTAGCCGAATGTGGATTGCTATAGCTGAAAGAGTAACAACTAGACCGATTAGGATTATAATTTTAACACTTTTAGCCATATTGCCTTTTCTTATAATGACAAATTTTACGAAAACTTCTTTTGATCAAATTAAGGATCTTCCATCAAGTAATGGTTCGGTTATTGGGTATCAAATAATGAGTAAAGGTTTTCCTCAAGGGGAATTGATGCCCACAAAAATTGTAATTAAGAGCGATGAAAATTTCTGGAAAAGTGAAAATCTTAAAGTTTTAGATCAACTATGCGATAATTTGACGAAGATTGAAACTGTTGATTTGGTAAGAACCGCAAGTAGGCCATCTGGAGAAAAACTAACTGAAGCAACTCTTACGAGCCAGATGAATGAAATGAGTAAAGGCGTTACTAAAATCGATGATGGAATTAAACCGCTATACGATGGTTTGATTAAAATACAAAAAAACACCGAGAAAATTGCAAAAGGTCTGAAATCTAGTAATGATGGTTTTATAGAAATGTCTAATGCATTAGCACTGTCGGCAGATGGTTTGAAAAAAACGTCAGATGCTTTAAATAAATTAGAGGATGGAACAAAATCTTCAGCTAACGGCTTAAATCAAACACAGACAGGTCTTGATCAATTGAGTAAAGCTGTAAGTGATGCAAAAACAGGAATTGAGCAATCAATTGCAGCACTAGGAAATGCTGAATTAGCCATGAAGGCATTATTGAAAGAAAAACCTGAATTAGCCTCTAATGTAAATTTTCAAGGTGCATTACAAACAGTTTCAGGTGTAAAGGCGAATTTGCCGCAAATAACTGGAGGGCTAGATCAAATTAACGATGGCATTAAGAAGTCCTCGACAGCAATCGGAAGTGTTTCTAGCGGACTTAGTGAAATCGGAACGGGAATGAAGAGTTCTTCTAAAGGAATTGTTACCATTAAAGATGGTGTTAACAAAATTAGTTTAGCGCAACTTGATGCTGGGAAAGAATTGAAAACAGCTGGAGAGGGACTTTCTAAACTATCAGATGGTGTTGGAAAATCGGCCGATGGAGTAGATAAACTAGGAGATGGAATTTCAAAATTAGATAGCGGAATAAAAGATAACTATAAAGGAAGTACTGCGCTAAATGATGTTTTCTATTTGCCAGACACTGCCATTAAGGACAGTAAAGAGTTGAGAGATGCTATGGGACAATATATTTCATCTGATGGAAAGGGCGTATATCTAGATGTTATTTTAAAAGTAGCGCCTTATTCAGCTGCAGCACTTGATACAATGGACAAAATTAATGAGATAACAGAATTTTCGTTAATTGGTACTAGCCTAGAAAAAGCTGAATTTCATGTTGGCGGTATGTCAGCTGCGATGAATGAAGTAAGGGCACTAATTGCGGGTGATTTTGTAATTGTTATGATTTTTGTTTTATCAGGAATATTTATAGTACTTTGCATTATGCTAAGAAGTCTAATTGCGCCAATATATCTTATTTTTACTATACTTATTAGTTATGGATGTACTATGGGTATTAGCGTTTTAGTATTCCAATATATTGGTGGAGGTGACGGGTTACACTGGGCCGTTCCATTCTTCAGTTTTTGCGTTTTAGTTGCATTAGGGGTAGATTATAATATTTTCTTGATGTCTAGAGTTAAGGAAGAATATCGCCCAGGAGAAACTCGCAAGGGCGTAGCTGTGGCGCTTGCTAGTACAGGTGGGTTAATAACTTCCTGTGGCATTATTATGGCGGGCACATTTGGAGCTATGCTTTTTTCGCCAGTCAGACCAATTATACAAATTGGATTTACAGCAGTGATTGGTTTGCTAATTGATACTTTTGTTATTAGAACCTTATTGGTGCCAGCAATAGCAGTCAAATTTGGAGAGTTAAACTGGTGGCCGGGTAGAAAAGTTAAAGTTGTTCCAGGTGAATAAAAAATAGAAAGAAGGCGGCCACGATCGGCCGCCTTCTTTCTATTTTTTTATAATTGAGAAGTACAATTCGGACATCTCGTAGCGGATATACTTATATCAGTTTTGCAGTATGGACATTCTTTAGAAGTTGGTACCTTTTCCGGTTTTTTCTTAAGTTTTTCAATTTGTCTAATGAACATAAAAATAATAAAGGCAATGATAATAAAATCAATAGTATTGGTTATAAATGCTCCATAATTAATAGTCGAAACCCCTGCTGCTTTAGCAGATTCTAATGTTTTGTAATGTTTCCCATCTAAGGCAATGAATAAATCATTAAAATTTATTTTTCCAGTCAAAAGTGTTATAATAGGCATAATGATATCATTTACAACTGATGTAACTATCTTTCCAAAAGCCCCTCCTATAATCACACCGACTGCAAGGTCAATTACATTTCCTTTAAGTGCAAAGGATCTAAATTCTTTTAGCATATGAATCTCCTCTCTGTTTAATAATTTCAAAAGTAAACTTATTTTTAGCACTTAAATTATATCATTTTTTATAAAAATCACAAACGATTGAACTTTTAATTATCACTTAATTGAATATTTA
>CAYZED010000018.1:51932-52931 GCA_964477445.1 uncultured Clostridiaceae bacterium | reverse complement strand
TAATATCGACTTTTTAAAGCGACTATGGCCGCTTTTCAGTCGAAAGAGTCACTTTATTAATGCTCATGCTTCTGGTTTCATCATAGGGAATAGTATTACATCTCTTATGGAATAAGCATTCGTCAAGAACATAATAATTCTGTCAATACCAATTCCCATACCGCCTGTAGGTGGCATTCCAACTTCAAGACTATTACAGAAATCTTCATCCATCATATAAGCTTCATCATCACCAAGTGCTTTTTCATTCGCCTGTTGAGCAAATCTATCTCTTTGGATGATTGGGTCATTTAATTCCGAATATGCATTCGCAATTTCTCTAGCAAAACAGAAAGCCTCAAAACGTTCTGTCATCGTTGGATCACCTGGTTTTTGTTTTGTGAGTGGCGAAATTTCAGTCGGATAATCAATAATGAAAGTTGGTTGAATTAAATGTTCTTCAGCAAATTTCTCAAAAGCAGCATTTAATATGTCTCCCTTTGAGCTATCTTTAAGATCCTTTTTTAAATCGTTTTCTAAATCATATTTTATTGCTATTTCACGTGCTTCTTCAACTGTTTTTATCTCGTTAAAATCGATTTTCCCATATTCTTTAACTGCATCCATCATCGTAAGCCTTCTCCACGGAGGAGCAAAATCCAATTCTGTTCCTTGATAAACGACCTTGGTGGTTCCATGAATTTTTTCACAACAAAAAGCAATAAGGTTTTCGCAAAGCTCCATCATATCATTATAATCTGCGTATGCTTGATATAGTTCAATCATAGTGAATTCTGGGTTGTGTCTTACGCTTAAGCCTTCATTCCTGAAGTCTTTGCCCATTTCATAAACGCGTTCCATACCACCAACTATACATCTTTTTAAATAAAGTTCTGTCGCAATTCTTAAATAGACTTCCAAATCAAGAGCATTTGAATGTGTCCTAAATGGTCTTGCTGCAGCCCCTGACGCTATTGTCGCAAGAATCGGAGTGTCAACTTCGACATAATCTCTATTATC
>CAYZED010000018.1:0-51922 GCA_964477445.1 uncultured Clostridiaceae bacterium | reverse complement strand
GAAGTTATGGATACTTTTCTCTCGTACTGCTTTAATAATTTTTGTTCGATTAAGAAAAGTATCCATAACTTCTTTATTCATTATAAGATCTGTATATCTCTGACGATATCTCATATCCATATCTTTAAGCCCATGGAATTTTTCTGGTAGAGGCTGCATTGCCTTAGTCAAAAGTGTGACTTCTTTCCCATGTATTGATATTTCACCTCTTTTTGTTCTAAAAACAAAACCCTTTATGCCAATAATATCCCCGATATCATAGTGTTTAATATAACCATATTCATCAGCGCCTAAATCATCGGACTTAACATAAATCTGAACTCTTCCATATCTATCTTGAATATCGATAAAAGAAGCTTTTCCCATATCTCTGAAAGTCATAATTCTTCCAGCTACACAAACATCTTTCCCTTCGAGTTCTTCAAAATTTTCTTTTACATCCTTCGAGTGGTGAGTTTGATCATATTTAACTATATCAAATGGATTTCTGCCAATAGCTTTTAATTCCTCAAACTTTTCTCTTCTAATTTTTTGTTGTTCACTTAGACTAATATCTATTTCACTCATAAAACGTGCTCCTATCCTTGTTTGTTTATTTCTAAAATTTTCAAAGTTGTTATTCCATAAGGGAGTATTACCTCGACTATTTCTCCAACTTTTCTATACATTAATGCCATTCCTACAGGGGATTCATTAGAAATTTTCATTTCAAATGGATCAGCTTCCATAGAGCCAACTATATGATAATTCTCTACGTCTCCACCATTTTCACTTACTTTAACCCAGCAACCTACGCTAACTGATTCAGTTGAAACTTCATCTTCATCAACAACTTTAACATTTTTTAGCTGTTTTTCGATTTTTGCGATTTCACCTTCAAGAAAAGCCTGTTCATTTTTTGCTTCATCATATTCGGCGTTTTCAGAGATATCCCCAAATTCACGCGCTAATTTAATACGCTCTGCTACTTCTCCTCTAGAGATTTTTCTGTGCTCAAGTTCTTTCTCAAGTTTCTCAAGTCCTTCAACTGTAATTATCAATTCTTTATTCAATTATTCTTCCTCCTATTTAATTTTAGATAATATGTACAATATAGCATTTATTCCCAATTCGCCTTCTGACTTAGTCTCTCAGTGCTTTGCGCGATTTACAACTCGACTTTTAGTTTTAACTATTTCTTAATTATATAGGTGTGCATATCTTATGTCAACAAGCCTTGAATTAACAATCAGAACAGATTAATTAATCAAAAATAACTTTCAACTGTTATATTGTTTTGTTATAATATTCTACGTTAATAAAAAGAGTTTGACGAGGAGAAATTTTTAATGAGATTAAACAAAAATAGTATTCTGAAAAAACAAGAAAATATAGTTCACAGTGTTATGCCAACAGGAGTTATTCTATTAAATTTAGATACAGGATACTACTTCAGCACCAATGAAACTGGGTCCCGAATATGGGAGCTTTGCGACGGCATAAATTCCGCTGACGAAATAGTCACAGAAATTAGCAATCAAAGCCAAACTTCACCAACTGAAATTAGTAATGATATTATGGAATTGCTCGAAAGCATGTTTAAAGAAAATCTGCTAGAAGTTGTATCATGAAAGAAATTTTCAAAAAACTAAAAGGGATGGTCTTTGTGTTAGAAGTGCTCTTCTCTGCATGTTTAATTAGTACAAAACTAGTTTTTATGAAATTCCCTGATTTAATCGCTTGGATTGAATCGACTAAAACTAAAAAACATAGCATTTCTGATTCCACTGATCTTCTGGCTATCAGTAAATCAAAATTAATAGCATTTATATTTAATGTTACTCAGTTTAAGTATTTTGTTATTCGGAAAAATTGTTTCAAAAAATCACTTCTATTTTACTATTGGCTTCATAGATTTGGAGTTAAAAACGTTCAACTGATTATTGGTGCATTTTTAGAAGATGAAAAGATACATGGTCACGCTTGGATTACTATAAATGATGAAGTTTTTTTTGATACTGTGTCAAAAATCAAGGATTACCATATAACATTTACAACAGGAGTTAATATAAATGATAAATAAGAATGAAAATACGAAATACTTCAAAATCGCTCATGTACATATCATAATGACCGCTAATGATAGAGATATGAGTACTAAATTCACGGAATGGTTAAAAATGTATGAAGTCGAAAATGATAAGTCCTTTTCTTCTCCAATAAAATTATCAATAATCTCTTTGGACAAAAACCAACCTATTCCTTTTATTATCGGTGATGAATTTAGTAAAACCTTTACAAGTAATAACGCAGAGTATTTTACTTATAAGAATTTATGGATAGTAAAATTCAAAGACGCAGGAATGGCTATTTTAAATCGTGAAACTTATGAAATCATAGAATATTCATATAATGACGTTGTATTCGAGTCCGTTTGGAATTTTGAAGATTTTTTCCATCCTTTATTTGAGCTAATAAGACAAAAAAAATTATACCCTCACCACAGTGCTACAACATCATATAATAATAAAGGCCTCCTTATGCCAGGGAAATCAGGTCAAGGGAAAACTACGCTTTCATTAGATTTACTTAGCAATGGGTTTGATTTCTTATCAGATGATAGATGCTTTTTAAGGGAGATACTATCAGAAGAAAGTGAGCAGTCAGAAGGAATATTCCCGTCTGAAGAAAGTAAGCAGACAGAAAAATATAATCATTCAGGAGAAAACCACCTGTCCGAGAAAAACACCATAATAGAAATGTTTGGCTTTTATGAGCCTTTGAGAGTTTTTTCTTCAAACGTTAAGCATATCGACACACTAAAAGAATTCACTGAAAAATCTACTGATTCTAGCGTTAAATATGAACTAGATATAAAAGAAATATATGAAGATAAAATCCTTGAAAAATGCATATTAGCTGGTATACTCTTTCCTCAGTGGTCCCCTGGAAGCCCGAGTCAACTAGTACCCATGAGCGAGACTGAAGCTTTAGTGGAGTTACTTCCACTTTCTATGGTTTGTTTTGATGCGGCTTCAACAAGAGAGCATTTTGAGTTCAGTGCAAAATTAGTTAAAAAATACCCAAGTGCTAAATTGTTTATGGGTGACGACAAAGACGAATGGCACAAACTGGTAATGGATTTTATCAAAGGTGATATTAATGGATGAGATAATGAGAAAACCACTTCATAAATACATATTGTGTCCTGATGGCTTTGATTACTCCAAAGCTGAACCAGAAATGATGGATATAATTCGTGAAAACGGCGTTCGCAATATGATAATTACAAAAAAAATGAATGACTTTACTGCTGCTTTAGATAAAAAAAACATCCCCTATGTTTTACTTAAAGGATGTCACTTAATTCACGAAATATATCCCTTCGGGATACGCCCATTGGAAGATGTTGATATTTTAATAGATCCGCAACGCTTCAGTGATGCAACCCAAATTTTGAAAGACCTAAACTATTCTGAATGCACCGAAAGTATGAATACTTGGATAAATATAAGTTTTGCTAACAAAATGACTTTCGTGGATAATTTAGCTCCAAAAATCCCCATCGATGTTCACCTTTCACTCGGTCCATACCCTTACTTAGGAAAAATTAATAACAAAACCATTTTTTCTAATACTCAGTTAATTAAGACTGATCCCAGCTTTTTATGTGTTCTAAACAATGAATTATTGCTAGTGCATCTGTGTCTGCACGCCTTTTCGCATTTATATGAAAATTACGTTAATTCATGTTTTGACATAATAACTGTGATTCGACAAAGCAAAGAAAATATAGATTGGGAGAAGTTCATTTCTATTATTAGTTCCAATAATCTTTCACTTCCGTTTATTGAGGTCAATAATTTGTTAGAAAAATTAGAGTTTCTTAATGTCTTCCCTGAGCATGTTATGGATTCAATTTTAAAAATTCGCTTAAAACGTTTTGAGAAATTGATTTTTAGCATTGCCAAAAAAGATAATTCAAATTTTGAGAAATACTTTTTGCAGCTGATTTCATCTCCAAATATATTAAATAAAATTCTATTAATTCCAACACTAGTTTATCCCGGCAAAAAATTTCTTGAAGTCCATTTTTCTGGTAGTTATTTTAAATATATTAAAATTTCGTTTACTGCTGTTCTAAATACCTTTAAACGTTCAAAGCAGTAATTATTAAAGTTTTCAATACTAATACTGCTAAAATTAATGTAACTACTAATATTCATTTATGAATGATATACATCTTTCGCATTCTTTATAAAAAAACCCAACTATAATGTATCCAATTACATATGCCTCTAGGAGAATATGAGTATGGATGCTAAGTAAAGATACATAATACTTATTAAAACTCACCAACGCAAGTCCGATTAGCAACAAAATTACATTCGCTAAATACTGCCTTATTCTACTCAATAAATTCTCCTTCTCAGTGGGTTACTGTTTTCAAAATAGTATAGTTTCCAATACTAGAACAAAACAAAACCCACACTTAAATTGTGCAGGCTTACAATTCTTTCAAATTTTAATTTCCGTTTCCATTTCCGTTTCCGTTACCATTCCCGTTACCATTTCCATTTCCATTTCCATTTCCGTTACCATTTGCATTATTGTTCCCATCAGTACTAGAAAGGGTAACTTCTCTTAATTGACTATGTTTATTTAAAACAGGTTTTTCAAAAATAAAAGATTTTTGATTTTTCATATCTCTCACCTCCAGTAAATATATAGTATCATAAAGTTATAAAATATACTATTATTCCCTTATGTTTTTTTGTTGTACTTTTGTTATTTTTTTGTTACGTTTTCAACATTCTTATTTGAGTTTTGCTATGGCTTCGCTATGTTTTCACTATGTTTTCACTATTGTTTCATTGCTTTTGTTATGTTCCTTGCTAGTATCCTTCCTTGATTAATAACAATGATTCGATCAACAAAATCTTGAGGCAAAGTTTTATGTGATATAAATATTATTATCCGATTCTTAGACAATTTTTTTATTGAATCGAGTACTAACGCCTCACTCTCTGGATCCAAATTAGCAGTGGCTTCATCAAAAATCATAATATATGGATTCTCTAAAATGGCTCTAGCAATTAAAATTCTCTTTCTTTGTCCCCCAGAAAGATTTATGCCATTTTCGCCAATAATTTCATCATATTTTTTCTTGTTATTCTGTGCAAATTCGTTAACTCCAGATAGCGCAACAGCATCTTCAAACATTTTGTCCGTAATATTTTTTCTCCCTAAGATAATATTCTCCCTTATGGAGATATTAAACAAATAATCCTCCTGCGGCACTATAGCTATGTTCTTCCTTAAATTTTCTAGCTTAATAGCTTTAATATCGCAACCATTAATAAGAATATTTCCTTTTTCAACGTCATAAAAACGAGGTATTAAGTTTGTAAGAGTAGTCTTTCCAGCTCCACTTTTTCCAATTATCGCGATAATCTCATTCTTATTAAATGTTAAATTCACATCCGTTAAAAGTGGTTTATCCTGCTCATAACTGAAACTAACATTCTCAAATTCAATACTACCATCAAATTTTGGAATCTCTTTTGCTCCCAAAAAATCCTCCACATCAGGAGACATATCAAATATCTCAAAAACTCTTTCTGCTGAAGGAATTGCCGCTTTGTAATCCATTACTAGATAGTAAGTCTTGAAAAACAAATTTTGAATATAGTTAAGATAGAAAGAAATAGCTACCAGCGTACCAATGGACATTCCTCCCTGAATAACTTCATATCCTCCATATCCCCAAATAACGATAATACCCAATATGTTAATAATTATTGTCGATGATGCGGATTTTGTATATTGAAAGGATAGCGCTTTTTTCGCATCCTCCATTTCATTGATTTTTTCATCGGCTTTATTCAAATGAAAATCCAAAACCGAAAAAGATTGAATTACCTTCACAAGTGAAAAATCTTCTTTCAATGTTGATATTAAGTTTTCATTCTTTTCACTTAAATCTTTGTTATACTGCATGATTTTTTTACTAAATAAAAAGTACATCATAAACAAAACCGGGACAAAAAACAAAGTTATTAATAACATCTTATAATTAATAAAGGTAATTATCACCATTATAAAAATACTAATTAAAATATTCTGAATCAAGTAAACAAATTTCTCAAGCATTAAATTCTGAAGTGCATCAATATCTGAGGTTATTCTGGTGAGCAACCTGCCAGAGTGTGTCTTTGCATAGAATCTTTGGGACATAGTCATAAGTTTCAAATACAAATCTTTGCGCAGCTTAGAAAACATGTCTTTCCTCATCAAGAGAGTTACTCTAACTTGGATAATATATATAATTTCTTGGCTTAATAACAAACATATTATTACAGAAATCCATTTTATCAAACTCAAAAAATTCTTATTTGCAATGCTATCATCAATAATAAGCTTGTAAAAATATGGCATGCCAACAGATATCAGACTATAAACTAGTATGAATAAACCAATCAAGATACCTTTACCATAATAAGGTCTGAACATTTTTAGCATTCTTCGAATTATTCGCACTTTAATTTCCTCACTTGACCATCTTATATTTCCACGCTTGACTATCCCATATTTCAGCGCTAACTATCCTATATTTCCGCGCTTGACTAACCTATGCATCCGCTCTTGACTGCCCTAGACTAAATTGATACTTCTCTACGGAGTCTATAACCTGGGCGAGGGTTGTCAAGGTTTGAATTTCTACCTTTAATTTCACTCCTCCTGGAAGTCCTTTTAGATACCATGCTGCGTGTTTTCGCATTTCCTTAACACCGATGCTTTCACCTTTATAATCAACAATCATCAGCAAATGCCTTTTTAACATTTCTAACCGTTCTTCATTCGTAGGCAAAGGAATTAATTCTCCACTCTCAAGATAGGCAAGAATACGTCTGAAAATCCATGGATTACCTTCAGCACCTCTACCTATCATAATGCCGTCGCATCCTGTATTTATTAGCATCTCCCCAGCTAGTTCTGGCGAAAAAATATCACCATTCCCAATTACAGGTATGGTTACTGCATCCTTAACTCTTTTTATTATATCCCAATCAGCTTTCCCAGTATAGAATTGCTCTCTAGTTCTTCCATGAAGTGTAATAGCTGAAGCACCGCTCGCTTCCATAATTTTTGCAAATTCAACGGCATTAACATTTTCTTCGTCCCAACCTTTTCTGAATTTAACCGTAATCGGTGTAGAAACCGCTGCTACCACACTCTTCACGATTTCTGCTGCTTTCTTTGGTTCTCTCATAAGTGCACTTCCATCACCGTTTTTTACTATTTTAGGTGCTGGGCATCCCATGTTAATATCAATAATTTCGGCTCCCATTTCAAAAACTTCTTTTGCCATTTCAGCCATAATTAACGGATCGCTACCGAAAATCTGTGCTGCTCTTGGAATTTCATTAGGTGCAAAAAGCAGCAGGTCTTTTGTCCTGCTGCTGCCATAATACATGCCTTTTGAGCTAACCATCTCTGTATATGTAAGTCCAGCTCCCATTTCTTTGCAAATAATTCTAAATGCAATATCAGTAGTCCCTGCCATTGGCGCCAGAAATACATTATTCTTTAGCTCTACATTTCCAATTCTCATTATTGCCCTCTTGCTTTAGATTATGATATCTATATGTTTGTTTTACCTGTTTTGTTTTTATGCTTGTTTTACTTTTATGCTTGTTTTGCTTTTTATGCTTGTTTTGCTTTTTATGCTTATTTTGCTTTTTATGATCTATTTGTTTTTATGTTTGTTATATTTTTATGATTTATTTCTATCATATATAATTCTTAAGCCTTCTAGTGTCAGCAATCCGTTAACTGTTTCAATGGATTTAGCCTCTGTCGCAATAAGTTTTGATAGACCACCTGTCGCAATGACTTTTGCATTTGGCGCTTTCATCTCTTCTTTCATTTTGTTAACAATATATTCCACTTGCCCAATATACCCAAAGAATATTCCAGCTTGCATGCTTGCTACGGTATTTTTCCCAATGACATTATCTGGCCTTACTATTTCAATTCTCGGTAACTTGGCTGTTTTCTCGAAGAGAGCATCCGTCGAAATTCTTATTCCTGGCGAAATTGCACCGCCCATGTATTCTCCCTTTTCTGAAACGGAGCAGTAAGTAGTCGCTGTCCCAAAATCAACTATAACGCAAGGACCACCATACATTTCATAGGCCGCTACAGCATTAACAATTCTATCTGCCCCAACTTCTCTGGGGTTATCTAATTTAATATTCATTCCTGTCTTAATTCCGGGTCCCACAACTAGTGCATCTTTCCCAAAATATTCTCTCGTCATGTGTTCTAATGTGTACATAATCGAAGGGACAACAGAACATATTATAACCGCTTCAAAATCTTTAATCGCGATGTCTTTTTGCTTAAAAAACTGATCAATAATAATGCCGTATTCATCGGCTGACTTTCTTACATCTGTTGCTATTCGCCAAAAATCAATCAGCTTTTTCTCTTCATAAACACCTAGAACTATATTTGTATTTCCAACATCAAAAACTGCTAACATTATCTTTTTCCCTTCAAATTATGTATTACGAATCTATCGATTGACGGATTTATTACTTATTTTATTAAACAAAGCCCAAGTTTATCTTCAGTTTTAAGAATTATTACACTATTTTTATTAAAATTATCGTCTGCGTATTTTTTCCCTTTATATCTATCAGCGTAGTTCTGATTATTATACTCTTCAAAATAATCAATTTTATCATCTGTAGTTTTAATTGAAACACCCTTTTTATCTATTATGCTTAATTTTTCTGCTTTAATGACTAAGGTTAAATCGTTTAAGAAATAGCCGAGCATATTATCATAAACCGCAGGGATCACTATTTTGTTAGTTTTATCAAGATATCCACTTTTCCCGTTCAAACTAAATGATGACAATCCACCCACAAATCCATATAAATCTTCGTATTTATTGGCAACAATTGTTTTTCCAACATTGTTGACAAAGCCCCATTTACTTCCGATTTTCACAGCAAAATATCCTTCACTAACTGATTTAGCTGCATCGTACTTGATTGGCACTACAAGTTTGCCTGTTTTATTTATAAATCCAACCTTCTTTTTCAAGGTAACTGCCGCATATCCATTCGAAAAATTAGAAAAACCATCATATATATTTTTTACTATCGTTTTACCACTGATGTCAAATAGACCAGCTTTGTTTTTTGAATCGTAGGCTATTAACATAACATCCTTTGATGTCATATTAGCTACATTTTTAATACCTAGTACATCGTCATATACACATGATATACTTTTATATATTGGCTTGAGCACAACATTTCCGGTTCTATTATCGATTATTCCCTTTTTACCGTTTTTTGTAATCACTTCAAATTGGTCGCAGTTTATAATTGCTAGATTTTCATCTTCTTCGCCGAGTCTCCCGTTGTTCTCAGTGGCAGGAATAACTTTTCCTGTAGTCTTATTAATAGCATAATATTTTTCTGCTTTTCGAACATAAACAGTGTTGAACTTTATATTAGTAACTTCACAACCAGCTTCAATATTTGTTATAAATTTTGACTTGCTATCATATAGCTCCCATCCATTATCAGCCTTTCCCGCTGCATATTTAAAGCATTCAGCTCCACTATTTGTTATAACAATGCGACTAAACACTGGTTTAAGAATCACTTTGCCAGTATTATCAATCAAACCAATTTTTTCATCTTTTGATGTTTCATATAAGGTATCAACTCCATTAGCTCTACAAAAACTATCGTATTCAAATTCGATTTTCTTTTCACCATTTATACCGATTACACCCCACTTCTGATTTTTGTCAGATTGAACTGCAAAGGTATCTTTTGATAATGTGTACCCCTCTATATAACTTGTCTTTAATCTCTCTTTTCCTTTTTCATCAAGAATAACTACTTGATTATTTTTGTCAAGACAAAGTCCATACATATTCAGGTGTGTATATTGCGGTTGAGCTAGATATTTACCAGTAGTATCGATTATTCCCCATGCAGCTTCTTTTTCAGACCCTTTTTCAGTAGCAATTTTTACAGCAATCGTATCATCACCAAATACATAGGCGTCTTCATAAGTTGGCTTAATATATGTTCCATTTTCTAAAAAGACTCCATATTTTTCGGATATCTTTTCGCCATCTTCTGAATACTCACTCTGTCTTGTAATTACGATTCCGCCCGGTTCATTAGCATATATATCAAATCCTTGAGTACAAGGTATAATAAACTTTCCGTTTGAATCTATTACGCCCTTTCCGTCACCATTATCTAAAATAAAGTATTTAAATGATTTGGTAGTTTTGTCGAGAAACAACCCAGTTATTTCAACGTATTCAGGCTTAACAATAGTAATTTCTGGAACTTTTTGAATAGTACTAATACCTAGTGCACTGAAAGTAAAACTTAGTATACAAAACGCTAAAAAAATGTTCCTTATTAGCTTGATCGACTTTTTAGTTTTTTTACTCATGTACTTTTTCTCCTTCAAAATTAAAATTACTTAAACTAAATATTCCCAATATTCAGTGTTTATGTGGCTGTTATTGCTAGATACATAATATAGTATATAGCAAGTAGTAAATATGTACAATTAGTAAACTTTAACTAGCGTCCAACCGCACCGTTACCTCCCCAAAATAAACATCCTCTATTTCCCCATCTATATGCCGTACACGTAAATAACCTTCATCTGTAACCGTTATTCCCACACACTCTGTTATTTCTCCTCTACGGTGAATTAGCAGCTTTCTGTCTGCTACAAGAGATCTATCTCTATAAAAATCTAAAATATGTTTAATCTCTCCATTTTTCTCGAAAGGCAAATATAACTCTTCCAAAATATTTAGTATATCTGCAATAAGAATATTTCTGTCAAAAGTTTCGCCCGTTGCTATTTTTAAAGAAGTAGCAATATTACTTAGCTCTTCTGGAAAGTCTTCAGAATTATTAAGTACATTGACTCCGATACCTAGTATCAACCAATGTATTCTGTCAATATCAGCGCTCATTTCTGTCAGTATTCCACAAATCTTTTTTCCATCGAATAATATGTCATTTGGCCACTTGATACTCAATTTATTTTCTATCGAATTTTCTATCGAATGTCCTATCGAATGTCCTAATACCTTATTTTTTGTTAAGTTTAATCGCTTTTCATTTGTCGTAATTACTACATCTTCTTGTTCCCTTACTAATTGCTTTTCTATTGCTTTTACGATTGCAACCGCAGCTATTAGTGTCAGCCTTGAACCATGATTCGGTTCAAGATTAGTAGGTTTTAAAAGAATGCTCATAAATATGCCTTTTGATTTTTGTGATTCCCATATTCGTCCGAGTCTTCCGCGACCGGCTTTTTGCTCTTCTGACAAAATTACCAAGCCGTTCTCAAAACTATTTGAAGCCCTTCTTTTTGCTTCATCATTAGTTGAGTCTATGGTTTCGAATATTTCAATATCCTTTCCAATAAAGCAAGTGTCCAATGATTTTTTTATAATGATTGAGTTTAGTTCTTCAGTGCTTTTTTTTAATATATAGCCCTTTCTTGAACTGCTTTCAATTTTGAAACCCTTGCGGCGCAGCTCTTCGATATGCTTCCAAATCGCAGTTCTAGAAACCCCTAATTTAACAGATAGCTCTTCACCTGAAATATATCCGTCTTTTTCCATTAGTTCTTCAATGATTCTTGAATTCAAAATTGGACACCTCCTCATACAAATTTAACACTACCATTATTACTAAATGAGAAAAATATTTTTTCTTCAAAAAAGCTCATCGACTTATAAAGCGATGAGCATAAATACAATAGTTTAATTTCTTGATAGTTTAAATTCTAAATAATTTTAAAGTAACTAAATATTAAGCCAAAGCCAGTAAAACCTGATTCGTACTAACTGAATCACCTTGTGAAACTGCTATAGATGCCACTGTTCCATCTCTATCTGCTTGAATTTCATTTTCCATTTTCATTGCTTCAAGAATAAGAAGAACAGTTCCTCTTTTTACAACATCTCCTGGCGCAACTTTTATTGATAAAATTGTACCTGGCATAGGAGCATTTACTGTATATGATCCTTCAGGGATCGCTGCTGCAGCTTTAGGTGCTGCAGGTGCCGGTGCTGCCTTAGGTGCTGCTGGTGACGCTACTGCTGCAGGTGCCGCTTTCGGCGTTGGAGCCGAAACAACTACACCATCCTTTATTTCTTCAACTTCAACATCATAGGATGTACCATTTACACTTATCTTAAATTTTTTCATTATATATTCCTCCATTTTTATTAGTTTTTTATGAATAAAATAGTAACTGTAGAATTTTTAGAATAGAGCTTTCGAGTTTTTTAGAATCTACTAGCCATAACATCTCTTCTAGATGCTTTTGCCCATTCTGGAGAATTATCGTTTGATCTAACAATATTTCTAACCACTAAATTATGTGTAGGTCCCATCATAGAATTAATCGCTGCTGCAATTACAGCCACTATTTCAGGACTAATGCCTTCATTTGTTTCAATTTTAGTATCTATCTTAGCATCTGTTTTAATAGTATCATTTACTTTTTCAGTTTGGTTAGCATTCTTTTTTGAGAGTTTTGAGAAAAATCCCATACTTCCTCCTCCAATTATACAGGCAAATTGCCATGCTTTTTAGCTGGACGTGTTTCACGTTTACTAGCTAGCATGTCAAATGCACTGATTAATCTTGGTCTTGTTATTTCAGGTTCAATTACATCATCAACATATCCACGACTTGCTGCTATATAAGGTGTAGCAAATCTGTCTCTATATTCTTCTATCTTTTCGGCTCTAGCTGCAGCAGGATCATCTGCTGTTTCTATTTCTTTTTTAAATATAATATTAGCAGCACCATCTGGACCCATAACAGCAATTTCTGCTGAAGGCCATGCAAATACCATATCTGCTCCAAGATCTTTCGAACACATAGCAAGATACGCTCCGCCATATGCTTTTCGCACTATAAGAGTTATCTTTGGCACTGTCGCTTCTGAATAAGCATATAACATTTTTGCGCCGTGTCTAATAATTCCGCCATATTCTTGATTTGTTCCAGGTAAGAAGCCTGGTACATCAACTACGTTAAGAATCGGAATATTGAAAGCATCGCAAGTTCTAATGAATCTACCGGCTTTATCGGAAGCATTAATATCAAGACAGCCTGCTAAAACCTTCGGCTGATTTGCAATAATACCGATGGTCGAACCATTAAGTCTAGCGAATCCAGTAACAATATTCATAGCAAAATATTCTTGAACCTCAAAGAAATTAGCATCATCTACTATCGATTTAATAATGTCCTTTATATCATAAGGCTTATTAGCACTAGTCGGAATAATATCTATAAGGTTATCAGCTAATCTATTAATATCATCTTCTGTCTCAAGAATTGGTGTTGTTTCAAGATTATTTGATGGAAGGAAAGAAAGAAGTGTTTTGATCTCTTCAATACATTCCTGATCATTTTTTGCCACAAAATGTGCGCATCCTGAAGTTCTATTATGTGTCATTGCACCACCAAGTGCTTCAGCTGTTACTTCTTCACCAGTTACTGCTTTAATAACCTGTGGGCCTGTAATAAACATTTGGCTAGTTTTTTCAACCATGAAAACAAAGTCTGTTAATGCTGGTGAGTAAACAGCTCCACCTGCACAAGGTCCCATGATAACAGAGATCTGAGGAATTACGCCAGATGCTATAGTGTTTCTATAGAATATTTGGCCATAACCAGATAATGCATCAACACCTTCTTGAATTCTAGCTCCACCGGAATCGTTAATTCCAATTAGTGGTGCGCCCATCTTTACGGACAAATCCATTACTTTACATATTTTCTTCGCGTGCATTTCACCTAGCGAACCACCAACAACTGTGAAGTCCTGTGCGTAAATATAAATTAGTCTTCCAGCCACTGTTCCATAGCCTGTAACAACACCTTCTGCTGGTGCCTCAACATCCTGCATACCAAATTCAACACATCTGTGTTTAACAAATGCATCAAGTTCTACGAAGCTGCCTGAATCAAGCAATGTTTCAATTCTCTCTCTAGCTGTGAGTTTACCTGATTTATGATGTTTTGCTATTCTGTCAGCGCCTCCGCCTTGTTCAATGGCAGTACGCTTTTCGCGCAAGTCATTTAGTCTGTCGTGCATTATAAATTCCTCCGTTATCTATTTCTATTTCTACTTCGATATTAATTTTTATTTCTACTTCTTACTTCTATTTTCTTTCACAAAGTTCGATTAAAACACCATTCGAGCTTTTTGGGTGCATAAAAGCGATTCTAGCTCCACCAGCTCCATATCTCGGCTTTTCGTCGATCATTCTCATGCCTTTTTCTTTCATCTCTTCTATAGCTGCATCAATATCATCAACCTTGAAAGCTAAGTGTTGAATTCCTTGTCCCTTTGCTTCAATAAATTTAGAAATTGGGCCATCAGGTGACGTTGATTCTAGAAGTTCAACTTCTGTATCTCCAACTGGCAAGAATGCAACTCTAACCTTTTGTTCTTCTACTATTTCGGTCCCTACTAATTCTAATCCCAAAACTTCAGAATATAGTTTTAGTGCTTCATCAAGATTATTAACCGCTATCCCAATATGATCTAGTTTCTGAATCAATTCTTTTCCCCCTTTGATAATCATAAGAATTATATAATTTTGCGTTAATAAACAACGCATATGATAAATGATATTAAAATTAGTACCTAGTCATAATTATCATCTTTATAATTATATTTTTTTATCTCTTGTTTGTCTATATAAATTTTATTATACACGTTTAAACGCTTCAACTAGCCTTTCAACAGCAGTATATGGATCCGATGCCTTATTTACTACCGAATCGACTAATTCTAACGCAAGTTCAGAATTTTCTCCCATTTCCCCAACTGTGGACATAATGTAATTTTTAAATAATTCAAATATTTCGGTTTTAACATTGATTCTATGTCTCGCCTCAAATTTACCACTCTCATGCATATATTTCATATGCTCTTCAAGTTTTTCTAGCAAAACATCAATTTTAGTATTATCTCTAGCAATAATATTTATAACCGGTGGTCTATATTCCTGATCTCGATTAAAATCGAGCATCGCTTCAAGTTCAAGTGCTGTTCTCTCAGAACCATCTCGATCAGATTTGTTAACAACAAACACGTCTCCAATTTCCATTATTCCAGCTTTAATGGCTTGTATATCATCACCCAAACCTGGAACCATAACCATTAGTATAGTGTCTGCTACTTTCACTATATCAATTTCAGACTGTCCAACGCCAACAGTTTCGATAAAAATATAATCACAGCCATAGATATCAAGTACATTTACCGCTGCGTGTGCTGCTTTTGAGAGGCCACCTAAGGCACCTCTCGTTCCCATACTTCTAATAAAGACACCTTGATCTGTCGCCAAGTCCGTCATTCGGACTCTATCTCCTAAAATAGCTCCACCAGTAAATGGGCTTGTGGGATCAACTGCGACAATCCCGACAGAATGACCCTTTTTTCTAAGAAGCTTAGTTAATCTGTCAGTTACAGTACTTTTACCTGCACCAGGAGGCCCGGTGATACCAATCACTCGAGCCTTCCCGGTTATTTTATATAATTCTTTTAATATATTTATAGCTTCTTTATCTCCATTTTCAAGTAGAGAAATTAGTCTGGCCGCGGCACGCTTATTTCCTGCCAATAGTTCTTTTTTTAAATCCATAACTTACCACCTTAAAGTATTTCACTTAAAGTACTTTCCCGAAAGCACTAATATTTTCTACTTCTTAAGGTTGGATTTTATGAAGTCTATTGTGGTTTGTGTAAGTGTTCCCGGTGTAAATACTGCGGCAATTCCTGCCTCTAATAAACCTGGAATATCATCTTCCGGAATAACTCCGCCGCCTATTACAAGAACGTCATCAACACCTTTTTCTTTTAGCAGTCTCATAACTTTAGGAAACAGATGATTATGTGCGCCTGACAATATACTCATAGCAAGGCAATCAGCATCTTCCTGAATAACTGTTTCAACAATTTGTTCCGGTGTCTGACGAAGCCCTGTATATATTACTTCCATTCCTGCATCTCTAAACGCTCTAGCTACTACTTTCGCGCCTCTGTCATGTCCATCAAGACCAGGCTTAGCAACTACAATTCTTATAGTTTTTTCCAATTTCGTTACCTCCTCTTAATTTCTTAAAGCACGATCGACTGCTGATATTCGCCAAAAACTTCTCTCATTACCCCACATATTTCGCCAAGTGTAGCATAACTTCTAACAGCGTCAATAATATATGGCATTAAGTTTTCTTCTGTATCGCAGGCACTCTTAAGCGCAACTAATGTTTCATCAACTTTTTTATTATCTCTTTCAGCTCTGAGCTTTACAAGTTTAGTTTTTTGCATTTCTCCAACTATAGGATCAACTCTTAATAGGCCTTTAGGGGAACCCTCTTTTATTTGGAATTTATTCATTCCAACTATAACTCTTTCGTTACTCTCAATTTCCTTTTGATACTTATATGCACTATCCTGTATCTCTTTTTGGATATATCCTCTTTCAATAGCTCTAGCCGCGCCACCCATTTCATCAATTTTCTTTATATATTCTTCAGCTTTTTTCTCAATATCCGAAGTTAAACTTTCAACATAATATGAACCAGCTAGCGGATCTGCTGTTTCTGTAACTCCGCTTTCGTATGCTACGATTTGTTGTGTTCTTAGAGCTATTCTAACTGCATCTTCTGTAGGAAGTGCTAATGCTTCATCTTTCGAATTCGTGTGAAGTGACTGTGTTCCACCTAATACTGCTGCTAATGTCTGTATTGCAACTCTGACAATATTATTATCAGGTTGTTGTGCAGTCAATGTCGAACCACCTGTTTGAGTATGGAATCTGAGCATCATTGATTTAGGACTTTTTGCGTTAAATCTTTCTTTCATGATTTTTGCCCAAATTTTTCTGGCGGCTCTATACTTAGCTACTTCTTCAAGCAAATCATTATGTGCATTAAAGAAGAATGACAATCTTGGAGCAAAATCATCAACACCAAGACCAGCTTTAATCGCAGCGTCAACATAAGCAATACCATCTGCTAATGTAAATGCAACTTCCTGAGCTGCATTAGAACCAGCTTCTCTGATATGATATCCCGAAATAGAAATTGTATTCCATTTAGGAACATGTTTGCTGCAATATTCAAATATATTTGTAATAAGTCTCATTGAAGGATCAACAGGGAAAATATAGGTTCCCCTAGCAATGTACTCTTTCAATATGTCATTTTGGATAGTACCAGATAGTGCTTCTGAAGGAATTCCTTGTTTTTCAGCTACTGCAATGTACATAGCTAATAGTACAGATGCTGGAGCGTTTATGGTCATCGATGTAGAAACCTTATCCATTGGTATCCCATCAAAAAGTATTTCCATATCTTTAAGTGAATCAATAGCCACGCCCACCTTACCAACTTCACCTTCAGAGAGTTCGTGATCTGAATCGTAACCAATTTGGGTTGGAAGATCGAATGCAACTGAAAGACCTGTCTGTCCTTGTTCTAGGAGATACTTATATCTCTTATTTGATTCATCCGCAGTCGCGAATCCAGCGTATTGTCTCATAGTCCAGAAGCGACCTCTATACATCGTATTTTGGACACCTCTTGTATAAGGATATTCTCCTGGCATACCTAAATCAGATGAGTAATCAAAATCTGATATATCCGCTGGAGTATATGCTCGTTTAATTACAGCATCAGAAGACGTTCTAAAAACTATCTTTCTCTCAGGATTCCTTGGTAAAGTTTTCTCAACTACATTAGTCTCCCAAGTATCTGAAGTTGATTTAATTTGATCTAGTTTTTCTTTGTCAAACATGTTTGACCTCCTTAAAAATATAAATATATGCATTATGACCGTCAATTTGTAGTATTTTTGCAAGTTTTCTTGCTCTTTCATTATAATATCATATATCTTTTGCAAGGAAAAGAGCTACCCAAAAGTATTTCTAATAAAAACACCTCTAAATAGCTCAAAATTATTCATGTTGATTCTTACTTATTCGTATTGATTCTTACTTATTCGTATTGATTCTTACTTATTCGTATTGATTCGTCCTTGTACTTATCTCTTCTTAACTACTTTTTTTCTATCTCAGTTTCGTTTGTTTTTTCAATAACGTTTTCCATAACATTTTCTAACAAAGCGTCTGTCCTTAAATCAATTTTTGATCCGATTTTTTCGGAGTCTTCTTTAGCTACGGATTCGTCAGTTATCATTGGTGCATCTACCTTTACTTCATCCAATTTAACTCCACTAAAGATTTCTTCGAACTCTTTATCATCTAATTTTTCTCTTATAAGAAGAGCATTTGCTACTTCATGTAACTTATCGATATGTTCTCTTAATAGTTTTTCGGCTCTTTTATATGCAATATCAATAATATTTTTTATTTCCTTATCAATAACAGCTGCAACTTCTTCACTATAATTTCTTGAACGACCCATATCTCTTCCTAGGAAAACTTCATCTTGATTCTTTCCGAAAGTCATAGGCCCCAAATTATCACTCATACCATATTCTGTAACCATCTTTCTTGCTATAGCGGTAGCTCTTTCAATATCACTATGTGCTCCAGTTGAGATATCGTCCAAAACTATCTTCTCAGCAACTCTACCTCCTAGCAAAGCTACAATTTCATTCTCAAGTTCTTTCTTTGATTGGTAGTATTTATCCGTTTTCGGGAGTGAAAGTGTATAACCACCTGCACGTCCTCTCGGAATAATAGAAACAGCATGTACAGGGTCAAGTCCTGGTAGGAATTTATGAACGACTGCATGTCCAGCTTCATGATACGCTGTAAGTTTTTTGTCAAACTCCGGAATTATTCTGCTCTTTTTCTCAGGTCCAGCAATTACTCTAATAGTAGCTTCTTCAACTTCTGATTTTTCGATTTTTTTCTTGCCTTTTCTAGCTGTTAAGAGCGCTGCTTCATTCATTACGTTTTCAAGATCTGCTGGTGTAAAACCAATGGTGCTCTTAGCAAGATTTTCTATTGAAACATCCACTGAAAGTGGTTTATTTCTTGAGTGAATATTTAGTATCGCTTCTCTAGCTTTAACATCAGGAACTCCAACAGTAATCTGTCTGTCAAATCTACCTGGTCTCAAAAGAGCTGGATCCAAAATGTCAGGTCTATTAGTAGCTGCTATGATAATTATTCCTTCATTTTCACTAAATCCGTCCATTTCAACTAAAAGTTGATTTAGAGTCTGTTCTCTTTCATCATGACCGCCTCCGAGACCAGCTCCTCTGTGTCTTCCAACTGCATCAATTTCGTCAATAAATATTATACATGGTGCACTCTTTTTCGCTTGTTCAAAAAGATCTCTTACACGAGAAGCTCCAACCCCGACAAACATTTCAACAAAATCCGAACCACTTATAGTAAAGAAATCGCATCCAGCTTCTCCCGCTACAGCCTTGGCTAGATAAGTCTTTCCTGTTCCAGGTGCACCGACTAGCAGTACGCCTTTAGGAATTCTAGCTCCAAGTTCCTTAAAACGTTTTGGTTGTTTGAGAAACTCAACAATTTCTCCTAGTTCTTCTTTTTCTTCATCCGCCCCAGCAACATCGGAAAAATTTATCTTCTTCTTATCATCAGGCTGTAGTTTTGCTCTGCTCTTACCAAACGACATAGCTTTGTTTCCGCCACCTTGAGCCTGCTGAGTCATAACAACAAATACGATAATTATAATTACAATCAAAACTATTGTAGGTATCAATGATAAAAACAGTCCAAAGCCCGAGCTAGCCTTATAATTATAAGTCAAAGTTTTTCCAATCATCTTATCAAACGCATATTTCTGAAAAGATGCATCTACTAAAACACTAAAAGTAGTTTTATCTGGGTAACTCCCTCTTGCATAAAGGTCTCCACTTTCGTTAACAATATCAACCTCTTTAATTTTCCCACTTTCAATTTGATTTATTAATCCTGTATATGTTAAATCAACTTTATCGGTTTGGAAAAAGTTCATAATAACGCCTGCAAACATAAGCCCAATCAGAATTAAAAGCATGTAAAACGCTATGTTTCTTAAAATGTTTTTCAAATTATTGCCCTCCTATTAAGACAGTAAAAATTTCATAAATTTTCATAAATTTCAGGTTTTAAAACGCAAACGAAAGGTAAATTTCGATATATTTCATTATAGTCAAGTCCATATCCACATACAAATTCATCGGGAACTTGGAACCCTGTATATTTAACTTCAACATCCGCTTTTCTTCTATTAGGTTTATCAAGCAAACTAACAACTCTTAAGCTATTTGGGTTTCTACCATTTAGAACTTCCATTAGATAAGCAAGAGTAAGACCTGTATCAATTATATCTTCTACAATAAGAACGTCCTTGCCCTGAATATCTCTTTCCAAATCTTTGACTATTCTCACAACCCCAGATGATTTAGTTGATGCTCCATAGCTTGATACTACCATAAAATCAATAGTAAGTGGCAACTTGATTTCTCTTACCAAATCGGCCATAAAAAACATACAACCTTTTAGTACTCCAATTACAACAAGATCTTTATCTTTATAATCGTTTTCGATTAGTTTTCCTAATTCGACGACTCTTTCTTTTAACTGATTTTCATCATACAGTACTTTCAGAATATCATTTTTCATTTATTATCTCCTAAAGCAAATTCAAATATTATTCCCTTATAACGCTCAATCTCAAGATACTCTTAGTGGTCTTATCTATTTTAAACTTCTCACTGATTATACCCTCAAAAGTACAAACAACCTCTTTCCCAATAAATACAAACTCCATGTCATTTCGCATATCTCTTGGGATTTTTTTATCTATTAGAAATTCTTTTAACTTCTTTGAGCCGTTCATTCCCAACGGTGAAATTCGATCTCCCGATTCTCTTCTTCTTACTAATAATTCAGGTTCTTTAAATTCTGAGCCAATTATCTTAACTGAGTTAGTCAATAACTTATCAAAATCAAGCAATATTTGTTCGGGAAGTCTTAATATAATAGCATCATCCTGACAAGATATTAAATCCATCACAATCTTCATGCCATTTCGAATATAATTCTCACCGTACACCAAAACATGATAACATTTTTGCTCAGTTTTCTCAACATCTTTCATGTATTTTTCATTGTTTATTAATATGCACAAATTATCGTATGATTTCTCAGCTCTTAGCCCTGCTGGAAGATCTACGGCATCTCCAGTCTTACCTTTTAATACCTCACAGATTAGGTCAATGTGTTTTTGTTCAATACCTTTCAAAGATGGATATATCATACGAATAGCCTCTCTCAAAGCACGCCTTAGAATAACTGGGTGCAAAGTCTGAATGTTACTACCTACTTTTATTTTTGAAATTTCTTCGTAATTCACAAGATGATTTCTGAGTTCTTTTTTTGCTAATATTTCTAAATAATCATTTTCTTCATTAATGTTTTTTGACATTCTTGAAATAGTTTCAATGATATTGCTATTGAAATTTTCCTTAATATATGGAATTAATTGTAATCTGACTTTATTCCTAGAATAAATAGGCATAAGATTAGTACTATCCACTACAAAATCTATACCATTTATTCCGCAGTAATTTTCAATTTCATTTCTGTCAAAATCCAGAAGCGGTCTAAAAATATTTCCTCGTTTATAAGCAATCCCCTTTAGTCCATCAAGCCCCGCCCCTCGCATAAGGTTCATCAAAACTGTCTCTGCTTGGTCGTTCTTATTTTGGGCAACAGCCAACTTATTGCATGAAAAAAAACTCTCTGCTTCTCTAAACATCTCATACCTAACTGCTCTACCAGCATCTTCAGAGGATAGTCCGAATTTCTTTGCATAAGAGTTTACATCAATTTTTTTTTCGAAAAGTTCTATTCCCCATTTCGAACAAAATTCTCTGATAAAAACTTGATCACGATCAGCCTCTTCACCTCGAAAACAGTGATTCAGATGAGCTCCATATACTTTCCAGCCGTGTTCTTCCCCCAATTTCATTAAGCTATGAAGCAAGCAAATAGAATCTGCTCCACCAGAAACGCCTACTAGAACTCTATCTTCTTTTTCGAACATAGAGTTGACTTTGATAATTTTGTTTAGTTTATCGAGAAACAAATCCACCCATCTCACCTTCTTATATGCGAATGTCAATTAAGCAAATGTCAATTATACGAATAACAATCATGCGAATGACATCAAGTCCAATCTTCATGATCTCCACGACTCATATTTACTTCGAACCCAACTGACTTAATTCTGCCTTCTATACAACCCCTGCAATGAGCTGCCTCATCGCCTGTACAAATTTTGTTTTCATATAGTTCATATTTAACCCTTTGCTCTGTAGGTGACAAATTCGGCATTACGACATTTGCACCAGCTTGTAATGCTTTTTCACGGCCTTTAGGATCCATTGTTCCCAGTGCTGTAGTACTTGGAAGAAGAGCTTTTGGTAAAATTAATCTTGTTAAGGCAACCATAATCAGCGTTTTTTCAACGGTTCCACCTTCAAATTCGCCCAAAGGTGTTTTTTTATGTGGAATAAACGGACCAATTCCAACCATTTGAGGCTCTAGTTCTTTCAGGAATCTCAGGTCCATAACTAATTCCTTATTTCCCTGTCCAGGTAATCCAACCATAAAGCCAGCTCCTACCTGATAACCGATTTTTTTCAAATTATAGAGACACTGTTTTCTATTCTCGAAGCTCATACCTGGGTGAATCGAGTTATACACTTCAGAAGAAGCAGTTTCGTGTCTTAGTAAATATCTATCTGCTCCAGCCTCGTATAAGGCAAGGTAGCTTTCGTAGCTCCTCTCGCCAACAGAAAGCGTCACAGCTGTATCTTCCCAGTTTTCTTTTATAGCTTTAATTATTTCTATTAAGCGTTCATCTGTATACCACGGATCTTCACCGCCCTGTAATACAAATGTTCTGTATCCAAGTCTATACCCCTCTTCGCAACAACTCAAAATATCTTCCTTCGTTAGTCTATATCTGTCTGCCTCGGGATTTCCACTTCTTATTCCGCAATACATACAATTTTGACTGCAATAATTAGTAAACTCAATCAAGCCTCTCATATAAACATCGAGTCCATAATGTTCTTTTTTTGTTTCAAGGGCTAGTTCAAAAAGCTTCTTTTCGCTTTCAGAATCAATATTCTCAAGAATATACATTAAATCGTCATCTGAGGCATCATTAACCTTTGATAACTTTTCTAGTATTTTAATTACTTTATTCGTGTTTTCATATTTATCTTCGTTTTCATATTTATTTTCGTTTTTATATTTCATAAAAAACAGGCTCCTATCTCTCTCTAACAATATTTGTTTACGCAAATTAGTTTAAGCAATTTAAGTAATTATACGCATATATAAAAATAAATCTCCAAGTTGCCTTGGAGATTATAATTATTTTGGTAGCGGCGGTCAGATTCGAACCAACGACCGCTCGGGTATGAACCGAGTGCTCTAGCCAGCTGAGCTACGCCGCCATGGATATCTTGAAGACCTAGGTCTTTCAATACGTTTGGTTGCGGGGGAGGGATTTGAACCCACGACCTCCGGGTTATGAGCCCGACGAGCTGCCTGGCTGCTCTACCCCGCGACATTAAACTGTTGTTAAGATTTAGCGAATAAGGATTTGGTGCCGAAGACCGGGGTCGAACCGGTACGGTTGTTACACCGCAGGATTTTAAGTCCTGTGCGTCTGCCTGTTCCGCCACTCCGGCGCATCCGCTGTCTTAACGACAAGAGTTAGTATAACATCAATTTTCGATGTCGTCAACCTTTTAAAAAAGTATTTTAAATCTATTTTTTTGGCATTTAAATCCTATTTTTTTCGATGGCTATTTCCTCTACGATTTCCCTCTTGTTTCTTTATGAAAAGCAAGTTTTCTTCGCTCTCCTTCAAAAACTTTGAGAGTTTATCCTCAAAATTAACAGTCACCACTTTTCTAGGTTCAGCTATCCAATTTACCTCGGCTGGTTTTGGAACTACCTTAGGGTCCTTCGCCTGTCTTATAGACAAGTTAATCTTTCCATCGTTACTAACCGATAGAATTTTAACTTTCACATTTTGGGTCTCTTTTAAATATTCTTTGATATCCTTAACGTAGCTATCTGCTATTTCTGAAATGTGTACTAGCCCTGTTTTCCCTTCTGGCAGCTGAACAAAGACTCCAAAAGCAGCAATACTGGCAATAGTTCCCTCATAGATTTTGCCTTCCTCTAATGGCATATAATGCATTTCCCCCTTATAATGTAAAATTCACTATCTATAAACAACATACCCTGTTTACACTTCATTTTTGGTTATTCTTTAGAATTTTTATCAATATAGACCATCTCACCATTTTTTATTAGTCCTAGTTTTTCTCTTGCCATTTTTTCTGCAAATTTATCAGTGTTAGTATCTTTAAGTAATTTTGATAAATGCTCATTCTGGTATACTATTTCATTGTTTTTTTTAATCGCTTCTGTTTTAATTTTTGACAATCTAATTATGTCAAACTGCTGCACTGCAAGAAAATATCCTGAGTATAAAATAAATGCAACAAGAAGAACTCTTAATATTCTATTTTTTTTAATAGTTTTTCTTTTTTTCACATTCTCACTCCCAAACAAAAAATCAATACATGAAACATAATATACTATGTTAACATTCTCGGTATAAACATTCATATACTTTAACTATACACGAATTATTGCTCGTTGAACGATTGTTGTAGCTAAATTATAAAATAAATCATTTAATCAATCAAGCAATTTATACATTTCTCTAGCAGCTTCTCTAGTTGCCTTATCTGAAATATCAACTATTTCAGCTCTTATCCTTTTTTCTCCAAAGACTATTTCGATAATATCCCCGATTTTAACTGAGCTACCGGGTTTTGATTGTTTACCGTTCAAAAATACCTTTTCACCTTCACAAGCATCTTTTGCTACGGTTCTTCTTTTAATTAATCTAGAATTTTTTAACCATTTATCTAATCTCATTACTAAATCCTCCATGTTTATATGCTCAATTATTTACTGAATCGAAACCATTCACCCTCAGTGGGTTGCTGTTTTCAAAAAAGCATAGTTTCCTATACTATGAAAAAACAGGCCCTTTAAATAAAAGAGCCTGTTCTTTCTTAAAATCTTATTTGTTTACGAGATCCTTAAGATCTTTGCCTGGCTTAAACACAGGAGCTTTGGAAGCTGGAATCTGAATTTCTTCCTTAGTTCTTGGGTTTCTGCCGACTCTTGCGGCTCTTTCTTTAACTTCGAAAGTACCAAAGCCAACGAGTTGTACCTTTTCGTTAGCAGCAAGCGCTTCTTCAACGCTTTCAATGAAAGCCTTAAGAACCTTCTCGGAATCTTTCTTAGTCATTTCGGTCTTTTCTGCCATTTTAGCAATGAGTTCGGATTTGTTCATTACGTATCCCTCCATTTAATAAATGTTGTGCAGAACCTGCAGAAAGCACACTGTGTAAAAAGCTTATAACTCTAAGTGTTTCGCCTCTTCCCACAGCACATCCATTTCTTTCAAATTCATTTTATCAAGCTTTTTACCTATTTGCAAGGCTTTTTGTTCAATAAATTCAAATCTTTTTATAAATTTTTCTGTAGTGCCCCTAAGTGCAAGCTCTGGCTGTACTTTTAGAAATCTGCAAACATTGACTACAGAGAACAATAAATCTCCTGCTTCGCCTAGAATATCAACGTTTTCACCACTAATAATCGCTTCTTTAAATTCTTCAATTTCTTCTTCTAATTTAAGAAGCGGTCCATCAATACTTTCCCAATCAAATCCTGCGATTGCTGCTTTTTGTTGAACTTTATAACTGCGCATTAACTCAGGTAAGTTTTTAGGGATGACAGACAACATATCCGTATAGTTATTTATTCCTTTTTGTTCCCTTTTTGATTTTTCCCAGCTCTTTAATGCTCCACTTTCATTGCTGACCTTAACATCTCCAAAAACGTGTGGATGTCTTATAATAAGTTTATTCACTATCCCATCAGTAATGTCTCTCAGTGCAAATTCGCCATCTTCAGACGCAATTTGAGCGTGAAAAATCACTTGTAATAAAAGATCGCCCAGCTCTTCAATAATTAAATCAATATCATTCTTTTCAATAGCCTCGAGAACCTCATAAGACTCTTCGAGTAAGTAAGGTTTAAGACTTTCTCTAGTTTGTTCCCTGTCCCAAGGACATCCATTCGGACCCCTTAAAACATTCATAATATCAATTAAATCATCAATATTCTTATAAGCTTCGCCTATTTTAGCAGGAGGAAGATAAAGACTTGTTAAATAATCAACCCAATCTAATCTATCCAATTCATACAAAGGTATCTTTTCAATTCTTTCAATACCTTTTACGCCCGCGGCTTTTATTACCACAATTTCATATTCGTCTTTATATGTATTCATTAATTTAAGCTTAACTTCAGATGCAACCATCCTATCATATACCTGTGTAACAATATTTCCACAACTCGTATCTGGTTTTTGGGTGTCAAGACTTAAGCCGTCAATAATCTTAAGTCCTGTTACAGGATCTATATGTAAGCTAGTTAAAACCGCATCAATGAAGCTTATCGCTCCTATTACTTCTATCTCAATATCCTTGTCTTCATTTTTTTTAAGTAATTCAACCGTTTTTTCGGCCACATATGGGTGCCCAGGTACAGCATATACAATTTCACCAAATTCTTCTGCCTTTAGAACCACGTCTTTACATATCTTCTCATAGACATCATCAAAATTCTCACAAGAGTTATAATAGTGATCAAACGAAGAGTATTTGATGCCTTTTTCTTTTAGTAAATCTACCGTGGGATGATTTTCTGTTCGAAGGAAAAGGTTTTTTGAGCATTTCAATGTTTCATATGCCAAAAGGCTAAGGCTACCACTATCGCCAGGCCCTAATCCAACTATAATAATCTTATTCATTTATTTTAAATTCTCAGGATAAGATGTTATTTTTATCCCCTTTTTAAATGTAGTGATTAATTCTTGGAGTTCTGTATCTTGTTTTTCATTATTTAGTTGAGTTAAAATCGCTACTTTATGATCAGCAAAAGCTGCTTTCTTAATGGCCAATAGTTTTATTACGTGAAAGCCATATTGTGACTGAATCGGTTTACTGATTTCGTTAACTTTTAATGCAAAAGCAGCATTTTCAAATTCAGCTACCATAGCGCCTTTTTTAAAGAAACCTAATTCGCCTTTGTTAGTTTTTGCGGATGGATCTGTAGATAGTTCTACAGCTAGCTTTCCAAAGTCTTCCCCTTTATTAAGTCTCTTAATTACTGCGTTTGCTTCAGCTTCAGTCTTAAGAAGAATATGTTCTGCATTGATTTCATCATAACTACTAGCATTAGCATTGAAATATTTTAAAGCTTCTGCGTCTGTGGCTTTCAAGTTTCCAACTAGTGTTTCTTTTACTTTATTTATAGTAACTTGCTCACTTACAATTTCTTTAAACTGTGGATCTGTCATATTTAAACTCTTTAAAAAATCCACAAACTTTGTTTCTCCTCCATAATACTTAACTGCTTGATCATACAAAGTTCTAATTTCTTTAGTCTTAATCTTATTTGATTCAGCCATCAAAATTTGAACTTTATTATTTATTAGAGCCTCAAGCACTTGTGTTTCAGCTAATTCTATCAAAGTTTTACCACCAACGTCTTGCGTCCAATCTACCGCGCTTTGGTTCATTTCTTCATATTGTTTCTTGAACATATTAACATTTATTTCAAATTCGGATTTTTTTATCTCGATGCTACCTACTTTTTCAATTACTTTATCATTTGGATTGTTAGTAGCAGGTTTATTCGTCGTTGAAGTACACGCTGATAATACACCAAGTGTTAACGCTATTACTATAATTAATGATAAACTCTTTCTGATTCTTTCTTTCATTTATGCTTTCTCCTTATTTTCTTATAATTCTGCACACTCTCTACATTGTATATAACTAGCCATAAATCCACAAGTTAAAATAATATGTATTTACATTTATTTTACTACAATCAGGTTTATGCTTTCCCTGAAAGATGTTCCACCAATTCCACCAAAATCGGCATAGGTTTAAGGCTTTCTTCTTTAGTTATTTTGATAGTGAAATATGGCAATTCCCCAGCGCTAAAGAGTAGCTTCCCAGGATAATAACCCGCTAATTTTATTGCTTGCTCTGGTGTAATACCTCCAACTTTAAACTTCACTTTAATAACATTCTCCTTTTGACTAAAATTAGTAACACCTGCGCGTCTGCAGTTATTTCTTATATATGAAACAATAAATAGATTCTGCACTGGTAATGGGACATCTCCAAATCTATCTATAAGCTCATCCGTAAGCTCACTGATATCTTCTTTGTTTTCAATAAAAGAAATTTTTCTATAAACATCAATCTTTTGGGCAGATTCATTAATATAACTATCTGGAATATGGGCTTCAACCGACACTTCCACCTGTGTATCAGCATCTTCTGTAATCCCCTCACCTTTTAATTGTTTAACTGTTTCATCGAGCATTTTTATATAAAGTTCATAGCCAATTGACTCCAAATGACCACTTTGTGATGTTCCTAATAGATTTCCTGCACCACGTAGTTCTAAGTCTCTCATTGCAATCTTAAATCCAGATCCCAATTCTGTAAATTCTTTGATCGCGACAAGCCTTTTTTCTGCTGTTTCAGTCAAAACTTTGTCTCTTTGATAAGTTAGATAAGCATATGCTACTCTATTTGATCTTCCCACTCTTCCTCTTAACTGGTAAAGCTGTGAAAGCCCCATTTTATCCGAATCAGATACAATAATAGTATTTACATTTGGAATGTCTAGACCTGTTTCAATAATAGTAGTGCATACAAGCACATCAAATTCTCCATTATAAAAATTCATCATGGTTTTTTCTAATTGATGTTCAGCCATTTTCCCATGTGCATAAGCAACCTTTGCTTCTGGAACAAGCGCTGCAATTTTTGATGCCATCTGGGAGATCGAACTCACTTTATTGTGTAAATAGTATACTTGTCCTCCTCTGCTAATCTCCCTAATAAGTGCTTCTCTAACAATATCATTATCGTGTTCCATTACATAAGTTTGGACTGGATAACGCTCTTCTGGCGGCTCTTCAATTACACTAATATCCCGAACTCCAATCATGGACATGTGAAGTGTTCTCGGAATAGGTGTCGCAGATAGAGTTATGACATCTACATTTTTTCTTAAATTTTTGATTTTTTCTTTATGCATTACACCAAATCGCTGCTCTTCATCCACAACTAAAAGTCCTAAATCTTTAAACCCGATATCTTCTGATAATAACCTATGAGTCCCAATTACTAAATCAATCGAGCCCTTTTTAAGTCCGTTGGTAACATCTTCAACTTCCTTGGCGCTTCTAAAACGAGATAACTGACCGACATTCATCGGAAAATTCGAAAATCTTTTAATGCAAGTATTATAGTGTTGTTGCGCAAGTATGGTTGTTGGCACAAGAATCGCTGCCTGTTTCCCCGAAGTAATGCATTTAAAAACGGCTCTTAGTGCTACCTCAGTTTTCCCAAAACCAACGTCTCCGCAGAGGAGTCTATCCATTACTTTGTCGCTTTCCATATCACTCTTAATATCTTCAACACACTTTAGCTGATCTGAAGTCTCCTCGTAACTAAAGGCGTCTTCAAATTCTCTCTGCCATCTTGAATCCTCTGGAAAAATATGCCCTTTTATTTGCTGTCGCAGAGCATACAGTTCCATTAAATCTCGCGCCATTGCTTCAATTGCTGCTTTAGCTTTTGTTTTTGTTTTTACCCACTCAGCTCCACCAAGCTTATTTAACTTAGGTCCATGTTCTTCGCTTCCAATATACCTTTGTATAAGATCCATTTGATCTGTAGGAATAAATAGTTTATCAGTTCCTTGATACTTAATTACCAAATAATCTTTTACAAGATTACTCATTTTTATTTTTTCTATTCCTAAGTATTGACCAACCCCATGGCTTTCATGTACCACGAAATCGCCAATTTTAAGTTCTGAGAAAATCTTTATTAGTGCGCCTTTTTTTATTGGTTTCTTCTTAATACTTGGTGCATATACTTCTCTGTCACTAAGAACTGCATATTTTAGTCCCGGAAATTCGAATCCACCATTTAGTGTTCCTGGAACAATAATGATTTGACCTGGTTTTGGTGCTTTTTCTAAATTGTCCATATATATGGCTTCAAGTTCTGAATCTCGAAGTGCTTCTGCTAGTCGTTGTCCTCTTTCTTCATTGCCCGACAACACTACTATACTGTAATTTCTGCCTTTCCATCCATTGATTTCTTCAACAACCAGTGAAATTCTACCATGAAAAGGTTGCATGCTCCTACAGTTAAACCCATGAATATCATTAGGCCTAAAGTCCTGAGTGTTTTTTAACAAATTTGAAAGTGTTAGCGTTTTTCTTCCTTTGATTTCAAACTGTAACCACTCAAAATTATGGTTCTTAACCGCTTGTCCAGGTAGTATTCTATTATTTTCAAGAAGTTGCTTAATGTTTTCATTCATTTCTGATTCAATTGCGTGGCAACGCTCTTTAACTCTATCGCTCTCATCAATTACTATCAATGCTTCTTCTGAAAACTCAAAAATAGTACCCGTATTTCCATCATAATAGTTAATATATTTCTCGATGCCATCAATCATAATGCCTTGAGAAAGTTTTTCGATATCTTCACCAATGCTCTCGCGCACCAACGCTGCTTGATTCTTCTTTTTTCCAGCTTTTAAAGACATTTCATTTAATTCTTCATTCATTGCCGATGCAATCTTTTTTAGTTCGCTCTCATCAAGAATTAATTCGAATGCGGGAAAAATTTCAATGTTTTCTATCGTCCCTGTAGACCGTTGACTTTCAGGGTCGAATCTTCTTATAGTATCAATTTCATCATCAAAAAATTCTATTCTGACTGGTTCATCTTCAGCTGGAGGAAAAACATCTATGATTCCTCCACGCGATGAAAACTGACCATGATTTTCTACAATAGCTACTCTTTCATATCCTGCTTTAATTAAGTCACGATTCAACAAAATCGGTTCATAAATTAATCCATTTCTCAAAACACTCTTTTTTCGCTTAGAATTATTTGTATCCATCAGCGCTGTCCTAAATGCATTATTAAGGATATCCGGCTTTGATATTGGCGACATAATAGCTTCAACTGAAGCACACAGCACTAAAGGCCCTCCATCTGAGAGCCTCTCAAGAGCCGCCAGTCGTGCAAGTCTAGTTTCACCACTTCGTGCAAAAATTCTATGAAATACAAGATCCCCAGGCGGTAATATCACCGTATTTCCAGGAATAAAAGAGAGTATATCTTCATATATTTTTCTAGCTTGAATTTCGTTATGTGTAATAAAGATTATTGGTTTTCCTGTGTTTTTTGCTATTGATGAAATCACAAGTGCTTTAAGTGTATCTGAAAGGCCATGCGCTAGGTTAATGCCCTTACCTGATTTTGCCCACTCAATTAATTTCACGTATTCATTAATTTTTTTTAATGGTTCGGCGAGCTCACTCAGCCCAAATTTATTTTCTGTCATGAGTTATCCTCCAACCAGAAATTTGTTTTCTGCTTATTACATATTATAACTGATTTTGTTTTTCCACAACTCGAAAGTTTAATATTTTCAGTATTAATGCATTGACATAATTTTTCTATATGATAATATTTAATTACTTGAGAGGGAGTAGTTCTACGTCGTTTGCCACCATTACGAAACGTAAGTTTCTGGTTCACGGGACCTATTTTAAGGTTGAACGAGACTTTTAGTTTGCGCTAAAAGTTTTTTTTGTTCTCAAAACTATTAAATACGGAGGGTTTTTATGTTAATTGATGTTCTATTACTAGTCGGAAGTCTTATGTTTATTCTCGCTTCATGTATCCTTTTTGCAAATGCTGTCGAATGGCTCGGAAAGCTATTAAATCTTTCACATGGCGCTGTCGGAAGTGTCCTAGCTGCTGTGGGTACCGCACTTCCCGAAACAATAATCCCGATTATAGCAATAATGTTCACCGCAACGGCTAGTTCGCATGATATAGGAATAGGTGCTATTGCTGGCGCTCCATTTATGCTTTCTACACTCGCCTTCTTTGTGACTGGAGTGGCAGTTTTTGTATACTCTTCCCGTGGAAGGAGAAGCCAAAAAATTACAGCAGATGTTTCTACTATGAAACGTGACCTAACCTTCTTTATCGCAGTATATGGTGTAGCAATTGCAACAACATTTGTACGAGATTTTATTTTGATTAGATATGCAGTTTCAATAGGACTTCTTATAGCGTATGTATTTTATGTAAAACTTACTCTAGCTGATGACGCTGAGGGTGAACATAATTTAGATCCTCTTTATTTAACAAGGTTATTCAAATTGAAGCCAACAATGCTTCCTGTTGCAATTCAAATTATTATCTCTCTTGCAGGAATTATAATAGGTGCACAAGCCTTTGTTAAATATACATCAAATGTTAGTATGACACTTGGTATGTCAGCTTTAATTCTTTCAATAATAATCACGCCAATAGCTACTGAATTACCAGAGAAACTAAACAGTATTATTTGGATTAGACAGAAAAAAGATACATTAGCACTTGGAAATATCACGGGCGCTATGGTTTTCCAGAGCTGTATACCTGTTGCTTTTGGTATTTCATTCACCCCATGGGCACTTGATGGAATAACAATGTTATCAGCACTTCTGGCATTTTCTTCAGCAATTGTAAATCTTTTGTGGTTAAGAGCTAAAAACTATGTAAGTCCGTACTTCCTCTGCTTTGGGGGAGTATTATATGCGATTTTTATTTGGTATATTTTCTTTAGTGGAATGGCGTGAAGCACGAAGGCACTTTTTACTATAATTATTAAAATGAAATGAAAAAAGTCTGTGCAACGTAAATCGCACAGACTTTTCATTTATTTCATCTTCGTTTTTAGGACTTCCACTGCTTTGTTTAGTTGAACGTCTTCAACCGATAGTGGATCCACGCCAGTTTTAACTTCCAATGGTTTAATTTCAATGTTTGGCATAATACCTTTTTTGTTAATATCAATTCCATTTGGTGTGTAGTATTTTTGGGTAGTTAACTTAAATCCCGAACCATCTTTTAAGGATTCCACAGTCTGTACTACGCCTTTTCCAAACGTTTTTTCGCCGATTAATTCAGCAATATTTCTGTCTTTAATCGCGCCTGATAAAATCTCTGAAGCGCTGGCACTTCCGCCATCTACTAACACTACAAAAGGAACATCCAGTTTTCCATCCTTAGAACTATAATCAACTCTCTTACCTTTTGCATCAAGCGTGTATACTACCAATCCTTTATCCATCAACATATCCGCTATATCAATTGCTTGATTCATATACCCACCTGGATTTTGTCTAAGGTCAAGTACCAACCCTCTCATCCCTTGATTCATAAGTGTGTTTGTCGCAGTTTGAAAGTCTTTATAAGTGTCAACATCAAACATTGTTAGTTTAATGTAACCAATCCCATCTGGTAACATCTTAGGTTTGACTGTTTTTAATTTAATTAATTCTCTTACTAAATCTATTTCTCTTAATGTTTTTTCTGTTCCTCTTAATATTGAAATATGAACCTTCGTGCCAGGGGTTCCTTTCATTTTTGTGACAACTTCATCAATTGTAATACCTTTTATGTCGACTCCATCAACTTTAATGATTTTGTCATTTGTCTTTAAGCCCGCTCGTGCTCCTGGTGTATCTTCTATAGGTGCCACAACTAATACATATCCATCATCGCCCGTTGTTACAATAACGCCTATTCCCCCATATTCACCAGACATACTTTCATTAAATGATTTATATTCTTTTTCAGTAAAATATACGGAATATGGATCATTAAGGGCCTGAAACATTCCCTTTATCGCGCCTTCCATAAGCGTTGCATCATTAGGTTTTTCTACATAGTTTTTATCGATATACGTTTGCAGTTCCGTAAGTTTGCTAAGTGACTGATAATTATCGTATTTTGCCTTCGGAACCAATAGTATTTTTATTCCAAAAACAAACATGAACAAATATGAAACTGTAACAATTATCGCAAAAGTAGAAAAACCAATTATACCTATTTTCTTTCTGTCTATCAAAGTTTTTTCCTCCAAAATTTCTTTTTATTGCTTAAGTTAGTTTATTAATTAATATAGTTTATTAAATAAATTAGTTTATTACTTTAGATAGTTGAGTGGATTAACCACTGAACCATTAACACGAACCTCAAAATGTAAATGTGACCCCGTAGAAGAGCCGGTGCTTCCGACTTTCGCTATTACTGTTCCTTTATTCACTAATGTGCCCGACTTAACTAAAAGTCTTGATGAATGTGCATAAACTGTGGCAATTTTTCCGCCGTGGTCAATAATTATATAATTACCATATGATGAATTATATCCTGCAAACATAACTTTCCCAGCATTTGCTGCAACTATGTTCGCACCTGATTGAGCTCCAATATCAATTCCCGTGTGCATTCTATAAACCTTTAAAATAGGATGTAATCTCATCCCAAATGATGATGTAATAGTATAATATCCAGGTGCTGGCCATGCCATCGATCCTCCAGCGTATTTTTCAGCTGTTTGGAGTTTTAATATCTCTTTTGCGATATTATTTGATTCAGTAATAAATTTTTCTTCAAGCTCTAATAAATCTTTTAAATTCTTTGAGATATCTGAAAGTATTCTATTTTTTGCTGAATAAGCATTCGAAACTATGTTTTTTTTAACATTTAAATCTGCTTTTGCTTTTGTTTTGTTATTTTGTTGAATTTTTAGTTCATTTCTTTTTTGAGTGACAGTTTCTTGATATCTTTTCAGTTTTGCTAGAACCTCATTATCATACTTGATAATCTTTGAGAGGTAATTCATCCTAGTAACAAAATCCGAATAACTAGTCGCTGAAAGTATAACTGATGCGTAACCTTGTATCCCAAGTGAATACATCGCCCTGACTCTTTTTCTCAAAAGTACGTACTGGGTCTGAGAATCTCTCTCGGCTCGCTCAAGTTCCCTTGTGGTTATTCCAATTTGATTTTCAATAACGGAAAGATTATTTTCTACTTTATACAGCGCTGAATTAGCAGCGTTTAGTTGATAATCTAATTCGTTTAGCTGTCTTGCAACCTGCAACTTGTGCGCCTTTTCCTGCTGTATTTTTAGTCTTGTTTCTGCTAGCTTGTCTTGTACTGCCTTTTTTTCTCGATTTTTTTGTTCTATTTGAGCAGCTGTATCTGCGTTAACTTCACATATGGGAATTATAGCTATTTCCATGAAAAAAAACACTGTTAAAAAGATAATCAGCCATTTATACCTTTTTATACTTAACCAGTTAACTCCTTGTATATCTTTCATTCAATCACCTAAACCTTTATGAATCTTCTTACAGATATCATACTGCCTATGGCTCCTATAATTATGCCCACTGTCATTAGCAAAGTGGTAAGGTTAAAAGCTATTTGAGACATTGGTAAAATCGAGACTTTAAACAATCCAAACATTTGGTTCTTAATAAAATTATCAAGACTCATATATCCTGGCATTAAAATCAGGGCTGCAATTAGCCCTCCCACAAATCCCAAAAGCATCCCTTCCACCAAGAATGGACCTCTAACAAATGTATCGGTAGCTCCTACGTATTTCATTATTCCAATTTCTTTTCTTCTTGCGTAGACTGTCAATTTAATAGTATTTGAAATAATAAAAATTGAGATAAATATTAGAACAGCAATGATCATCAAACTACTCAGTCTTATTACATATATCAACTTCAGTAACTTCTTAAGTTCGTCTTTCCCATAAGTCACATTAACAACATTACTGATAGATTTTATATTAAAAGCGATATCATCTGCTGAGTTTGCATTCTTTAAATTTACTTTAAAAGAATCTGGAAGAGGATTATCTGCCTCTAATCCTGATAATACATCCTTATTATCTCCCATTGCCTTTTTCATGTTTTCTAGAGCTTCAGCTTTGGAAACAAAAGTTACTTCCTTAACATCGTGAACGGAAAGAATAGATTTTTTCATCGATGCAATCAAATCTGGACTTAAATCGTTACTAATTTCAACAACCATCTCGACCTGTGCCTCAAGCGTATTTGCTAAGTAAGATATGTTAATCATTATGCAGAAAAAAATTCCTATTACTAAAAGAGCGGCTATAACCGAACTTATCGATGCAAACGACATAACTTTATTTCTATTAACATTTTTAATGCCTTCTCTAGTGAAATATTTCAGTGTTCTCATTTTCATATTAATAGCCACCTCTCACTTGGTCTCTAACTATCAAACCACTTTCGAGAGCTATAACTCTTTTTTTCATAGTATTTACTATTTCTTTTTCATGAGTAGCCATTAATATGGTCGTTCCTCTGTAATTAAACTCGTTTAACATTCTCATAATATCCATGGACATCTCAGGGTCAAGGTTACCAGTTGGTTCGTCAGCTATAAGGATTGATGGGCCATTTACCATAGCTCTGGCAATAGATACGCGTTGTTGTTCTCCCCCTGAAAGTTGGTGTGGATATAGCTTCGCTTTTCTAGTAAGACCTACCATCGAAAGTACAAGGGGAACTTGTTTTCTTATTTCTCTTGCTCCAGATTCCACAATCTCCATAGCAAATGCTACATTTTCATAAACAGTCTTCTCTGGCAAAAGTCTAAAATCTTGAAAAACAACTCCAATATGCCTTCTATGATAAGGGATTTCTCGTCTTGGCATGTTTGTTACAATTTTATTATTTATTACGATTTTCCCTTTTGTGGCTTCTGTCTCTTTAAGTAACAATTTTATAATTGTTGATTTACCAGCTCCACTTGAGCCAACCAAAAAAACGAAATCGCCTTTTTCAATATTAAAATTTATATCTGTTAGGACTCTGTGCCCGTCATCAAAAATTTTGTGAACAGCTGCAAATTCTATCAAAGTGTGTCCTCCTTCATGAAAAAATCAGGATTAAAGCGATTTGTTTAACTATCTTGATTTTTTTGTAAAATACAAATCCAGAATATCTTTATACGGATCCGCAATTTGTGTTCCTTCTGTCAATTTTGGTGGTACTGATACCATCTGTTTTGAGCCCTCAAAGGAAATATAAATCGCGCCAGTGATGGTAACTATAGTAAGGAAAAGAATTAATTGGACTAGTATGCCTCTAAAACTCGTTTCACTAACTGGAATCTTCAAAAACATAGAAGAAAATGCATCTTTAAGCGAACCTATTATGTTTAAGTTTAACTTACGTCTTTTTTTCCTCTTCTTTTTTTCTCGAATGGCCTTAAAAAACACATCTGCATCTCTTCGAGAAAAAATTTCAATATCTTCATTTCCTGGCAATCGCAAAGGTCTAATGGAATCATTCTCATCTCTATTGGCTAATATAGAAATTTCTTCTTTTGATTTCGGCTTTTTCAATACATCTAATATTTCTTTATCGAGATCAATTTTTTCTTCCGTCTCAGAATCTAACGTAATGTCTTTTTCGACGAATAGTTTTTTTGACTGCATTTTTGCAGGTTTTGTTCTCGATTTACTAATCTCTTCTGAATTCTTTTTCAATTCATCATTCTCTGAATTGTCACTTTTACTTACGCCCATAGAATTAGTTATTGAAAATATTCTATTTTCGATTTCTACTTGTTCATCCACAACTTCAATAATTTCATTAAGTTTCAATTCAAGTTCATCTTCTGATATATCCATCAATTTCTCAGCAAGCTTCATCAGTTCATTTCTGGTTACCTTAGTATCTTGATTCGCTGCAACCCAGTTTTCGAGACTGTCAAAATAATCATTCCCGTAATCCTTTAATGCAAGTGCTGACGAAAAAATTTCATCTGCATTTATATAAAAACTTGATCTATTTGTTGCAGTTTTGAAAACATTATCTTTTATTCTTTTTCTATTACCTTCTTCGAATTGGGATATGTTCCCATCTATTAATTTATGAACAGCATCGGCAAATATACTTCCCTGATCTATTTGATTCATCTCAGGAAATTTTGTTCTAATATAGCGACGTATTATCTCAACCTTGCCACTATCTATTATTGCTTTTTGTTTTAGTTGGTCGTATGCTTCCTTCACTATATCACCACCTGTTTAGCAGTCATTAATATTATAAACTTCAAAAGTGTAATATACAAGAACATCGACTCACGTTAACACATAACTAATGTAACGTGAATTGAATTTAAATATACTAATATTAACAAATTCGTGGCAAACCCTCTCCATATAAAACATCAATAATCCTTTTTCCACCAAGTCTTGTTTCTAAAATTACAGATGGACTACCTTCAGTAACTTCTCCAATTATCTCTGCTTTTTTCCCTAAATCTGAAGAGCGAATAATCCCCAATGCTTTTTCCGCATCTTCTGAATCAACAATACAAATGAATTTTCCTTCGTTGGCCATATAAATCTGGTCTAGTCCCAATATCTCGCAAAATCCTTTAATCTCATTATCAACCGGTAATGCATTTTCTTGTATAACTATAGCAATATTTGAACTACTTGCAATTTCGTTTATTATTGTGCCAAGCCCACCACGCGTAACGTCACGCATAGTACTAATTCTTATTCCATCATCAATCATCCCTCTTACCATATCGGTGAGTAGTCCGCAATCACTTTTAATATCATTTTCAATACCCATTCTATGAGATAAAATACAGGCATGATGATTACCAAGTGTTCCATTCAAAATTATCTTATCTCCGGGCTTGCAGCTTGATGAACTGATGTTTTGATTAATATCGAGGTATCCAATTCCGGATGTATTAATGAATAACCCTCCATTACCTTCGATAACTTTTGTATCACCTGCTACTATTTCTACCCCAGCCTTTTTTGCTTCTTCAGCCATCGAATTGACTATTTTTTTTAGTAATTCAATTTCGAGGCCTTCCTCCAAAATGAATCCTGCACTCAAAAATTTAGGTTTTGCTCCCATCATTAACAAATCATTAACAGTCCCACACACAGCTAATTTCCCGATATCGCCTCCCTTGAACACAATCGGATTTACTACAAAAGAATCTGTTGTAAACGCTATCTTCTTTGTATCGCTAATATCTAATATTGCTGCATCTTCTAATTTATCTAAAGCCGGATTTTTAAAAGCAATTTTAAACACTTCCTCAATCAAATCATTGCTACTCTTTCCACCGCTTCCATGAGACATTGTAATTATCATATTAACCTCCAAATATTGTTTTAGCCGGTTGTTTTGTGCAACATTTTGCTCTGTTAATTTTCCTAACTATTTAACCTCTTACTGTATTCCTATACCAAATTCCACAACTTCCTTCTGATGAAACCATGCACGGGCCCATTGCCTTTGATGGAGTGCAAACTTTTCCGAATAACGGACAATCTGGCGGATTAATTCTACCAATTATTACTTCTCCGCACCTGCATGCTTCATTTAAAAGTTTATCTTCATCTAATCCAAAGCTTCCACCGTCATATTCTTTATATTCATTTCTTAAATATAGTCCTGAGCCGTTGATTATACCCAATCCTCTCCATGCGGCTGGTCCTTCTTCAAATATCCGGTTAATTAATTCTTTCGCTTTTTCGTTCCCAGAATTTCGTACCACATTTTTATAAAGATTATGAACCTTGCTTTTCCCCTCTTCTAACTGTTTTATAATGTCATAAATCGTTACCAATATATGTTCAGCTTCAAATCCTGCTACTACAAAGGGTTTGTTATATTTCTCAGCAAGAGGCTCATATACTGCGTCTCCAATAATTACACTAGCATGACCCGGGCAAATAAAAGCATCAATATCCTCACCTATTTCACAAATCCAGTTCAATGCGGGAATAATAGTTTTTAATGCTGTTACAATTTTTATATTCTTGATATTTGCTTCTATAGCGTTTTTTATAATTAAGCCATATGTCGGCACTGTCGTCTCGAATCCCACTGCTGCGATTATGTAAGTGATTCCTGGATTCAAAGTTGCCTTTTCTATTACATCCAAAGGTGAATACATTAGTTCAACGTGCCCGACATTTGCTTTTGCTTCTGATAGAGATTCTTTTGTTCCTGGAACCTTAAGCATATCTCCAAAGGATAGAACAACATGATTAGGTTTTTTACAATATTCTATGACTTTATCAATATAAACAGCTGGAGTTACACAAACGGGGCAGCCTGGTCCCGAAATAAGCTTAATTTTATCAGAAATCAAACTCCTAATGCCATTTTTAAAAATACTTGCAGTATGTGTGCCACATACCTCCATTAGTTTGACTTCTCTTCCATCATAATTCTTAAGGTATCTAATTATCTCTGCTAGGTCACTCATACATAACTTCCTCCAGGTCTTTAAAGAGCTGGATCATCTCCATTGCCGTATCTTGTTTTAACACTTCAAGCCCACACCCTGCATGAACCAAAACATAATCACCCATTTTCACATTAATAAACGAAATATCTATTTTTAATTTGCTTCCATTTATATCAACTATTGCTCGATTCTCAAGCAACTCAACTACTTTACCAGGCACTGCTACACACATATTATTTCTCGTATGATTTAGTCACAGACTAATTCATACACTCCTTTCGATTTTTTATCCCTGCTATATATTGTTGTCCTAATGAAATTCCACCATCATTTACAGGGACTTTTTCATTTGAATACACTTTGAATCCTTCTCGCGCTAATTTATTTATTGTATTTTCTAGTAAATATCTGTTTTGAAAAACACCACCGGATAACGTGATAACTTTTGTATTGTTTTTTTCAAAAGATTTTTTTGATATCTCAACGCAAGCGTTAACTACATTCTCATGGAACTCCCATGCCAATTTTTTTTGTAATTCATTTTGTAGTTCATTTTGCAATTTAATTTCTAATTCATATTGTAGTGCATTTTTTAATTTAATTTCTAATTCATAAGTTTTCTTAATTTCTTCAATAATAATTTTAATTCCCTTGTCAAAGCTTAATCTCAAACAATCAGACTTTTCGATTGGTTCGATTACTTCATAGTATTTTTGGGGTTTATCAATATTCCCTAAAAACTCATTAGCTTTATTCTCTAATAAAATTGCAGCTTCACCCTCAAAGTTAGATTTTTCTGTAAGCCCTAAAAGAAAACTAACAGCATCGAATAATCTACCCATACTTGAGGTTTCAAATGTGTTAATATCATTAACTAACGCAGATCTAATAATTTTCCATTTATTATCTATTTCATTTAATGCGTCTTTCGAATCTGATGTTTCACTTGAGATTAATAAAAATTGAGAAGAATACTCTTCATTAGCCTTAAAAACAAATCCCATCCCAGATTTCCAAACATCTTTCATTGAAGAGTCTCCACCGATTAGCTTCACATATTCTAGATGCGCAAAGCGCTCAAATTTTTCTTCATCACAAATTAAGAATTCTCCACCCCATATTTTCCCGTCAGTTCCGTATCCAGTGCCATCAAAAACAATAGCAAGATGCTTTTCGTTAATAGAATGTTCTGCCGCAACAGAAGCTGCATGTGCATGATGATGTTGAACTTTTATCAAAGATATTTTTCGATCTTTTGAAAAAGTTTCAGCAAATCTTGTTGTAAAATATCGAGGGTGCATATCACAAACTATAATTTCTGGTTTTATACGCATCATTTCCATAACTCGTTCGGTGTTTTTTATAAACGTTTCGTTTGTTCTAAAGTCTTCCAAATCTCCATGATGTTGACTTACATATGAAAATGAACCTTTGGAAACACAAAAAGTATTTTTTAGCTGGCCGCCAGTTGCAAAAATTTGAATACCATCTGATATCGAGCTTTTTTTCTCCTCTTGGGTATCCAATCCTTTAATTTGAGCATTCAAACCTTCAATAAATATCGGAACTGGTACAAAACCTCTCGCACGTCTTATAATTCTAAATTTATCCCCATAAACCCTAGCCACAGAATCATCTTCGCCCGTTCTGATTTTTCGATCATTAAAAAGTATCGATGTAAGATATTTTGATTCATTATTAACAAATCTTTTCTTAATACTAAATATTTCTTCCTCATCAATAATAATCGGCTCATCTGAAATATTTGCACTGGTCATAATTAAAGGTCCTGTTTCTTTTAATATCAATTTTTGTAAAGGAGTATATGGTAAAAAAGCCCCTAATAGACGACTACTGCGACTCACTTCGCTTGAGAAACGTTTTTCTTTGGTTTCAAGAAGTAATATAGGCTTTTCTTTTCCTGTAAGCCAAACTTCTTCTAGCTCACTGACTAAACAATATTCTTTCAGTTCTTCGATATTTGGAAACATCACTGCAAAAGGTTTTTCTTCTCGCCCTTTAAGTTCCCTTAAGTTTTTTACACACTCATCAATATCTGGTCTACAAGCAAAATGGTATCCACCAATTCCTTTTATGGCAATGATTCCACCATTTTTCACATCTTCTATAGCGGCAATTAGTGCTTGATATTTTATCAATATATCTGTTTTTTCATGCGCTCCATAATGCCCATTATATGCATCATTAGCAACATTAGTATCAACATTAGTATCAGCATTAGTATCAACATCAGTATCAGTTTCAGCATGATAACCATTTTTGCCATTGTATAATTTCTTATATTTCAAATATGGTCCACACTCGTGACACGAAATAGTTTGAGCGTGGTATCGTCTGCCTATTTTGTCAGTATATTCAGCCTCGCACTTTTCACACATGGGAAAATCAACCATTGAGGTATTATGACGGTCATACGGAACAATGTCAATGATACTATAACGAGGACCACATTCCATACAACTAATAAACGGATGATTAAATCTTCGGTCTTGTTCTTCATCTAATTCTTTTAAACAAGTCGGGCAAATAGAAAGGTCTGCTGGTAACATAACTAAACCTTCACTACCTTCTGTGCTCTCTTTTATATCGAAAGCTTCAAATGGTATATAATCAACTTCATTGATATCAATATGAACAATTTCAGCAGGTTCTGGCTTTTCATTTCTCAAAGAAACGAGAAAATCATCAATATTCGAATCGTTTCCAGACAGAGTTGCCTTTACGTATCCACCCTCGTTAATTACCCATCCAACTAAACCAAGTTGGTTAGCCAATTTTGTTAGAAATGGCCTAAACCCTACTCCTTGTACAACTCCCCAAATAATAACATTAATTGTTTTCAAAACAAATACCAGCCCTTTTTTCTAATATTGCTGATACCTCCGCAAAGCCCTCTCCAGTTTTAAGAGAACATTTAATAATAGGTGCTATTTTATTTACTCCTCTTATGCCCTTTGTGAAGAACTCTTCGTCAAAATCGACATAGGGAATTAAATCAACTTTGTTTAATATTATCAAATCAGCTTTCTCAAACGCTAAAGGATATTTATATGGTTTATCGCTTCCTTCTGTTACGGTAACTACGAGTAGCTTTATGTGTTCACCAATTGAAAATTCGGCTGGACAAACTAGATTTCCAATATTCTCTATGAATAAAATGCTGTTTTTTTTGAATTCTAGATTTGCTACTGCCATCTTAACCAAAGGCGAATCAAGATGACACGCGCCACCAGTGTTTATCTGAATTGTATTTATACCCAATTTCTGCATTGTTACAGCATCTAAATCAGACTCGATATCTCCTTCAACTACATTTGGTGTGAGGGTTTTCAAATTATTAATTATTCCTATTAGTGATGAAGTTTTTCCAGCACCTGGAGCCCCCATAACATTTACCATAAATATACTTCTATTGTTTAACTCTTTATTTAAATCTCCCGCTATTTTGTCATTTAATCCATGAATAGCTTCTTTTATCTCGATTTCGCGTGTTTCCTTATCTGTAGCTGAAGAGCATGAGTTTTTCTTTTCTGTGCGATTTTGGTGATATCCATGCTTATGCCCATCATGTTTATTATCGTGGTCGTGTTCATTGCGGTGGTCATGCTCATGGTCGTGGCCGTGATCATGGTCATGTCCGTGGTCGTGGTCGTGTTCATGGTCATGTTCATGATGATGGTCATGTTCATGATGATGGTCATGTCCGTGGTCGTGGTCATGTCGGTGGTCGTGGTCATATTCATGGTCATGTTCATGGCGGTGGTCATGTTCATGGCGGTGGTCATGCTCATGGTCATGTCCGTGGTCATGGTCATGGTCGTGTCCGTGGTCATGTTCATGGTGATGATTATTTCCTCCACCATGATGATGGCCTGTCTTTTTCTCTAATATATTTTCTTCGCCTGGTTTATATATTCTCTCGTTAGTGCTTGAATGATCTCCCTTATGGTATCTATATTCAAAATTATTCAATCTTTTCTTCCTCCAATTTACACTCATATTATTGCTAATTATTGTTAAACTTAATATATAAATTAAAAGCCGCCACGCATGACTAAAGTACTTTTTCTAGTCCAACATCAGCAGCATTATCTTCAACTTTATTTTCATTTTCATCTTCAATTTCAATCGTATCAATATAAAATTCTTTTCCTATTTCTGACGGACCTCCGTCGCCACCACATTTTGGACATTCAAAGGAGAATAGTTTCCTTTCAAAAAGTTCACCACAAACTGAGCAAAGTAGCAAAGGCTTGACCTTTCTAATTTCTATCTCTGCACCTTCAACTATTGTTCCAATTGAAATTATGTCGAAATACATTTGAATTGAGTCCCCTATAAAACCTGAATAGTCTCCTACTACTAGTTTTACACGGGTAACCCGGCGCGCATTCGCACGCCGGGCATGTTCTTCTGCTATTTTTATTATTCTCTGAGTTATCGGAAGCTCATGCATTTATCTTACCCGTATCTTTTTTATACTTTAATTTATTCTTCGGTCTTTACTTCAGCTTTTACTTCTGCTTCAACCTTTGGTTCTACTGGAGCTAAAGTTTCTTGTTTAAACATATTTACTACTGAACCTGTTGATGGCTGAGTATATGAGCCTTCCATGTTCAAGCATTTTTTTGGACAAACGTCTACGCAACAATTACATTGAATACAGCTCAGTCTATCTATTTCCCAAGTTTTTTCGGCTCTATTTACTACAAGTGCACCCGTAGGGCATTTCTTGCTACAAATTCCACAGAAAATACATGTGTTAATATCAATACTGATGTGTCCTCTTGTAAGTGGAGTCGGAATCCTTGGAATTATTGGATACATAAGGGTTGCCGGCTTACTAAAGAGGCTTCTTATTACCATTTTTCCTATTTTAAACAATCCCATTTTATCACCTCTCCGTACAGCTTATACAAGGATCTATTGTAAGAACTAGTATCGGTACATCCGCTAAGTCTGCGCCTTCCAAAGTCTTAAGTAATGGTGGAATATTTGCAAATGTAGGAGTTCTAACTCTCATTCTTTCAAGGAATTTGCTTCCATCACCCTTAGTATAATAAACAACTTCTCCACGAGGCTGTTCAAGTCTTTCGAAGTTTTCTCCGCTCGGTGTCCCTGTAACTTTAATATCTACAGGTCCTCCAGGAATTTTCCCGACTATTTGTTTCATAAGGTCAAAAGACTGATATATCTCATTTATTCTAACTAAAACTCTAGCATAGCTGTCTCCTGCTGTTTCAATTATTGGTTTAAAATCAAGATGCTTATATGCAGCATAACCTGTCATTCTTAAATCCTGAGCCCAACCACTAGCTCTAAGCATTGGCCCAACTGCGCCAAGGTCATAAGCTTGCTCCTTAGTAAGTTTCCCGATTCCAACTAATCTACTCTTAACGGTGTAATCATTAATGAATACATTGTTAAGTTCTCTAATTTCTTTGTCCATAGCAGTGAAAAGTTTAGCGAAAACAGCAAGATTGTCGTTAGTAATATCTTTTCTAACTCCACCAACTTTACATACACTGAAAATAACTCTGCCGCCAGTAGTTGCTTCAAAAATGTCAAGAATTTTTTCCCTCAATCTCCATGCATGCATGAACAGTGATTCGAATCCAAATGCATCAGCAACAAGACCTAACCATAACAAATGTGAATGAACTCTTGAAAGTTCTGACCAAAAAGTTCTGAGCCATTCTGCTCTTTCAGGTATTTCAAGACCCATCATTTTTTCTACTGACTGTGAATATCCCATTCCATGTATAAAGCTACAGATCCCGCAGATTCTTTCAGCTACATATACATACTCTGTAAATTCCTTCTTCTCAACAAGTTTCTCTAAGCCTCTATGAATGTAGCCAATGCTAGGTATAGCTTCGACTACTCTTTCATCCTCAAGTACAAGGTCTAAATGTATAGGCTCCGGGAGAACCGGATGCTGAGGTCCGAAGGGTATTATTGTTCTTTTTCCCATATTCAATACCTCTCCTATTTGTTTTCTGTTTCAGCCGCAACAACTGTATTGTTAAAAGGTGTCGCTTTAGCTTTCTTATACAGTGTATTGTTGAAATCAAGTACCATATTAGTAACCTTTACTCCAAAAAGTTCTTTCATTTCATTTTCATACAAGAATGCTGGATAATAAATCCCGCTAATACTCATAATCTCTATATCCTGAGTAACTTGTAATCTAATATTTGTAAACTGAAGATCTTTGTCAAATGAATAGCTGATTTCAAATCTTCCATCCTTTAACATAGAGCAGCATATTTGTACCAGTCTGTTACCGGCACTTTTCAGCTCGTAGACTTTGTTTAAAAGCTCACCGGGCTGCAAAAGAATGCTTTCTTGCATAACGCTCATATCTCTTACCTACCTTTTTAAATTGACTTCTTGTTATCTTGTTCTACCATTTTTTTGCGTTTCGCTTCGAGAGCTCCTAACCCTTTAACTACTCCATCGATTATGGATTCAGGTCTAGCAGCACAGCCTGGAACATATACATCTACAGGAATTACAGTATCTACTCCACCTCTGACATTATAACATTCTTTAAAAATGCCTCCAGAAGTCGCACAAATACCCACTGCTACAACTATTTTAGGTTCTGGCATTTGTTCGTAAATTGTTTTTACGACATCTGCTCCCTGTTCATTTATGGAACCGGTTACTAAGAAGATATCCGCATGCTTCGGATTACCAGTGTTAATGATACCAAATCTTTCAACATCATACATTGGTGTGAGGCAGGCAAGCACTTCAATATCACAGCCGTTACAGCTGGAACCGTCATAGTGAATTATCCATGGGGATTTTGTTACAAATGACATATTTCGCACCTCCTATACTAAATAAAATAGAGTATCAGAAGGTTTACAAAACCTACTGTCGCTGCCACAATCCACGAGGACTTAAAGGCTAGCTGCCATTTAACTCTGGCTTCGTTATTATCCAAGAATATTTCAAGGAAGAATATCACAAGGCAAGCTAAGATTCCTACGAAAGGACTTGCAATGGAATTCCAAGCAAAGAATAAATACACAAATCCAAGTAAGAAAACATTTTCATACCAGTGTGCGATTTCAATCAATGCCAGTGTAGTCCCGGAAAATTCTGTAGTAAGACCTTTCACTAACTCCTGATGTGCATGGTGTGACATCGAAAGGTCAAATGGTGATTTTCTGAGTTTAATAGTAAGTATATATACAAAACCGATAAATATTCCAGGTAAATATACTATAAGAGGAACTCCGGAATTTAATATATCAGATATTAGGAATGATTTTGTTAAAGCGAAAATACCCATTGCCATCATTAGAACCATTGGTTCATAAGACATCATTTGAATAACTTCTCTTTCAGCACCAATAAATGCAAATGGTGAGTTTGAGGAATATGCTGCAAGTATTAGTAAAATACTTGCCAATGTGAGTGCAAATATTACAAGCAAAAGATCTCCACCTGTAAAAAAGAGTCCTCCAGTAAATATTATAAAAAGTAAGAAACAGAAAACTAAATAGTTTTGAATTTTGTTAACTGATAAATTCTCTTTTGATAATAATTTCATTACATCATAAAAAGGCTGAAGAACAGGTGGTCCAACTCTACCCTGCATTCTTGCTGTTATTATTCTGTCAATACCAGCTAAAAATCCGCCAACTAGAGGCGCGAGAATTATGTAAGCAATTAAAATTAATGTTGTTTGCATTTTTCTATACCCCCAGTCCAAAGGTTCCGATTAAAACAGCCGTAATTAGTGACAGCGCAAATATGAAAATTGCACTTGACACTACAACACCTATAAAGTGAAGTCTCTTTTCTCCAAAGAACTCTTCAAGATAATAGTTACTGTTTTTTACATCTCGGTTTACACCGAGCGAACCCTTAAATGTATGATTCATATCTTCTGGAGCATTTCTACCAGAGAGATATATTGACACCATTTTGTCTTCTTTCCCGTAGAACAAAAGTCCTATAGGAAGTATTAAAAGCATGAATAACATCATTGTCATGATTTTTATGTTTCCAGTTGATAAAGCAATACTTCCGGCACCAAAGACGCCATTCAAATATGGCTCTAAATAATATAATGAAATCAATGGGAACCCTAAACAAATTATGATAGTAAGAAGCGCGTGTAATCCAAGTGAGAACCACTCGTCTCTGTGTACGCTTCCTTCAACATTCTTAGGTTTACTAGATACAGCTATTATTTTTCCTAACCATTTTGTCCAAAAGAACAATGTAGCAGCACTACCAAATGCTAATAGTGTTATAAGAATTACGTTTCTAGTATCTACAAATGCCTTAAGAGCAGCCCATTTAGAAATTAACATCCCAAATGGTGCCAAGAACATTCCCATGATACCAATTACCATCATAAGCGCTACCTTTGGCATTCTAGAAATAAGATTATCCATGTCTTCGATATTTCTGCTTCCAAGATTATGTTCGATAGTACCAACACCAAGGAAGAGAAGTGATTTAGAAACAGCATGGAATATTAAAAGAAGAATACCTGCCCAAACGGCTTCATATGTTCCAATCCCAGCACAAGTAACAATAAGCCCGAGATTGGCTATCGTAGACCATGCAAGTACTTTTTTCGCATTTGATTGCGAAATAGCAATAAATGAACCCACTGCAAAAGTTATTATTCCTATTAAAGAAACTAATAATCCTGCGTAGTTACCTACGAGAAGTGGAGACATTCTCAATACTAAGTAAACACCAGCTTTAACCATCGTGGATGAATGCAGCAACGCCGATGTTGGTGTAGGAGCAACCATCGCGCCAAGTAACCATCCTGAGAATGGAAGCTGAGCTGCTTTCGCCATACCTGCAAAGCTAAATGCCAAAGCAACAGCAAGTACTGCAGGACCAGCGTTGGCCATGAGTAATAATTTGTCTAATTCAAGAACTTGCATCTGTGTACCAAGAACTACAATTCCAATAGCAAATGCAACACCACCGACTAGATTATAAGTAAGTGCTTTGAAAGAGTTATCAATCGCTTCTTTCGATCTAGTGAATCCAATAAGTAAGAAAGAACATAATGTAGTGATTTCCCAGAAGAAATACAACCAGATCAAGTGATTAGCAAATACTATTCCAAACATCGCTGAAAGGAATAAGAACATTAAGAAGAAGAATAGCGGTCTTCTGTCTGGTTCGCCCTCATGATGTTTTTTGAAATCTTTCATATATCCAATAGCATAAACACAGATTGCGCTACCTATTATACCTATAATAAGTGCCATAATTATTGAAAAATTATCAGTAAAAAGTGTTTTTTCGACTGGAATACCATGAGCATAAAATTGTTCAAACCATACCATCAGTAATAGTTGGCACCATACCAAAACTATTGCAAGATACTTTTTATGTTTGAAACCTAAGTAAGTAATAAATAATGCAATGAGTGCTTCTACGGCCATCATACCAAGTTCTATACCATTCATTTCGAATGCAAAAAACTTTGGTGTTCCTCCTAGATTAGTAACTAGCAAATAAATAGATGCTGCTCCAATCACGAGAGCAGAAATCCTCACGACAAAATCTCGCACGATATTTATTCTAAATATGAATAAAATCAAAGCTGCGAGAAGCGGGAATCCGATTAAAAATAATAACAGATTCATTTTTTCCTCCTTTTTGATTTGTTTTTCCCAAAAAAACGCCTAAAGCCTTTCGTAAATGGGCTTTTGCGCATCTCTAGAATTTTCTGAACATCTGCACGGATACATTATATCAGATATCATTTGAATAAAAAACCGAAAAGCACAGTTTTCTTGTTTTTTTTCACAAACAAATAACGAATGGTGAGAAAGTAAAAAACAGGGTATAGTTTTAATTGACAAAATCAATAGATTATGCAAAAATAAAATCAAAGTTTAGATTTGCATAATTTACGATAGTTTTAATGTATTAAGGGGTGATTTCATGTACATTACAAGAACAATAGAAAAAGCAGCTCTATCAATAAGCGATACATACCCGGTTTTGTTAGTAACCGGTCCACGACAAGTAGGAAAAACTACACTTCTACAAAAGCTCGCTTCACCAGAGAGAAAATATGTTTCACTCGATAATCCAACTTTTCGTGAAATCGCTAACACAGAACCCGAATTATTTCTTCAGCGCTTCTCTCCACCTGTTATCATTGATGAAATTCAATATGCGACTGGACTTTTGGAATATATAAAAATCTATGTAGATACAAATAAACATTGTGGTGACTTTTGGCTGACCGGTTCTCAAACTTTTCATATGATGAAGGGCGTTAGCGAATCACTTGCTGGTAGAGTTGGTGAACTACATATGCAAGGACTCTCAAATAGCGAAATTAATGGATATAGTTTGCCTCCATTTGAAATAGCCCCCAGTGCTCTCATTAATCATTTAAATATTGTAAAGAAAATGACTTTGCCAGAAGTTTTTCATCAAATTTATACTGGATCAATGCCACGTCTCCATGAAATGCCTCAAACCCAGCGAGATGGATATTATGAATCATATCTTGAAACCTATATTAGTCGAGATATAAAGGATCTAACGCAAGTAGCTGATGAGCTCTCTTTTTTTAGATTTATCGGGATTGTTGCAGCAAGAACCGCAACAAATGTTAATTATGAAACGTTAGCAAATGAGGCAGGGGTTTCTGCCCCCACTGCGAAACAATGGCTTTCAATTTTAGTTTCTAGCGGACTGGTTTTATTGGTTGAACCTTACTTTAATAATGCTTTGAAAAGAATAATTAAAGCACCTAGAATGTATTTTCTTGATACAGGCCTATGTTCGTATCTCACACGCTGGAATTCTGCCGAAGCACTAGAGTTCGGCGCCATGAGTGGAGAATTCTTTGAAACATGGGTAGTATCAGAAATATACAAAAGTTATATTAATAACGGAAAACGTGCACCACTATATTTTTATCGTGACAGCAATAGGAAAGAAATCGATTTAATAATCCATCAAAACAACACCGTTCATCCTATTGAAATTAAAAAAAGTGCCGCTCCAAAAAATGCCACAAAAAACTTTTCCGTTCTTAAACCTATAGAAAATGTCCCTTCGAAAGATGACAAATTCTCTGGTGCCGCTCATCTTAAAACCGAAATTGGTACAGGTGCTGTAATCTGTTTAATCTCTGATGTTTTACCTATTGATAAGAAAAACTGGTACATTCCAGCATGGTTGATATGAAATTATATTTGCATCAATGAATATAATTCCAAGGAAACGCAAATTAATATTTGATAAGTCAACGGTTTTCGACACTTAGATATGTGGAGAAAAGACATCTCGTTAGCTCGCGAAGGCAGTATGTTTTAGAAAATTATTTCTATCTAAAACATGCGAGATAAGCGAGCGGTTTTCGACTCTTAGGTATAAGGAGAAAAAACTTCCGCTTTGATTAAAGCGAAAAAACTTCATTGAGTAATTAAAAGTAACTATACTGAGATAAACGAAAAAG
>CAYZED010000017.1:58418-60054 GCA_964477445.1 uncultured Clostridiaceae bacterium | reverse complement strand
AATGAGAGCGTTGGAAGCTATGGCGGCTGGTTACTTTAAAATATATGGATATGATGTAGAACTCTCAACAGTATTTCACCAATGGATGGGTGGATTTCCAGCAGATGAAGCAAAGGCTTTTGGTGTTATTGCGTGGGGTGCCGCTACAGCTGCAATGGCAGGAGCCACTAAAGTTATTGTTAAAACGCCTCATGAGGCAGTAGGTATTCCGACTAAGGAAGCAAACGCTCAGGGTATAAAAGCAACTAAAGAAACTCTAAATTTATTACATGGCCAAAAATTGCAAGTTTCAATGGACCTTATGGATGAAATAAAGATAATCAGAGCTGAAACAGCCTGCATAATTGATAAAGTTTTTGAACTTGGACAGGGAGATTTAGCTGTTGGAACAGTTAGGGCGTTTGAAGCAGGGGTAATTGATGTGCCATTTGCGCCAAGTAAATATAATGCCGGAAAAGCTTTGCCAGCAAGAGACAATAATGGTGCAGTTAGATTTTTATCATTTGGGAATTTACCTTTTACAAAGGAGATTAAAGATTTCCATAGAGCTATGTTTGCCGAAAGAGCAAAATTTGAAAATAGAGAAGTAAGTTTCCAAATGGTTATTGATGATATATATGCAATAAGCAACGGGGTACTCGTGGGAAGACCAGCAAACATGAAGTAGTGCATGTTTGAATATAACTCACAAATATCAAGAAGGCTCACATAAATTGTAAGATCAGAAGTATAATTTAGATTATAAATAATAAATTTCGGAGGATTAAATAAATGAAGATAAAAAAAGTGATTTGTTCAGCAGGTAGAACTGGATTTTATTTTGATGACCAAAGGGCAATAAAAAATGGAGCAGGCCATGATGGATTTACATATGTTGGAGAACCAGTTACTGAAGGCTTTAAAAAAATAAGAATGGCTGGTGAATCCATTTCAGTTATGATTATTTTAGAAGATGGACAAGTCGCATATGGAGATTGTGCAGCTGTTCAATATTCTGGAGCTGGTGGAAGAGATCCGTTGTTTTTAGCTGCAGATTTTATTCCAGTAATAGAAAAAAATATTATTCCAGTACTTGAAGGTGCTGAAATTAATGGATTCAGGGAATTGGCAGAAAAAATCGACAATATGAAAATAGATGGGAATAGATTACATACGGCTATAAGATACGGAATAACTCACGCTTTTCTGGACGCTGCGGAAAAAGTAAAAAAAGTTACTATGGTAGAAATTATTAGGGAAGAATACAATACGGGAGTTGAGTTTAAAAAAATTCCGATATTTACGCAAAGTGGTGATGACAGATATAATAATATTGACAAAATGATAATAAAAGGCGCGGATGTGCTTCCACATGCTTTGATAAATACTGTTGAAAAGAAACTTGGAAAAAATGGAGAAATTCTCAATGAATATGTTGGTTGGTTAAAGAATAGAATTTTAGAGATGAGATCTAGTGAGGAATATTTTCCGGTCTTACATATTGATGTTTATGGAACCATTGGGATTGCTTTTGATAATAACACAGAAAAAATTTGGTAGTAAAGAATTTTAGAAGATTTTTTCACGCTTTTGAGCCGATCTCGGTGCCCCGCGGCGTAAAAATGGCTCGTCAATCGGGCCATAACGTAGTTATGAC
>CAYZED010000017.1:48440-58408 GCA_964477445.1 uncultured Clostridiaceae bacterium | reverse complement strand
ATAACACAGAAAAAATGGCTGAATATCTTGGGGAACTCGAAAGAACGGCTATGCCATTTAAACTAAGAATTGAAGGGCCGATGGATGTAGAAAATAGAGAAGGTCAATGTCAGGCGTTAAAAGATTTGAGAATTGCGTTAAAAGAACGAAATATTAAAGTTGAGCTTGTGGCTGATGAATGGTGCAATACATGGGAAGATATTAAACTTTTTACTGATGAGGGAGCAGCTGATATGATTCAAATAAAGACTCCTGACTTAGGAGGTATAAACAATATTGCAGAAGCATTAATATATTGTAAAGAAAATGGCGTTGGGGCATATTGTGGAGGAACATGTAACGAAACTGATCGTTCAGCTCAAATTTGTACTAATATTGCAATTGCATGTGGTGCGGATCAATGTCTGGCTAAACCAGGTATGGGTGTTGATGAAGGATTTATGATTGTTTATAATGAAATGAATAGAGTTTTAGCTCTTGAGAGCACCAGAAAGTAGGTTTTCCATGAGAATTCAAAGAACAGAGAAGGCGGGAACACTAGAATCAAATGATATATTTATTATTGTCGAGCCAATAATAGGTAATGGTATTGAAATTGATTTAGAAAGCATAGTACTTGCTCAATTTGGAACGCAGATTCACAGAGTAATAAAGGATACAGCGGAAGGGTTAGGCGTGGAAGGTATAAGAATTGTGGCCAGAGACAGAGGTGCACTGGACTATACTATTAAGGCCAGACTTGAAACTGCGATTAGGAGAGCTACTTAAGAAAAAGGAATGTGTTAAAATGAAGAATATACTTAGGAGAACTATGTTGTTTATACCAGGAAATAATCCTGGGATGATTCAAAATGCAGGAATACTTGGCTCAGATACGATTATTTTAGATCTTGAAGACGCAGTAAGTGTTTCTGAAAAAGATTCAGCTAGATTGCTAGTTAAAGAAGCATTAAGAAATGTTGATTTTTATGACACTGAGATGTTAGTTAGAATAAATCCGCTATCTTCTGGTTTTGGTTTAGAAGATGTAAATATCATTGCAAGAATGAAGCCGGATGCGATTTTAGTTCCAAAGGCTACAGAAAATGATATTGTAGAAATTGATAAAATTTTAACAAAAATCGAATCTGAAGAGGGTTTTCCTAACTGCGACATAAAAATAGTAGCACTGATTGAGAGTGCCTATGGGTTAGAGAATATTCATAGTATTATAGAATCGAGTCCTAGAATTAATGGAGTTCTTTTAGGTGGCGAGGATTTAACGGCTGACTTAGGGATTGTTAGAACGAAAGATGGTAATGAAATCAGTTATGCAAGAAGTAAAGTTGCAACTGCATGCCGAGTGCATAAAATCTCCTCGATTGACACTCCGTTTTCTGATGTAAACGATATGGAAGGATTAAAAAAAGATACATACGTATGCAAATCGGTTGGATTTACTGGAAAAGCTGCGATTAACCCTAGACAGATAGATATAATTCATGAAGTTTTATCTCCTAGTGAGAGAGAGATAAATGACTCGAAAAAAATAATTAAAGCAGCGGAAGAAGCTGAAATTAAAGGACTCGGTGTGTTTTCACTTGATGGCAAGATGATAGATGCCCCGATAATTACTAGAGCAAAAGATTTACTAGAGAAAGCCAGACGTGCGGGACTCTTATAAGTCCAGCAAAGAAATGTCAAGGAGTTGAGAAAAGTTGAGTTTTTTAAACGCGATAAAAAGATATATACCTGAAAAAATTGATGGGTACGGCGCAGTGAAACCCTTTAATGGCATTTGTGAAGAAAATGAAACAAGGTATAAGAAACAAGTTCAGATGAAATTAAATCATAACAACTCGAAAATAATTGAAAATATATCAACGGTTATTGATTGCTGTGAAATAAAAGATGGAATGACTATATCGTTTCATCATCATTTAAGGAATGGGGACTTTGTTCTTAATCTGGTTTTAGATGAAATATTTAAAAAAGGGATTAGAGATATAAAGGTTGCAGCTAGTTCTATTTTTCCAATTCACGCACCACTAGTTGGACATATTGAAAATGGGGTTGTATCGGGTATTTATACAAACTATGTTTCTGGCGGAGTAGCTAATGCAATATCTGTTGGTAAATTAAAATATCCAGCAATAATGCATACTCATGGAGGCCGCGCTAGAGCGATTGAATCGGGAGACCTTCATATCGATGTGGCATTTATAGCATCGCCTTGCTGTGATACTTATGGGAATATAAATGGTGTTATCGGAAAGTCAGCATGCGGGTCACTCGGATATGCAATACCTGATGCGATGTACGCTGATAAGACTGTAGCTATAACTGATAATTTAGTAGAATACCCAGCTTGTCCAATAGAGATAAGTCAGGAATATGTTGACTATGTGGTATGCATTGAGTCAATAGGAGACCCAAAGGGCATTGTTTCAGGCACAACAAAAATAACCAATGATCCTGTAGGCTTGAAAATTGCCAAAATGACTGCTTCAGTTATTCAAGCATCTGGACTGCTAAAAGATGGATTTTCATTCCAAACGGGAGCTGGTGGCACGTCATTGGCTGTTGCATCATATGTAAGAGATTTGATGAAGAAAAACAATATAAAAGGTAGCTTTGCCGCTGGTGGCATAACAGGATATCTTGTGGATATGTTTGAAGAAGGACTGTTCAAGGCACTTTTTGATGTTCAGTGTTTTGATTTAAAGGCAATCGAGTCATATAGAGATAATAGTGCACATCAGGGTATGTCTGCCTCGATGTATGGGAATCCGCATAATAAAGGCGCCGTAGTTAATAATTTGGATGTAATGATTTTGGGAGCTACCGAAATTGATATAGATTTTAATGTGAATGTCACGACTGGTTCTGATGGTATGATTATGGGTGGATCTGGTGGACACAGTGATACTGCCGCTGGCTCAAAAATGGCCATAGTGGTAACACAACTAGTTAAAGGAAGATTACCTATTATAGTGGAAAAAGTAATCACTGCGACTACCCCAGGCGAATCAGTAGATGTGATTGTAACTGAGAGAGGGATTGCTGTAAATCCTCGAAGACAGGATTTAATCGAAAAGTTAAAGTTAAGCAATATTCCTGTAGTTACGATAAATGAATTAAAAAAAATTGCTGAATCGATGACTGGAGCGCCAAATCAGATTGAATTTGATGAAAAAATCACTGCTATAATAGAGTATAGAGATGGAACAGTTATTGATGTAGTGAGAAAAGTGAGGACACTTTAGTGTATGGATTCAATATCGAAAGAATTGATTTAAGAAATAACACTGAAAGACAAGACGTTGAAAGTTTTCTTTCGACGTTTAATCTTTTGTTGGATGAAGACGTAGAGGTTACTTTCATTTTAAAAGAAGTTAGTGCATCGCCTTATCACATGCGTTATGCTTCTGGAATTGCTGAGAATCCTGATAATTTTGAGAATTTTGAGAATGCTAAGAATTCTGAGAATTCTGAGAATTCTGAGAATCCTAAGAATCCTGATAATTTTGAGAATGTTGAATATAATAGTATTATCGGGACTTGCTCTATATCAGGGAAAGTCCTTAAGTGTTTTGCAGTAAAACCTGATTTTCAAGGGCAGGGGATTAGCGGCACACTAATTTCTAGCTGCGTTGATTACCTTTTTGAAAAAGGAATTTATGAATATTTTATTTATACGCTGACAGAAAAGAAACAGTTTTTCATAGGGTTTGGGCTGAAAGAAGTAATTTCAATTAAAGGTATTACATTATTAGAGGGTGGAACTGCTAATATTAAGAAATATATTAATAATATGTTTCTTAAAAGTGGTATGAATAGTAGCGAGAAAGCGGCTCTTGTTATGAATTGTAATCCATTTACATTAGGACACAGATATTTAGTCGAAAAAGCAGCAAAAGAGAATAATGAAGTAGTAGTTTTTATAGTAGAAGAGAATAAATCTGAATTTTCTTTTGAAGATAGAATGGATTTGGTGAAAAAAGGAACTGCTGATTTGGAAAATGTGAAGATTATTTCTGGAGGTCAATATATTATTTCATCCGCTACTTTTCCTACATACTTTTTGAAAGAGAAAGATGATAAACTTAAGCTATACACAGCAGTAGACGCAGGTTTGTTTTCAGAATATATCGCACCGGTCTTTGGTATTATACGAAGATATGTAGGGTCTGAACCATATTGTGAAGTAACTGAGAATTATAACTCAGCGTTGATCGAAATTTTGCCTAAGTATAATATTGAACTAAAACTTGTAGATAGATTAGAAATAATGAATGAAGCTGTGAGCGCATCAAGAGTCAGAAGATTGTTTAAATTAAAGGATTGGGAGCAACTTAAACTTTTAGTCCCAAAAACTACTTTTGATTACCTTTATATAAAGGAATGATGTGGAGTATTCAGTAACACTAATGAATAGCAATGGAACACAAAGGAGTAACAATGGAATCTTACGATCAAATACTAGAAGCAAGAGAGCATCGTTATAATTTTGTTTTATATTTAATTGAACAATATAAAAAGCCGGTGCTTTGCGCAAAAATCAACTACCCTGGCTCAAATAAAAATACAAAAGAGTATGAATATGCTTTTAATTTATTAAAAAACATCATTAGGAAGAATTTTCAGTTAGAAGAAAAGATGGAAAATACGGCTGAAAATACGACAGAAAATAAGACAGAAAATATGGCAGAATACAAAACAGAAAACATGACGGGAAATAAGACTGCAAACACGAAGATGTTAGCTTTTACGCTAGAAGGCGCAGATGGCAGTAGTTTTATAATTTCTTTATCAAAAGATCCAAAACAAGAAAAGCAAAAAGCTATTGAAATTGAGATGAAACATGAATTGGGTAGGATTTTTGATATTGACATATATGATTTGTCAGGGGGACCTATCGATCGAAAAAGCATGGGCCTGCATCTCAGAAAATGTATAATTTGTGATAAGAACACTAGTGAATGCATGAAAAACAATTCTCATAGTTTGGAATTGGTTAAAAATGAAATTAACAAATTAATAAATAATTTTTCATATAAAAGAAACGAGTTGCCAAAAAAAATTGGTGAAGCTGCGATTTTATCCATGCTGTATGAGATAAGCACATTTCCTTCACCAGGACTTGTATCGCCACATTCAAATGGGGCGCACAATGATATGGATTATTTTACTTTTTTAAAAAGTACGGCGTCTTTAAGTAGCTCTATGATTGAATTTGTTTCAGTAGGTATTAATGAAGATGATGAACACCTTTATAAATTACGAAAAATTGGAATCGAAGCGGAAGCGCGGATGTTTGAAGTCACTGAGGGTGTTAATACCCAAAAAGGTCTTCTGTTTCTATTAGGTGTTGTATGTTGTGCAGCAGGAATTTGTATTCAAAAAAATCTTAAGATAAATAGAGATAATATTTCAAAGTCTGTTATTGAAATTTGTAAGGGGATTGTGGCTAAAGAGTTAGATGAGTATTTAAAGTTGAAAAAGACTGATTTGAAAGAAGATCTACTGAACCTTTCAAATGGGATAAAGCTATTTTCAAACCATGGGATAAAGGGAATACGTGGCGAGGTTGAAGCTGGATTGCCTACTGTTCTGAATACTGGCCTTCCGTATTTTGAAGAAGCATTAAAATCTGGATTGAATATAGGAGAATCACTTGCGCATAGTTTAATCGGAATAATGTCGGTTATTGATGATACTACAGTAATAAATAGATGTGGATTTGATGGGCTAACTTATATGCAAGAACAATCTAGAAAAGCAATAGATTTGGGCGGTATACTCGCTGCTGAGGGTAGAAAACATATTTTTGAGATGGATAAGGACTTTATTAATAAAAATATAAGTCCTGGTGGAGCTGCTGATTTACTAGCAATTACCGCATTTATCTTTGAACTTGAGAAGTTGGAGGTTTGATTTGTATAATTTAGATCAGATCAAGTTAGATAAAAAAATTAAATTACCTCTGTATCAACAGCTGTTTGACAAATTGAGGGAATTAATAATCAATGAAATCATTCCTAGTGAATGCAAGCTTCCGTCTATAAGAGATTTTTCAAAGATTTTAGGTGTTAATACCTCCACGATAGTAAATGCGTATCAACTACTAGAAGATTCGGGTTTAGCCAGAAAAAAGCCTGGAAGTGGAACGTATGTTGATATTTCTAAAGAAAAATACACCTATAAGACGGATGTTAAATTAACTCTTGATGAATCAGATTATGATGTTGAGGAAGGTAGTGAAGTAAATATTAATTTTGCTTCAGCTTCACCAAATCCAGCTCTTTTCCCCATAAAGGAATTTCAGGAAGCCATGAATTTAGTATTAGAGAGAGATGGTGGAAACGCATTTACCTATCAAGAAGCACAGGGTTATTTGCCACTTAGAAAGGCCATAGTTGATAATATTAAGAGGGTTGGTATAAATACTATCCCAGATGATATTTACGTTATATCAGGAGCACAGCAGGGCATAGACATAGTAACTAAAGCATTGATTTCGGCAGGAGATTATGTTTTTGCTGAAAACCCAACTTATTCTGGTGCACTTGCGGCTTTTGAATCGAGAAATGCAAAGGTAATTACTTTTAATTTAGAAAAAGATGGTCCGGATATGAAGGATTTAGAAAAATTAATGAACATGTATAAACCCAGATTTATTTATACGATGCCGAATTTTCAAAACCCAACTGGATGCACATGGAGTGAAAGAAAAAAGAAGTACTTTTTATGGCTCTGTAAAAAACATGACGCCCTGGTTGTTGAAGATGACTATCTTAGCGAATTAAACTTTACTAAAGAGACTCCATTGCCGCTTAAGTCATTTGATGAAGATGGTAGAGTTATTTATATTAAGAGTTTTTCAAAAATATTTATGCCAGGTCTCAGGGTCGCTTATCTAATTACGCCATCAAAACTAAAAGAAAAAATCATGAATGCTAAGTATGTTTCAGATATTTCAACGTCAGGATTAATGCAGCGAGTACTTGAAATATATATGAAAAAAGATCTTTGGGAAAATCACTTAAAAAGAATGAGAAGAGAGTATTCGTTAAGATATATAGCAGCGCTTAATTCGGCTAGAAAATACCTTCTTAATGTAAAGTTTACTGCGCCGGGTGGAGGATTAAACCTATGGATTAAATTACCGGATTGGATTGATTCTAATACATTCTCAAATGAATGTATAAAAAAAGGCGTATCAATAGTTCCTGGAAAAACTTTTATGCCTGTCGGTGGTGAACACTATTTTAGATTAAGCTATGCAGGAGTTAATGAGGAACAAATCGAAAACGGCATGATAATATTAGGTGGAATTTTGAGTAACTATAAGAAATAAAAACGAATTAAAAAAGCCTGAAAATTATTATGAATTATTCTGAAAATCATGAAAAAACATGAAAAATCATGAACATTAGGAACAAAAATTTTTTATGAAGGGAAAACGGAATAAAAATGGAAGCAATATTAAAGAAAGCAATTGAATATGGGCAAGGCTTTTTAGCAGAAGGGAAAGCGGCACATTATATACCTGAACTCGCAAAGGCTGATACTTCATTACTCGGAGTTAGTGTAATGGATTTAAAAGGAAGAGTGTGGGAAGCGGGAGATTCAAGATCAAAATTTACTATACAAAGTATTTCTAAAATAATTTCGCTAATGCTAGCGCTTGAAGATCGTGGGTTCGATTATATATTCTCAAAAGTCGGAATGGAGCCTTCCGGAGATGCGTTTAATTCAATTGTAAAGCTAGAAACCACAAAATTGGCAATGCCCCAAAACCCAATGATTAATGCAGGAGCAATAGCTATTGACAGTTATATTTTGGGTGAGAATATTGTTGAAAAGAAAGATAGACTTTTAAAATATTTTAGAAAAGTATTAAATAATGATAACGTTAATATGAACCAGATTGTATATGAATCAGAAAAAGAAACTGGACATAGAAATAGATCGCTGGCTTATTTTATGAAAGACCAAGAAGTTGTTGATGGCGATGTCGATGAAGTACTTGATTTGTACTTTTATCAATGCTCTATTAGTGTCGATTGCTTGGATATTGCTAGCTTAGGTGCACTGCTAGCTGCTGATGGAAGAAATCCGATGTCGGGAGTTCAGGTAATTAAAAAAGAAACAGCTAGAATCATAAAAACATTTATGGTGACTTGTGGAATGTATGATGCTTCAGGCGAATTTGCCGTTAAAGTTGGTCTGCCTTCGAAGAGTGGGGTTGGTGGTGGGATTTTGACTGCTGTTCCAGGCCGAATGGGAATCGGAGTATATGGACCTGGTTTAGATAAAAAGGGGAATTCTATAGGCGGCATAAAAATTTTGGAATATCTTTCAGGAGTATTAGATTTAAGCATATTTTAACCAATTGTTAACATAAATAGTATATAATTAAGAAGCAATTATTTTGCTTCTTTTTTAGTCTTGCGCCCAGCATGGGCGCAATCTAAATTATTGCATTATTCAAAAAAATCAACAAAAGTCTCAGTTACTAGAAGGAATTTATGTACTATTTGTAGAATAGAATAGTAAGGTTTGTAAAAACACAAATAGCAGAATGTAAATAAATGCCGTTTTAACTAATTCGGCCAAAGTAGGGAAGGTAATATGACAATACGGGAATTTGACATTAGTGAGCAATTTCTTTTCAACGAAGGTAATAATTTTCACAGCTACAGATACTTAGGTGCTCATTATGGTGAGCATAATGGAATCTTAGGAACTATGTTCAGAGTTTGGGCACCTAATGCCAGAAGGATTAGCGTAGTGGGTGATTTTAATAACTATGAGTCTACAGCTAATTTAATGACTAAGATTTCTGCTTCAGGTGTTTGGGAGTCATTTATTGAGGATGTCGGTCAATGGGCAATGTATAAATATGAGATTGAAACAGCTACCGGAGCTATAAAACAAAAATCTGATCCTTATGCATTTTACAGTGAATTACGGCCAGGTAGTTGTTCGAAGGTTTTTGACTATAAGTCATTTGAGTGGAACGATGGCGATTGGTATGATAAAAAGCGTGAAACAAATATCTACGAAAAACCGATAAATATTTATGAAGTTCATTTTGGTTCTTGGAAAAGGAAATGGGATGGTGCTTTTTTTACTTATAGAGAATTAGCAGATGAGATGATAGATTATGTAGTCAATATGGGGTATACACATATTGAAATACTTCCATTATCGGAACATCCATTAGATGATTCATGGGGCTACCAGACTACAGGTTATTTTTCTGTAACTAGCAGATATGGATCGCCATATGACTTTATGTATTTTGTTGATAAATGTCATAATTCTGGAATTGGAGTTATAATTGATTGGGCACCGGGTCATTTTTGTAGAGATGATAATGGTCTCCGTTTGTTTGATGGAACGCCTTTGTTTGAGCATTTTCATCCGTTAAGAGCTGATAATCAGGGTTGGGGAACCACGAATTTTAATTTTGGTAAATCAGAAGTCCAAAGCTTCTTAATATCGAATGCAATATTTTGGTTTGATGTTTATCACATTGATGGAATCCGAGTTGATGCAGTTGCTAATATGTTGTATCTCGACTTTGAAAAAAATCAAGGAAGGTGGATTCCAAATAGATATGGCGGTCGTGAAAATCTTGAAGCCATTGATTTCATAAAAAAACTTAACACTACGATATTCGGTTACTATGAGCAACCTCTTATAATGTCATATGTATCCACTACATGGGCTGGATTTAGTAGACCAGTACATGTAGGTGTATTAGGATTTAATTATAAATGGAATATGGGTTGGATGAACGATATGCTCAAGTATATGAGTCGAGATCCATATATAAGGAAGTGGCATCATAGTCAAATTACCTTTTCTTTTATGTATGCGTTTACAGAGAATTTTGTTCTGCCATTATCGCATGATGAAGTTGTCCATGGAAAGAAGTCGCTAATTGATAAAATGCCAGGCGATTATTGGCAAAAATT
>CAYZED010000017.1:38357-48430 GCA_964477445.1 uncultured Clostridiaceae bacterium | reverse complement strand
AAAAATTTGCAAACTTGAGATTGTTACTAGGATATATGATGGCACACCCAGGAAAGAAATTGACCTTTATGGGAACAGAATTAGCTCAGTTTATGGAATGGAGGTTCAGATATGGTCTCGATTGGGATCTGCTAAATTATGAATCACACGAAAAACATAATACTTTTGTTAAAGAATTAAATCATTTGTATATAAGAGAGAAAAGTCTTTGGGAGCAAGACCACAGTTGGGAAGGCTTTAGATGGATTGAAGCAGATAATAACGTTCAGAGTATAATTGAGTTTTATCGTCAAAGTAAGGATTGGAAAGACTTTATATTAGTTATATGTAATTTTACTCCGGAAACGTATGAGGATTATAGAATTGGGGTTCCTAGGAAAGGAGAGTATATTGAAGTATTAAATAGTGATTCTGAGTCTTTTGGGGGATCTGGTGTAATAAACAATACTTCAAGAAAATCCGAGAATATCCGATGGCAAAACCAGCCATACTCAATTCAACTAAGAATTCCTCCATTAGCAATGGTGTACCTTAAGGCAATAAACATTAAGCCGAGATTAGGAGAAATTAGATTTGCGCCGCGGTTTAAAAAGGCAATAGATTATGAGAATTTTGCAGATGGTGATGTTTTTCCAAATATTAAAAATTTTAATTCAAAAAAATATTCGAGTTTAAGATAAGAAAGAAAGGCGATAGATATGTATAAAAAGGAATGGATTGCCATGATATTGGCAGGAGGACAAGGGAGTAGATTGTTAGATTTAACTAAAGCGGTTGCTAAACCAGCTGTGTACTTTGGTGGGAAATATAGAATTATTGACTTTGCGCTATCAAATTGCACTAACTCAGGGATAGATACTGTTGGCGTTTTAACCCAATATAAACCCTTAGTTTTAAATGCGCATATAGGTATTGGGTCCAGTTGGGACTTGGATAGAAAAAATGGTGGGGTCTCAATGTTGCCACCATATATGAGTGAAGATGGCGGTATTTGGTATAAAGGTACTGCTAATGCAATTTATCAAAACATACATTATGTTGACGATTTTGATCCTGATTATGTTCTATTACTGTCTGGGGATCATATATATAAAATGGATTACTCAAAAATGCTTGAGTTTCATAAGTCTAGTAATGCTGACTTAACTATTGCGGTAATTGAAGTTCCGTGGGATGAAGCTAGCAGATTCGGAATAATGAATACCAATGAAGATGGAAGCATTTATGAATTTGACGAAAAACCAGAAAAACCTAAGAGTAATAAGGCATCAATGGGTATTTATATTTTTAATTGGAAATCACTAAAAAAATATTTAATTGAGGACGAAGCGAATCCTGAATCAAGCAATGATTTTGGAAAAAATATTATTCCAACAATGCTGAAAGCTGGGGATAAACTAGTGGCATATCCGTTTGAAGGATATTGGAAAGATGTTGGTACAGTTGAAAGCCTTTGGGAAGCTAATATGGATATGATAAAACCCGATTGTGCACTTGATTTATATAATAAATCTTGGAAAATATACTCGTTGAATCCTGTTAAACCAGCTCACTATGTCTCGAAATTAGCGAAAGTTAAAAATTCAATGGTTGGTGAAGGTTGTGATATAAGAGGTGAGGTTCATAATTCTGTGCTATTTCCAGGAGTTATTATTGAAGAAAATGCAATTGTTAAAGATTCGGTACTTATGCCAAAAGTTAAGATTGAAAGTGATTGTGTAATAAACAGAGCAATCATAGGGTATAATTCGGTTGTAAGTAGATCATCTAATATTGGGAGTCCAAATAGTGTAAGAATTACTTTGGTTGGTGATAGTGAAATTGTTAAAGAGAACAGCGAGATATCTGTTGAATAGAACGAAGGGGGAATGCATATATGCTTAATGAATATATGGGTATAGTTAATTTGAACGAAAATGAGGACAAAATTAAAGAATTGACGTATTGTCGCCCGGTAGCAAGTATACCTTTTGCTGGAAGATATCGATTGATAGATTTTGTGCTCTCAAATATGATAAACTCGGGTATTGTTAATGTTGGTGTTTTTACACAAAACAAGTTTAGATCGCTTCAAGACCATTTAGGAAATGGGAAAGCATGGGACCTTGACAGAAAAAATGATGGACTATTTTTGAATTTGCCTATGTTTAATTATTACACACTAGGAATTTACAGAGGAGATATTGATAACTTTAAAAATCATATTTCATACATACATATGGGAAAACAGAGCAAAGTTATTATTTCTTCCAGTTATATGACATGTAATATTGACTATAGAAAAGTCGCTGAGTTTTTTGAAGAAACGGAAGCAGACATTACTCTTGTATATCATCACACAAAAAAGTGTGCAGATGATTTTCACGCATGCCAGACAATTAAAGTAGATGAAGATGGAAATGTTCAAGGAATGCATATGAATAATGGCAGAATCGATGAATGTGATGTGTTTTTGGAAATGTATGTAATGAAAAAAAGTCTATTGATTGATCTCATTCATACAAGTGTCTCAAGAGGTGACGTTGATACATTGATGGAAGCGGTCCAAAAAACAATAGGAAAACTTAAGGTCAATGCTTATAAATTCGAGGGAATTGTGGCATGTATTAATTCAATTCAGAGTTATTATAGAAATTCAATGGAGCTTTTGGATACCGAAAATGCTAAGGATCTTTTTAATGAAGAGCGACCAATATATACTAAGGTGAAAGATGAGCCACCGGTATTATATATGGAAACTGCAGAAGTTTCAAATTCATTAATTGCAAATGGTTGTATAATTGAAGGCACAGTAGAAAATAGTATAATTTTTAGAAGAGTGCATATTGGAAAAGGTACAAGCATAAAAAATAGTGTAATTATGAATAACTGTATTATTGAGGATGATGCCATTTTACGAAATGTAATTCTTGATAAGAACGTTTTAATATCAGCTGGAAAACAAATCAAAGGAGATCCAAATTATCCCATCGTGATTGAAAAAGATGCCAGAGTATAGAAGGGAGATTTAAATGAAAGTTTTATTTATAGCTTCGGAAGCCTTCCCTTTTGCTAGAACGGGCGGGTTAGGTGATGTAACATATTCATTGCCTAAAGAACTGAGAAAAATTGGAGTAGATGTTAGGATTATGATACCTAAATATGGAGATATTCCAGATTTCTTTAAAGAAAAGATGGTTTGTCATAATATTTTTAATGTTCCAGTAGGATGGAGAAATCAATATTGTGGAGTCGAAGAACTAAAATATGAAGATATGCCTTTTTACTTTATTGATAATGAATATTATTTTAAAAGAAAAGGGCTATATGGATTTTATGATGAAGCTGAAAGATATGCTTTCTTCTCAAGAGCTGCGCTCGAATCTCTTAAATATTTAGATTTCTTTCCTGATGTAATTCATTGTCATGATTGGCAAACAGGTATGATAAATGTTTTGTTAAAGGCACATTATGCAGACCAACCGGAGTACCAGAGAATTAAGAAGGTATTTACTATTCACAATCTTCATTATCAAGGTATTTTCCCGAAAGAAATAATGGGAGAATTACTTAATTTGAAAGAAGAATATTTTTCAGTTGATGGCGTTGAGTTTTATGGAGCGGTTAACTTTATGAAAGGTGGAATAATTTTCTCTGATGAAGTTACTACAGTAAGTCCTACGTATGCTGAGGAAATACAAACACCTCATTTTGGTGAAAAACTTGATGATTTATTAAGAAAAAAACATAATAGTATTATGGGTATTGTAAATGGTGTAGATACAGTTCTTTATAACCCTGCAAAGGACAGACAAATATTTAAAACATTCAGCAAAGCGGATTTGCATAGCAAAGCAGAGAATAAAGCAAAACTTCAAAAACACCTTGGGCTAGAGGAAAATCCTGATGTGCCAATAATAGCAATGGTCAGCAGATTTACTCGTCAAAAAGGGCTTGATTTAGTTTTTCATGTTTTAGATGAAGTTATATCACAAGGTGCACAATTCGTTGTCTTAGGAACAGGTGATCAACAATACGAAAATTGGTTCAGAGAATATGCAGCTAGATTCCCAGGAAAATTCTCCACAAATATCGTATTTGACGATGACCTCGCCAGAAAAATTTATGCTTCAGCGGATATGTTCCTAATGCCTTCTTTGTTTGAACCATGCGGAATTGGACAGTTATTGGCACTTAGATATGGTACGATTCCTATAGTTAGAGAAACTGGTGGATTGAAAGATACAGTAACTACATTTAATGAAAGCACTGGAGAAGGTAATGGCTTTAGTTTTACTAATTATAATGCTTATGATATGCTATTCGTTATAAAAAAGGCTATTGAGAGTTATCATAATAAGAAAATATGGAAAGAAGTTGTTATTAACGCAATGAACTCCGACGTTTCTTGGAGTAACTCAGCTCTTCAATATAAGAGATTGTACCAAAGCTTAACTTAATATTAATTTTCGCAAATGAATTTAGATAGGCAGAAAACATAGATTAATATACATTTGCCGGATTATTTCTTGAAAAGGGGGTTGTGTTTCTTGAAAATGGATAAAATGAAATTCAAGAATGATTACTTGAAAAAATTACAAACAATGCATGCGAAAAATTTTGAACAAGCATCAATGTCCGATAAGTATTCAGCACTAGGAAGCCTTATCAGAGATTATGCCTCAAAAAATTGGGTTGAGACCAACAAAACTTATATGAATAAAGAAAGTAAACAAGTTTACTATTTTTCAATAGAGTTTTTAATGGGTCAATTATTAGAAAATAACTTAGTCAACATGGGATTAGATGATGTCGCAAATGAGGTATTGATTGAATTAGGGACTAGTTTAGATGAAATGAAAGCCATGGAGCCTGACGCAGGTCTCGGGAATGGTGGACTTGGTAGATTGGCGGCATGTTTTCTCGATTCGCTTGCATCACAGGCACTGCCAGGACATGGCTGTGGGATAAGGTATAAATATGGCCTTTTTGAACAAAAGATAGTCAATGGATATCAAGTTGAGTTGCCAGAAAACTGGCTAAAAGAAGGCAATGTTTGGGAAATAAGAAAGGCTGACAAAGCGGTTGAAGTTAAATTTGGTGGAGAAGTTGACTGTGTAGACCAGGACGGAATACTTGTTTTTACTCATAAGAATTATGAAAGCGTTCTAGCGGTTCCTTATGATACACCAATAATCGGATATAAGAACAATACAGTTAATACGCTAAGATTATGGAGTGCTGAAACAAACGAGAAAGATTTTGATCTATCAATGTTTAGTAGGGGCGATTATCTTAAAGCAGTTGAGCATAAATATTCTGTCGAATCAATTTCACAGGTTCTATACCCTGATGATAGCTTTTATGAGGGAAGAGTACTAAGACTTAAGCAACAGTATTTCTTTGTTTCAGCAGGTCTACAGAGTATAATTAGGCGATACAAAATGGGCGGGAATAAAATTGAAGATTTTGATGATCATGTAGCTGTTCATATTAACGACACACATCCAGCAGTTGCAGTTCCAGAGTTGATGAGAATTTTGCTAGATGTAGAAGGATTAACATGGGATGATGCATGGAGAATAACTACAAATACAATATCATATACAAACCATACCATTATGACAGAAGCGCTCGAAAAATGGCCAGTTGAATTGTTTAAAAATCTTTTGCCTAGAATTTTTCAAATTGTTAATGAAATCAATGAACGTTTCTGTAAAGCACTTTGGAATAGATATAATAGCGAATGGGATCGTATCGCTAGGATGGCTATAATCGGAGATAATTTTGTAAGAATGGCTAATTTAGCTATAGTGGGCAGTCATAGTGTTAATGGTGTTGCGAAACTTCATACAGAAATTCTTAAGAAACAAGAACTCAGAGACTTTTATGAGTTCTATCCTTATAAATTTAATAATAAAACAAATGGGATTACGCATAGAAGATGGCTCTTGAAAGCCAATCCAGAACTTGCAGATTTAATAACTTCGAAGATCGGTCAAAGTTGGATATATCATCCTTCAGATTTAATTGGATTTGATAAATATGCGAAGGATCCTCTTGTTCAAGAAGAAGTAGCAAAAATCAAGTATAATAATAAATTAAAATTTGCAAAAATAGTAAAAGAACAGTATGGAGTCGTTCTGAATCCAGATTCAATTTTTGATGTTCAAGTTAAAAGACTGCATGCATATAAGAGACAACTTTTGAATGTTTTCCATATAATGTATTTGTATAATTGTTTGCTTGAAAATCCAGACTTGGACATATCACCAAGGACCTTTATTTTTGGCGCCAAAGCTGCGCCTGGCTATTATTTGGCCAAGCAAGTCATTAAATTAATAAACTGTTTAGCAGATAGAATAAATAATGATACGATAATAAAAAACAAAATCAAAGTTGTATTTATGGAGGATTACAAAGTATCACTCGCTGAAGTTATTATCCCAGCCTCTGACATTAGCGAGCAAATTTCGACTACGACTAAAGAAGCTTCTGGAACTGGAAATATGAAACTTATGATGAATGGTGCAATCACGATTGCCACTCTAGATGGAGCCAATATTGAAATTCGTGATGAAGTTGGAGACGAGAACATTGTCATTTTCGGAATGAAAGAGCAAGAAGTTTTGGATCTGTATAGAATTGGCGGCTATAATGCGCTAGATATATCCCAAAATGATTCGCGTATAGCTAAGGTCTTAGAACAGTTGATTAACGGATTTTATGCAGGAAGTACAGAGTTCCATAATATCTATAATTCAATTTTACTCCATAATGACGAGTATTTTGTATTAAAGGATTTTGATGCGTATTTGACAGCTCAAGAAGAAGTTGACAGAATCTTTAAAACAAAAGAAAAATGGTTAGAGATGAGTATTCATAATATTGCTCATTCAGGAATTTTCTCAAGTGATAGAACCATTAATGAATATGCATCAGGTATATGGGAAATAAAAAATACACCAGTGCAGAAGTAACTAGGAAAATCGGCTTCGAGTGTTTTGCGGTTTCGAAAAAGGTAAATGTTGTTAAATTATATGAAAAATCTAGAATGAATGCAGGAGTGAAATATGGCGGGATTCAAAATAATTCACAATTCTTATTCCAGCGAGTATAGGGAACCTTTCGGAGCAGTATCCGAAAACCAAAAGATAACATTAAAATTGACCATAGAAACATCCACAAAGGAAGCACTTAAAGAAATAAAACTGCTCACTTGGCGAGATGGAAAACTTCCGACTGAAAATGAAATGAAACTTGATGAAGAAATCGGCAAGAGAATGGTGTTTAGCAGTACTTTTAATGCACCTGAGAATGCAACATTGTTATGGTATTGCTTTAGAATCAGTGCAGATGGGAATAACTTCTTTTATGGAAATAATGAGGGATGTTTTGGTGGACTTGGACATGTTTATATTTTTGATCCTAAACCATACCAAATCACAGTATATAAAGAAGGCTTTAAAACTCCTGATTGGTTTAAAAACGCTAGCATGTACCAAATATTTGTTGATAGATTCAGAAAGGGTAAGGACAAAATTCTAGATGTAAAACCAAATAGCTTTATTTATTCTACTTGGGAAGATAAACCGAGATATGTAAAAGATGAAAAAGGACATATTGCTAGATGGGATTTTTTTGGAGGAAATCTACCGGGTGTCATGGAAAAGTTAAATTATCTTGTTGATATGGGTATTTCAGTGATTTATTTTAATCCGATTTTTAAAGCTAGAAGTAATCATAAGTATGATACTGGGGATTACATGGAAATTGATTCTATGTTTGGGGATGAAGAATACTTTAAGAAATTATGCGAAGAGGCCGAAAAAAAAGGTATCAAGATAATTTTGGATGGAGTATTTAGTCATACAGGTGCTGACTCAAAATATTTTAATAGATTTGGAACATATGAGGACATGGGTGCGTTTCAATCCGCGAGTTCAAAGTATTATAGTTGGTATAAATTCAAAGGCAGTCCTTATGAGTATGAATCTTGGTGGGGAATCCTTGATTTACCTAATGTAGATGAAGATAACAAAACATATAGAGATTTTATTTATGGTAATGAAGACAGTGTTATAAGACACTGGCAAAAAGCCGGTGTATCAGGGTGGAGACTTGATGTAGCTGATGAATTGCCAGATAGTTTCATAGAAGAACTAAGAAATGTGGTAAAAGAAAAAAATTCCGAAAAAATTCTAATCGGAGAAGTATGGGAAGATGCCACAAATAAAGTTAGTTATGATATAAGACGAAGGTATTTATTAGGTGATGGGCTCGATACAGTCATGAACTATCCTTATCGAAATTATATGATTTCCTACCTAAATGGGAAAATTGATAGTAGCGGCTTGTTTAGAAGAATAATGCAAATAAAAGAAAATTACCCGAAAGAAAGTTTTTATACTCTGATGAATATGACTGGAACTCACGACTCAGAAAGGCTTTTAACTCTTTTAGGGGATGCTCCAAGTTCGGAAAACATGAACGATTTTGAAAAGGAAGAATTTAAGCTTGATGGTCGTAGCAAAGAGACCGCGATAAAAAGACTAAGACAATACATTGCTTTTATTTCAACTATTCCTGGGGTACCATCGATTTATTATGGTGATGAAACTGGAATGGAAGGTTTTAAAGACCCATTAAACAGGGGAACTTATCCATGGGGAAAAGAAAATAAAGATATACAAGGTTGGACAAAATCAGCCATGAAGCTAAGGAAGACACATCCGTCACTTAGAACTGGAGAAATGGAACTTTTTTATACTGAAAAAGGACTTTTTGGAATTAAAAGAAGTACTTTAAATGGTTTGGATGCGTTTAACAAAAAAGCAATAGAGGAAGAATTTATCATTATATTTAATAATGATAGAGTTGACAGTAAAAAGTTTTACATAAACGAATGCCAACCTCACGACGGAATACTGATAGGTGATGGTGTTTACAGTGACATGATTACTGGTGTTCTAGTTGATTTTAAAGCAGGTGGACACATAAATATTCAGCCACATGGTGTAGTAATTTTAAAGAAGATAAATAAACTTGAAGTTGAAGACAAAAAACCTAGAGTATCTAGAAAAAAGGCGGAGAAATAATTGACTAATGAGGTTTCATTAAAGAAAAAACGTGGGGCGTTTTATACACCTGATGCTATGGCTTATTTAATCGCAGAGAATTTGTTAGAACATTTTGAACCGAATGATTATTTTTATAAAGACTCAGCTAGTGCTGAGTCTTTGAAATGTGGGAAAAAGAAGTTAAGAATCTTGGATCCTGCATGTGGAGATGGACAACTCCTTATTTCTGTAGTTCGTGTACTTGAAAACAAATTAAATAAGTGGTTCGAGATAAATGAAGATTCTGCGATGAAGGGAAATTGCAATAGTAAAGAAGATAGCAATACTAAAGAAGATTGCAATAGTAAAGAAAATAGCAATAATAAAGAAGATACAAAAATAAGGGGATTTTTGAAATCAATCATAGAAGAGTCTATCTACGGAGCTGATATTAATGAGAAAGCTATAGATGAATTAAAGAATAAGTTTATTAAAAACTTCGGAATAGCGCCGGGTAATATCACTAATGAAGATTTAATATTAAGCAATAAATATGAAGGTTTTTTTTCGCATATTATAGGAAATCCGCCATATTTGGGACATAAGATTCTTGACAATGAATATAAGAAGTACTTATTTGAAAGATATTTAGGTGTATATTCAGATAAAACAGATATCTTAAGTTGCTTTTTCGTACGTGGGATTGAAATGTTATGTGATGAAGGTATGCTTTGTTATATAACATCAAGATATTTTATTGAAGCTCAAACTTATAAAGGGCTCAGAGAATATCTGTCAAATAACTCAGAGATCATAAAAATTATTGATTATGAGAATGTAAAAGTTTTCAAGGAGGCAAAAGTCGCGTCTGCAATTACATTATTAATGAATAAAAAGCCAAACGTTGATTCAAGTATAGAATATATTCAAGCTGAAGAAATGCCGCCTGAAGATATGACGCCTGAAGACATGATGCCTGTAGATATGACGCCTGAAGACATGATGCCTGTAGATATGACGCCTGAAGACATGATG
>CAYZED010000017.1:37361-38257 GCA_964477445.1 uncultured Clostridiaceae bacterium | reverse complement strand
CCTGAAGATATGACGCCTGAAGACATTATAGAAAACAAGACGGATAATATAAAAAAAGAACAAGAAGCAAAAGAAGAGCGAGAAAACCATAAATTAGTCCAAAATATAATTTTTAAAAAACAAAAAGAATTATGTTCAGATGGATGGAGTTTTTTAAGTGAAATTGAGGAAGATTTCGTAAAAAAACTAGAGGAAAAGTCGAATTACTATTTAAGAGAAGTTTTGAAAAGTAATCAAGGAATTATCACAGGATGTGATAAAGCATTTGTTTTTCAAGAAATCCCGAAGGCCTGGAATAAACAAGAAAAGGAATTGTTTTATCCTTGGATAAAAAATAGCTATATTAATAATTATGAAATTATTAATAAGGATTTATGGATTATGTATACAGATTCGATTTCGTTAGAATGTCTGGAAACTGAGTATCCAAATGTTTATGAACATCTTTTGATATTTAAAGAAAGACTTGAGAAGAGAAGAGAAGTCGTTAAAGGTATTAGAAAATGGCATATGCTTCAGTGGGGCCGAAAACTTGATATTTTTGAACAAAAAAAGATAGTTCATCCTTACAAAGCGAAGAAGAATAAATTTGCGCTAGATGATGCAGGGTACTTTTTCAGCGCAGATGTATATTCACTTACACCTTTAGTGGGGTTTGAGTGGTGTGTTTATTATATTTTAGCTTTACTAAATAGTAAAACTTACGACAGATATTTTAAAACTTTTGCAAAAAAAATGGGCAATGGGATCTATGATTATTATCCGAATAAAATACTTGAGTTAAGAGTTTATATTCCAGACGATGAAGAATGTGTTAAAGAAATAATCAACAATTCAAGAGAGCTGGAGTCTTTGTTAAGAATTAGAAGCAAAGTTGATAGAACAAAAATAAAAGA
>CAYZED010000017.1:10700-37351 GCA_964477445.1 uncultured Clostridiaceae bacterium | reverse complement strand
CAAAGAAAGAACCTCAGAAAGAACCTCAGAAAAACCAAGAAAAAGTGATTAAAAATTGCCCAGTAAACAATTTTAATATACAAAAATCTGAGATAAAAGAAGATACTAAAGAACACATAAGTGATGCAATAGATATGGACGATTATAACGAACGTGAGTCTAATATTATTAGGCTTAGGGACGAAATCGAAACACAAATATCAAAAATCTATGGGATTTCAGCTAATACTATGCGCTAATAGATTTAACATTAATTAATACTACTTAATGTACAATTTACAATAATATATAAACCACTTAATACTTCTTTGATAATATTAGGACAATGAAAGAAAAATATGGAAGGGTCAAAAGAATGGGCCCGGAAGAAGAGGTATTATGAAAAATTATTATGTTGATTACCACATTCACTCAAATATATCATCAGATGCTAAAGACAGTGTTGATGATATGTGCAGGAGCGCAATTACTAAAGGGATTTCTGAAATAGCAATTACTGATCATTTTGAACCTATGCCAGGAGATGAAAATAATGATATTTATAAACAGGAAGAGTATGAGATACAAGTACTAAATGCTAGAAAAAAATATGATAGATATTTAGATATAAAACTTGGAGTTGAAATAGGACAACCGCAATATTTTTCTATAGAAACTAAAGAAATGCTAAGAAAAGTTAATTATGATTTTGTTATCGCATCAGCACATAAATTGGTTAATGGAATAGATATGAGTGAAATTGATTATTCAATACATTCAAAACCAGCAGTACTTGATAAATATCTTAAGGAGCTTGATAAACTAGTATCTGGATTTGATGATTTTGATGTCGTTGGACATTTGGATTTGGTAAAAAGATATTCATTTAATGTCTATCAAGAAAAAATTAGTCTCGCATATCATAGAGAAAAGCTTGAAGCCTTACTGAAAAAGATTGTTCAGAAAGGCAAAGGAATAGAAATAAATACTTCTGGTTTAAGACAAAAATATAATGAAACTTTGCCAGGATTAGATATAATTAGAATATACAAAGATTTAGGCGGGGAAATAATAACTGTTGGGTCAGATGCGCATAACGAAAAAGATTTAGGAAGTGGCATAAAACAAGCATATGAGCTTGCTGAAAGTTGTGGATTTAAATATATAACTACGTTTACGAATAGGGTGCCGAGTTTTGTTAAGATTTCTGAAAGTCTGAGTATAGGTGCGTAGGAAATAGCGTTTTGAGAACTGTATTTTAGAAAACAACTTTTAGGTAATAGTAACCCATTGATGGGTAATAATAGATTTAATTAATCGGAGGAAAGAAATGGATAACAAAATTCTTGTTGTTGAAGATGAAAAACATATCAGAGAATTGATAAGATTTAATCTAGAAAAAAATGGTTATAAAGTTGAGACAGCAGAAAACGGCATCGAAGGATTGAAGATGGCTGAAAGTGGAGAATTTGATTTGCTTTTGCTTGACCTTATGCTTCCAGGAATAGACGGACTCGATATTTGTAAAAAAGTTAGGAATGGCAACAAAGTTCCCACAATACCAATTATAATGTTGACCGCAAAAAATGAAGAGATAGATAAAGTTCTTGGGTTAGAACTTGGAGCTGATGATTATGTATCTAAACCTTTTGGCGTAAAAGAACTTATGGCTCGAGTCAAAGCAAATTTGAGAAGAACAGCATTGAATAAGGAAAAACAGGATCCGTCTAAAGTTAATTTAATCAAACTTGGAAGAATAGAGATGGACATAGAAGGCTTTCTTGTTAAGGTTGATGGTGATACAATATCATTAACACTTAAAGAATTTGAGATACTAAAGACTCTAATTTCAAATAAGGGTAGAGTTTTCTCAAGAGATGCTCTATTAATAAATGTATGGGGTTATGATTACATGGGAGATGCGAGAACGGTTGATGTTCATATAAGACATCTAAGAAGCAAAATCGGAGACGACGAAGCCGAAAAACCTATTATTGAGACCATAAGAGGCGTTGGATACAGAGCCGTGTGAAGAAAGTTGCTTTGCCGCGTTTATTCGCAAGTAAATACTGTGCATTAGAATAACTTGAAGTCTTACGAAACCAGTCATCTTCGACTGCGAAATCGGATAGAGTAATTCTAAATAGGAGAAATAATATGCAGAAAAAATTATTTTTATATTTTTCAATTATTTTTATAGTGGGGATGTTAATCACCACTATTTTTAGTTATTCAGTTGTAAAAAAAGAAATTAATCAAAGTACCACAGATAAGCTTGTCTCAGAGGTTGAATTAATAGCAGATGTTCTTAAACTTAGAACGGAATTGAACATAAAAGGATTTGACGCTGCATTCACAAAACGCTTAAGAGAAATTACAAATTCTAGAATTACCATTATTAGAAATGATGGTGTAGTAATATATGATAGTGTCGCGAATATATCTACTATGGACAATCACCTAAAACGGGCTGAGGTTGTTTCAGCGCTTGCTGGAGAAGTAGGAATTAGTAAAAGAAGAAGCAGCACAGTTGGACAAGAATTTTTATATGTTGCAAAGGCCGTTGAGGATAATAACAAAATTATTTCAATAATTAGACTTTCAGTTGAGCTTAAAGATGTAAAATCAATTGTTTCAAAAATGGAAAGCGAAATTTTCTTTTCGTTTTTAATCGGACTTTTAATATCTCTTGTTATGGGATTTTTGGCATCATACTTTATCACTACACCTATAAAACAACTCACATTAGCTGCCGACAAAATAGCTGCTGGAAACTTTAGCGAAAGACTTGTATATTCGGGGAATGATGAAATTTATAAATTAACTTCTTCATTCAATGAAATGTCATTTAAGTTAGGTGAGATTTTAGGAGAACTAGGCGAAAAAAACTCTAATTTGCAAGCTATTCTTGATAATGTCGTAAATGGAATTATTGCTGTAGATAATGATGACAAAGTTCTTTTTGCCAATAAAGCAGCAGAGAAATATCTTGGAGTTTCTATTCCAGAATACAAAGGACTTCATATAATGCAGTCTTTTAGAGAAAAACAGCTTGATGATTTTTTGAAGATAATCAAAAAGGAAAATGATTTGTACATGGAAGAAATGAATCTGGGTAGAAAAAAGGATTCTTCTTTCCTTGTTTATGGAAGTCCGATAAGATCCGAAAAAGATGGAACAAATTACGGCAATATTATAGTAATACATGATATATCATCACTAAAAAAACTAGAAAAAGTAAGATCTGAATTTGTGGCTAATGTAAGTCATGAACTAAAAACTCCACTAACCTCAATTAAAGGTTTTGCGGAAACACTTCAGGGTGGTGGGATAAGTGACCAAGTTACGGCTGATAATTTTCTTGGAATCATCTATGAAGAGGCTGAAAGACTGGAGCGGCTTATAGAGGACATTTTGGCTTTGTCAGAAATTGAATCAAAGAAATTTAATGATTTAAATGAACGATTTAACATTAAAGATACGATAGATGAAGTAATGATAATCTTAGAATCTCAGTATAGACAAAAGAAACTAGATATAAAATTTTCCATAGAAGATGAACAGTGTGAGCTCAATGTAGATAGAAATAGGTTTAAGCAAATGGTTTTGAATATATTGGAAAATGCAATGAAGTATACACCTGAAAAAGGTGTTATAGAAATATCAGTTTCCAGAATGACGGGTGGTATCTCTTTATCGGTTTCAGATAATGGTATGGGTATTCCAAAAGAGAGTTTGGATAGAATTTTTGAGAGATTCTACAGAGTCGATAAAGCAAGGTCTAGGGAGATAGGCGGTACGGGATTGGGGCTTTCAATAGTAAAGCATATTGTCCAATCAATGAATGGGGAAATTCATGTAGAGAGTGAAATTGATAAAGGATCGAAGTTTACGATATTTATACCGGAGTAGTGCCGAAAAGATAAGGAACAAAAATAAGGGACTGTTCATCATGTTTCATTCGAAACTTGATGAACAGCCCTTTTATTTGTCAATAAATAATAATCGAGTAATTAAAAAATACATTGTAGATTAATTAATAAATTGTGGTTTAATATTGCGTATATAGGTTTAATTGATGTACAATGAATTTATTATAATAAATTCAAGTTATATAAAAATTAATATATAACAACTTAGGAGGTATAATATGGGGAAAATGATAATAGACAGCAATAATACTCTTGCAGACAATAGAAGGATTGAATTGGAAAAATATATTGGTACTTCAGTTTATGAGCTCCCAACACCCTCATTAATAGTTGAACTTGACTGTATGGAGCATAATTTAAAAGCTATGCAAAGGATTATTATGGAAAACAAGGTTGCTCTCAGACCGAGTATTAAGACTCATAAATCAATTCAAATGGCAAAAAAACAATTAGAATTTGGTGCCTCTGGGATAGGTTGTTCTACATTAAAAGAAGTTGAAGCTATGGCGTCTGAAGATATAAAGGATATCTGGCTGTCAAATACAATTGTCACTGTAGATAAAATAAATAAGGCGGCCTCACTAGTTAAACAATATATTGATATTAGGTTTACTTTTTCTATAGATAATATTAATGTGGTTACGTTATTTAATGATGCTGCAAAAGAATATAATATTTGTTTTAATATGATGCTGGATATTGATACAGGAATGGGCAGATGCGGAGTACGAAAAACTGAAGATGCAGTAAAACTGGCAAAAGCCATTGAGATAGCAGGCAATTTAAAATTTGTCGGTATATCAGGGTACAATAGCAAGGATTGCTTTTATCCCACTCATAAGGAAAGGGAAGAAAAAAGCAAAGAAACTTACGAGATTATTGAGAGGTTTTACAAGGAAATCACTAATGCTGGTATTGAGATATCAGTAGTATCAGCTGGTGGAAGCGGAGACTTCGATATCGTATCAAAACATCCTTTGATTAATGAAATACAAGCAGGGACATATATATATTTTGACTACAAACATATTGAAAAGGTCCAGGATTTACCTTTCAAACAGTCAATTAAAGTGCTTTCAACCGTTATCAGTACACCGGAGGAAAAAATATTTATTTTGGACGCAGGTTGGAAAGCAATAACAATGGAATTTGGAACACCACGTATTGAGGGAAAGGAATCACTTGAGCTAATTGCCATGGGGGCTGAACACCTTAAAGGCATTACAGAAACAGATAAAATGCCGAAGCTGGGAGAAAAAATGTTTCTTCTTCCAAAGCATGCGTGTACAACTAACAATCTTTACTCTCATGTCTACGGAGTGAGAAATGGAATAGTAGAAGAAATCATTATGATTGATGCGAAGTAGCAAAATACTAATGTTAAAGACAAAGGAGGTATTAGATTGTATAGCAGTTCTAAGATAATATACATTAATGGTAAAATATATACTGTGGATGAAAAGCAACCATGGGCAGAAGCTATGGTTATCTGTGATGAAAAGTTTATATTTGTCGGTTCCAATGAGGAGGCAAAGAAGTATTACGGTTCAAATGCGGAAATAATTGATCTTGAAGGAAAATTTGTTTTGCCCGGTTTTGTTGAAGGACACTGCCATCCTGCATACTCAGCAATAAACTCTAACGGTGTTAATATTTCTGAGTGTAATACAGTTGAACAATATTTTGAAGAAATTTCTTTGTATATAAAAGGAAATCCTGGCATTGAAGTAATCAGAGGATATGGATGGGATGTTTCTCTATTGGAACACCAAAAATTTGATAGAGTTATTCTGGACAAAATCACAGAAAATATACCAATAGTGATAACGGAAAAAGCTGGTCATCAATATTGGGTAAATACTAGAGTTTTAATACTTGCAAATGTTAATAGTGACACTAATAGTTTAATAAGCGAAGGCCACTTCTGTGAGGACGAAAATGGTGATTTAACTGGAATTGTTCAGGGTCTTGAAGCAATGAGCTTCATTGATAAAGCTATACCTAGCCTTACTGTTAATGACTATGAAAATGCTATTGTTAAGTTCATTAGTGAAGCTAATAAGGCAGGTATAACAACTATACATGATGCTTCCTTAGGATATGATAAGATGTTTGACGCATATATAAATCTAGCTAATAATGAAAAATTAAATGCGAAAATCAGATTGGCAGCAGCTATAAATTCTGAAAGTGAAGGGGGGAAATGGGACGAGCAGATTGAAAAATTTCTAAAGATAAGAAATGCCTGCAATATAAAAAATATATTAAAATTAACAACAATCAAGTTTTTTATAGATGGAATGCTAGATGACTATACTGCCCTGCTTGAAGAACCCTATGCGGATAAACCTGAAACAAAAGGTGAGGCATCCTTTGATATTGAAAGATTAAAAGAAATTTTTGCGTTGGCGGATAAATATGGATTTCAAATACATACTCATGCTATTGGAGACAGGGCAGTCAGATATACTATAGATGCTTGCGAATATGCGGAAAAGATAAATGGCAAAAGGGATTCGAGACATAAACCAGGACATCTCGGAATAGTAAATGATAAAGATTTTGATAGAATGAAGGATCTTGGTATGATCCCTGTATTTACAACTTTTTGGATTGAAAGAGAGGATTATCATAACAAGATTGAAAGAGTAAGACTGGGTGAAGAGAGAGCAGATAAAGCTTATCCTATAAAATCCTGCATAGATAAAGGAATAAAAGTTGCTTGTGGAAGTGATGCACCTATAGTAATTACAAAAAAACCTGTGGAGGTTCAATTTTCACCAATTATGGCTATACAGCAAGGCATAACAAGATGTCACCCCATGAGGGATTATAATGACACAAATTATATACTTGGACCATCTGAGAGGTTGACACTTGAGGAAATGATAAGGACTTATACCATAGACAGTGCATATGCAATCTTTATGGAAGATATTGTCGGAACTATTGAAGAAGGAAAACATGCAGATCTTATTATTATTGACAGAAATATGTTTGAATTAGATAAAGGTGAAATATATAAGGCGCAAATTTTAGAAACAATATTTAAAGGAAAGACGGTTTATAAAAGGGACATTGATTTATAGGTCAATAGGAGGATTTTTTATGTATAAGAGGCCAAATATTTTATTTATTATGGATGATCAACACAGATTTGATTATCTAGGATATGCCGGAGCAGATTTTGTAAGGACTCCTAATATCGATAGATTGGCTAAAAGGGGAATGGTTTTTAATCATTGTTATTCAAATGCACCAATGTGCTCTCCAGCTCGAATTGGGCTGGCAACGGGACTAAGACCAAATAGAGTAGGTTGTATCGAAGACGGTATATTACCTTATAGTACCAAAACCTTTTATCAAAGGTTCAGAAATTATGATTATAGAGTTGGTTGTATAGGCAAGCTGGACCTGGCAAAGCATGAAGAATACAATGGCCAAAACGGAGATAGACCATGCAACTATGCTTATGGATTCACTCATCCTGAAGAGTGTGAAGGAAAATTGCATGCTGCCACAGGTACTATTGAAAGACCCCTTGGTCCATATGGAAATTATTTAAAAAGTAAAAATTTGTATGAAAAATTTAAAAATGACTATATTTATAGGAAAGGAAACGGAGGTATTTTAGGAGCCTCTCATAGTAGTGTTCTAGATACAATAGACTACGAGGATACTTATATTGGAAGAAAGGCAGCTGAATGGATAGAAAGGGTTCCACAGGATTTTCCGTGGTATCTATTAGTCAGCTTTGTAGGACCTCATGACCCATTTGATCCACCAGAAGAATACTCTGCAATATACAAGAATGCAGAGGTTCCCAAGCAAGTATATAGTGAAGAGGCTTCAAAGCCGGGATATATAAACAATAGGAGAATTATAGGTCCGGAGGATGACATTTCTGATATTAGAAGACAATACTGTGCAGGCATTACTTTAATTGATGATCAAATTGGCACAATACTAGATAAATTGAAAGAAACCGGACAAGAAGATAATACTTATATTGTGTTCACAAGTGACCATGGAGAGATGCTGGGGGATCACGGTTTGTTTTTAAAATCTGTGGCATATGAACCCTCAATACATATACCGCTAATTATTGCAGGACCAGGCACTAGCGAGAATACTGTTTCAGATGCTTTTATTGAGCAGCTCGATATAAATCAAACCCTATGTGAGCTGGTCGGGATACCACAATTAGAGAATGTTGATTCTAGGTCCTTTAGAAATACCTTGGAAAATCAAAGTGAAAGACATAGAGACTTTATAGTAAGTACTATTGATAGATTTCAATGTATAAGAAATGAAAAGTATAAATTTATTATGAATTTCAATGATATTTGGGAGCTTTATGATTTGGAAAATGATCCAAATGAAATTAATAATATTGTCAAAGATAATTTGGATATTGCAGATATGATGTATACTCAAATGTTTGAATCTTTTTATGAAGGAAAATGGTTGAGATAGAAGCTCTGAATACTTTATCGAGCTATTGAATGGAGGGCAAAATATTACCGTCAATTCACCGCTTGAGATAATACCTATTTTTATAGATATCAAAAAGATCGATGAGTGAAAATAATCTACTAGGAGAGGATAACTATATGAAAAAAAGAAAAATTTTTATCGGGGAATTTAATCATGAGGGAAACGGTTTTCCCAACAGACTAATGGATGAAGATGAATATAAAGAATCAAGATGGGTAGAAGCTGATAAAGTAAAAGAGGTTTTTATGGATGGAACGGATTTTTTATCAGGCTTCTTAAGGACTGCAGAAAAAAGAGGGGTAGAGTGTATTTCATCCTTTGCGGCATGGAATGCAGGGCCAAGATTGTCAATTAGCTGTTACAATAATTTAAAAAATATGATTTTAAATCAGCTGGAAGAAATTAAAAATGATATTTCAGGAATTTGCTTTGCTTTTCATGGCAGTGGGTGCGTCGAGGGTATTGATGATCTTGAAGCAGATATCCTTAAACAAATGCGAAAAATAGTAGGCGATGATTTTCCAATTGGAATTACTCTGGATTTACATACCAATATGTCTAAAGAAATGCTAGAAAATGCAAATTTTTATGTTGCCTGCAAAATGTATCCTCATACTGATTGTGATGCAGCAGGAGATAAAGCCATGAACCTTATTATTGATACTATTGAAGGTAAATGCATACCTACTGTGGGCTTTTGCCCATTACCAATGTTGGTTAATGCTTTAAAAGCAAGCACATTTAATAGTCCAGGTAAGGGTATTATGGAGTATATTGAAAAATACTGCCTTGAAAATAATTTGTTGGATGCATCATTTCTCCACGGCTTTCCATATATAGACAATCCTAATTGCCGTGCTTCAGTGGTTACAATAACTAATGATGATTATGAAGCTGCAAATAATTCTGCAATGGAATTAGCAAAATATATCTGGGAAAGAAGAACTGAATATGATCAAGAGTTCATGACTCCAGAGCAAGCTATAGATATAGCGGAAAAAATGCAAAAATCACCAATTGTTATTAATGAAGTTTCTGATAATGCCGGAGGAGGTACTCCTGCAGACGGAACACATTTATTGAAATGTTTATTAGAAAAAAACTTAAAAAATTCTTGCTTTGGTTTTATTTATGATCCTGAAATAGTAAAGCTTGCAATTGAAGCCGGCGTTGGGAATACGATTTCAGGCAAATTAGGAGGAAAAACCGATAGCTTTCATGGAGAACCGTTGCCAATTGAAAATGCATATGTCAAGAGTATTTGTGACGGAAAATATATTGCAAAAAATAAAATGCTGTCGGGTTTACCTATGAGTATTGGATTAACAGTTTGTCTGGTAGTTGGAAATATGGAGATCATTGTTGCATCAGTTCGTAGTCAGACCTTTGATAGTCAAGTATTTAGAATTGCAGGTATTAACCCTGAGTATAAAAGAATTATTGCTCTAAAATCAACGCAGCACTTTAGAGATGATTTCGATAAATTTACAGCAGCCACTTTGTCGGTAGATACACCTGGCTATACCACCTGTAATTTCTCTGTTCTGCCGTATAATAACTTAAAACGTCCAATCTATCCAATAGATAGAGATACTGAACTTGAGACATAAGTTTTTCGATAACCTCAGGTATTAGTAACATTATATTCGTATAAAAGTGATTGGAAGCATTATGTGCGAACAACAAATAGTAAATTATGTATATTTTGAAGTAAATTTAGACTACAAGCATAAAAACAAGAAATTTTAATCATCGAGCTGTAAAAATAAACACGTGATTGACAATAAAACACATGATGGATATAATTATTATCTTGATATTTATAATAATTATAAGAAAGGACTAATTGTATGTTAATTGAAAAAAAATTAGAAGATCTAGGAATAAAATTACCTAAGGCAGCTGCTCCCGCAGCTATGTATATACCTGTTAAACAGATAAACAATCTACTTTTTGTTTCAGGACAAGTACCAATGGTTAATGGAAAGGTTGAGTATACTGGGAAAATTGGAAGTGAACACAGTATAGAATATGGTCAAGAAGCAGCTAAAATATGCACTATTAATATGATTGCTGCATTAAAAGAATACTTGGGAGATCTTGATAAGATAAAAAACATAGTTAAATTACAAGGCTTTGTTAGTAGTGAGGTTGGCTTTGATAAACAGCACATTGTTATTAATTCAGCGTCTCAATTAATATTTGATGTTTTTGGAGAAAAGGGGCGTCATGCTCGTACTGCTATTGGTACAAATCAGCTTCCGCTAGATGCTACAGTGGAAATTGAAGCAATTATTGAAATCAGTGAATAGCGTTACAGAAATAATACAACCCACAATTTGAGAATAAGTCTAGGTGTTTTAGGACAAGGAGGAAAAAATGAAAAACCAAACTAAAGGTTTTATCTTTCTAGTAACAGGTGTAACCTTATATGCAATGCTTTCTATCTTTGTAAAAATTATTTATAGTCTTGGAATACCTGAAGCAAGTGTAACCCCAATATTTATATTAATAATGGTTATTTCTTCAATAGCATATGTTTATATTAATAATAAAGGAAATTTTAAAGTTAAAAAGGGAAAGCTTAAATATTTAATAATACAGGGTGTTATTGCAAATGGTATGACTACAGCATTTTTTTATAAATCGTTAGTTCTTATTGATGCATCTGTAGCCATAATGTTACTTTATAGCAACTGCATATTCGTAATGCTATTTGAAGTGTTATTTAAAAAGAATAAAATATCTAAAATTGGCATAATCAGTATGATGAGTGTAATTATAGGCTTGGCGCTTTCTACAGGCTTAGTCGAAAAATCAGTGAATGTTAGTTTGCTTGGAATAATATATGGAGTTATTGCTAGCATCGGATACGCAGTGCAGAACGTTAACATTGAAGAAAATTTACATGATATAAATCATATGGCCGCTATTATGTATGCACAAGTTTTTGCATTAATTACTATGGTTGTTCTTTATAACCCTCTTGAAGTCTTTAATTTTACTCCAACCTTATTGAATATTACTGTCCTGATAATTGGGGCATTGATAACAGGCTTAGCACCACAAATACTTCAATTTAAAGGCATTCTAATACTAGGCGCATATAAGTCGTCAATTATCAGTACTGCAGAGTTACCAATTACTGCATTAATGGCCTTTATAGTTTTATCAGAGAGAACAAGCATTATACAAATCATAGGCATGCTTTTTATTATATATGGAGGGTATAATATACAAAAGCATTGATTTATATTATTTTTTAAAATGAGTTTACGAGGAGTGGTTAAATTGAATATTAAAGCTATAAAAAACGGTTTAGTTGGTGTTTTTGACAGAGAAACTATTATAATTGAAGCTTATGGTAAGGATTGCTTCCGTTTCCGTTCTACCAAAGGCCGTAAAATAGTGGATGAAAATTGGACATTATTAGATTCTGAAGAATGTGACTATAAAATTACCATTGATGAAGAGTTTGCAGAAATTGTAAATGGCGGCATTAGTGTAACTGTTAGTCAGTTTGGCGAAATTAAATACCGGGATAAAAATGATAATGTTCTACTAGAAGAATTTTGGAGAGTCTATTTTAATGAAAAGGAAATGTGTATTCCTGCCAGAAATTATAAATCGATAAGCAGTGATACATTTGAAGCAGATTTATATTTTTTACCTGATAGAAAAGAGCACTTCTTTGGAATGGGACAGCGTGAAAATGACTTGTTGGACCTTAAAGGAAGTACTATGCTATTAGACCAGAGAAATACACAGGTTAATATACCTTTTGTATATTCAACAAAAGGATACGGCTTTGTTTGGAATAATCCTGCAGTAGGTCATACCGAGTTTGTTACTAATCAAACCAGATGGAATGCTAAGGCTACAAAGCAGATTGATTATTTGATCTTTACCGGAGACTCTCCTAGGGAGATTAGTAAAAAATACTCTGAGCTATATGGGAAAACTCCCATGCTTCCAGAATTTGCGGCAGGCTTTTGGCAATCGAAACTGCGCTATGAAACTCAAGAAGAGCTGTTAGAGGTTGCAAGAGAATACAAACGCAGGGACTTACCTATTTCTGTTATTGTTATAGATTTTTTCCATTGGACAGAACAAGGAGAATGGGCATTTGACCCTATCTATTGGCCTGACCCAAAAGCAATGGTGGATGAACTGAATGAAATGGGAATAAAGCTAATGGTTTCTATATGGCCTACGGTATCTCACGAATTACCTGAATATTATGATCTCGAAGAAAAGGGATATCTGGCCACTGCAGAACGGGGAGCCAATGTTTTCTTTACTATAAGAGGTGCAAACAATGTCTATGATGCTACTAATCCGGAAGCCAGAGAATTTTTCTGGAATAGAGCTAAAGAAAATTACTATAAATATGGAATTAAATTATTCTGGCTGGATGAAATTGAACCTGAGACGCGTCCATATGACTTTGAAATAATAAGATATTATCTTGGAAATGGACAGGAAGTAGGAAATATTTATCCATATTGCAGTGCACAAACCTTTTATGATGGGCTAAAAGAAGCCGGTGAAAACGATATTGTAAACCTTTGCCGTAGTGCATGGTTAGGCAGTCAAAGATTTGGCGCCGTACTTTGGTCCGGAGATATTCGTTCGGATTTTGAAACACTAAGGTTGCAGATAAAAGCGGGACTTAATGTATCCTTTTCGGGTATGCCTTGGTGGACAACTGATATTGGCGGTTTTCACGGAGGAAATATCGAAAGTGAGTATTTTAGAGAATTAATTGTCCGCTGGTTTCAGTTTGGTGTTTTTTGTCCAATATTCAGATTGCATGGAAATAGGTTGCCTAGGGAAACTGAAGATTTTACTCTGACGGGAGCACCTAATGAGGTCTGGAGCTTTGGTGAAAAGGCTTATGGTATTATTCGCAATATTATGATGCTTCGTGAAAAAATCAAGCCTTATATTATGGAGCAGATGAAGTTGGCATCTGAGGAAGGCATACCGGTTATGAGACCATTGTTTTATGATTATTGGCAGGATGAAGAGAGCTATAAAATCGAAGATGCATATTTGTTTGGACCGGATATATTAGTAGCTCCGATATATAATGAAGGAGAAACAAGTAGAGAAGTATATTTACCAAAAGGTGAAAGCTGGAAAGACGCCAAAGACGGAAAGGTATACGAGGGTGGTGTATATATTACTTATGAAGCTCCCCTGAATGTTATTCCGATATTTTTACGGGAAGGCTCTAAAATTCAATTCAGTAATATTTTTTGATATTTAAATAATAGGAGAGATTGAAAGTCTCTCCTATTATTTATTCTATAACATATAGTAACATTATTTAAACCAAACTTAAAGATTAACGCTCCTTTTCTTAATAATCGCTTAATAATACGATGATAGTATTAAGTTGTTCAACAAAGTAAAATAAAAAAGAATTTAAGGAGCTAAATTAAATGAAAAAAATTGCTAAAAGAATCGTCTCGTTCGTAGTAGTATTAACACTTGTTATTAGTATGTTGGCTCAAGTAACATATGCTGCACCTATTAGCGGAACTGTTAGACTCTCAGGTTCAACTTCAGTTTACCCATTAGTCCAGGCACTAAGAGAATCCTTTAAAGCAAAAAATCCTGGAGTAAATGTTTCCTTAGTAAACATAACAGGTTCTGGCGCAGGAATAGCAGATGCAATAAATGGTTCGAAAGTTCACTACGGAATGTCAAGTAGAGGTCTTACAGATGCAGAAAAAGCAACTCTTAATCAAGACATTATTGCGTTAGATGGTGTTGCAATAGTAATCAATAAAAATAACCCTTTAGCAAATATAACAAATGCACAACTATTCGATATCTTCACAGGCAAAATAAATAACTGGAATCAAATCACACCAGGCTCAACACTCGGAGAAATCGCTACAGTTAATAGAGAAGCAGGATCCGGAACACGTTCATGCTTTGAAGATGTATTTGCAAATGATTACAAGACTAAACTAACAAGTGGATATGATAGACATGATAATAACTGTTCGATTCAAAATACCACAGGAGCTGTAAAAAATACAATTTCAGCCACAACTGGAGCAATAGGATATATGTCACTCGGTGATATAGATAGCTCAGTTAAAGTAATAACATTTAATGGTGTTGTCGCTAATAAAGCTAACGTAGCTAACAGAACTTATGAATTCAACAGACCATTCGTATTCGTAAGCAACAAAACTAGTTATCCATCCACAGCAGCAAAAGCATTCTTAGCATATATCCTTAGTGATGAAGGTCAAGCTATTGTTGAAAAAGAAGGGTTCGTAAAACTACCAAAAACGACTATTGATGTAACATCAGTAAAACTTAATTCAACAAAATTAGCATTAAAGGTTGGTAAGACTGCTACATTAAAAACTACAGTTTCACCTACCAATGCAACAATTACAGCAGTTAACTATACTTCTTCAAACCCCAAAATTGCAACAGTTAATCCAGCTACAGGCGTTGTAAAAGCAATAAAAAAAGGCACATGCAAAATAACAGTAAAATCAGAAAACAGTGGTAAAACTGCAGTCTGCACTGTAACAGTTAATTAATGCATATATGAAAATTATTAATAGAAAACTTTCAGATACAATAGTAAATAGAATTTTGCTTTTGTTAGCTGGTATTTCAGTAGCTAGTGTAATACTGATTACAGCTTTCCTTGTGATTTCGGGAGCACCTGTATTATTTAAAATTGGACTTAAAGAATTCTTGCTTGGGACAAATTGGCAACCCACTGAAACACCACCTTCATACGGTATTTTTACTTTTATACTAGCATCAATTTATGGAACCATAGGAGCAATAATAATTGGGGTTCCAATAGGTTTATTAGTAGCAGTTAATATTGCAAAACTTGCGCCGAATCGTTTGGCGAATATTTTTAGACCAGCGATAAATCTACTAGCAGGCATTCCTTCTGTTATTTATGGATTAGTGGGCTTAACTATACTTGTTCCTTTTATTGGGAAAGTATTCAATCTAGCAATTGGAACAAATTTATTATCTGCAATAATAGTGCTTTCAATAATGGTACTCCCAACTATAGTAAGTGTTAGTGAAACCAGTATTAGAGCGGTTCCAGAGTCCTATATGGAAGCATCCTTGGCCTTAGGAGTATCAAAAGAGTATACTGTTTTCAACGTTTTGGTGCCAGCTGCGAAATCGGGCATTATGGCAGCGATTTTATTAGGAGTGGGTAGAGCTCTAGGAGAAGCAATGGCTGTAATGATGGTTTCTGGAAATGTTCCAATGATGCCATCGATACTTGGTCCAGTAAGATTTTTGACCACAGGGATAGTAGCTGAAATGTCTTATGCAGACGGAGCACATAGAAGCGTTTTAATAGGCATTGGATTAGTTCTTTTCGTTTTTATAATGATAATAAATTCATTGTTTAGATATTTCATAAAAAAGGTGGGAACTGAACATGAGTGAAAAAATAAATAAGATAAATACAATAGATGAAATATTGCAAGAGAACACAATAAATCTAGGTAGAAAATTTAGACCTTACACATATTTAGTAAATATAGCCACTAATATTGCCACAGTACTAACGCTGTCGATTTTAATTGGAATTATCGGATTTGTTCTTTTTAAAGGCATGCCTTATGTAAATTGGAAATTTATTTCTACTTCGCCGTCATATTTAAACGATACATATGGAATATTTCCGATAATAATTAACACAATATATATGATAGTTCTAACATTATTGTTTGCACTACCTGTTGGAATAGGTGGAGCACTATACTTGTCTGAGTATTCTGGTCAAGGAAGAATTGTTAAGATAATTAGATCTACTATAGAAATTCTTGCTGGGATTCCTTCGATAGTTTATGGATTATTTGGTATGATTTTGTTTGTAACATATTTGAATCTTGGATATTCGTTGTTATCGGGTGCATTAACTTTAGCGATAATGGTTCTACCGACTTTAACAAGAACTACAGAAGAATCATTGAAATCAGTGGAAAAGTCGTATCGAGAAGGTGCGATGAGCTACGGCGTTTCGAAGTTTTATTTAATAAAAACTATTTTGATACCTTGTGCCATGCCAGGCATTTTAGCTGGGACAATACTTAGTATTGGAAGAATTGTTGGAGAATCAGCGGCACTGCTATTTACTGCAAGTATCGCATTTGATATGCCAATTAATGTTTTATCTCATATTATGGAATCTGGAGCTACCCTCACGGTTCAATTATATTTGTATGCTACAGAAGGTAATGCCCCACAGGGAATTCCTTATGCACTTGCATCAATTTTAATGATAATAGTATTTTTTCTAAATTTAACTGCAACTTTAGTAGCCAAAGTAATGAAAAAATAAAAATTCGAAAGGAGTAAACGGATATGAAAATTATTGAAACAAAAAATCTTGATTTCTTTTATGGCGACAATCATGCTTTAAAGAAAATTAATCTTCAAATAGAAGCTAAGAAGGTTACTGCGCTTATAGGACCGTCGGGATGTGGCAAGTCAACTTTCCTGAAAACTGTAAATAGAATGAATGATATTATTGAGGGAACGATAGTTGATGGAGAGGTTCTATTTAATGGAATCGATATATATTCTAAAGAAATCGATCCTATGGAAGTTAGAAAAAAAATAGGTATGGTATTTCAGAAGGCAAATCCGTTCCCTATGAGTATATATGAAAATATTGTCTATGCACCTAAATATCATGGTATACACAAATCAAAACTTGATGAAATAGTTGAAAAAAGTTTAAAATCGGCTGCGTTATGGGAAGAAGTAAAAGATAGGTTGAAAAAACCAGCGCTGAGCCTTTCTGGGGGTCAGCAGCAACGTTTATGTATTGCTAGGTCTATTGCAATGGAACCTGAAATAATTCTCATGGACGAAGCCACAAGCGCCTTAGATCCGATATCTACATTTAAAATAGAAGAGCTTATGAACACCTTAAAAGAAAAATTTACAGTAGTCATAGTGACTCATAATATGCAACAGGCTATTAGAATTGCAGACGAAACTGCATTTTTCTTAAATGGTGAAATGTTGGAGTTTGGTGAAACAGACCAAATTTTCACTTCGCCGATACATAAAAAGACACATGAATATGTAACAGGGCGATTTGGATGATTTATATAATAATTTAGGTCTACAAGATCAAAATTGTTTAAATCATTATAATGATAATAGAAGAGGAGTTAATTTGATGACAAGAGATTTATTCTTTAATGAATTAAGAGAAATGAATAATACAGTAATAAGCATGGGTAATCTCACAATAGAAGCAATTGATAAATCCATTCAAGCATTGGTTGAGCAAGATAAAAAAATAGCTAAAGAAGTCATTGAAGGGGATGAAGCAATCGACAGGCTTGAGGAATTAATTACAGCAAAAGGAATGCATCTGTTACTTACTCAACAACCAGTGTCGAGTGATTTTAAAGAGATATTAGCAATTATAAAAATGGTTATTGATATGGAGCGAATTGCTGACCAAGCGTCTGACATAGCAAAACTTTCCATTAATTTTAATTCGCCATTTTTAAAAAAAATTGAACATATACCAATGATGAATGAAATAGCTCAAAAAATGGTAAGGAATGCACTCAAGGCTTTTGTTGAAAAAGATCAAGAAATGGCTATTAAAACAATTCAAGAAGATGATATATTAGATGATTTATATCAGATAGTAAGAAAAGAACTAATTAGTTTGATTCCTAATTCAAACGAGAGCAATTCAGAACAAATAGCTGATTTATTGATAATTGCTAAGTATCTTGAGCGGATTGGAGATCATGCCACAAATATCTGTGAATGGATAATTTTTAGTAATACAGGGGTTCATAAGAGAAGTAAATTATTATAAGAATAATACAAATATAAATATTAGTCTTAATATTATTTTAAATACAAATACAAATACAAATTGAGAAGTGCCTACGCTAATTTTTTAGAAATAAATCTGGCTAAGGCGCTTTTCTTTACATTCAATTAACACGAAGTTAGCTTTTGCTTAACCTGTCAAAAATAATAGCGCAATGAAAATAAGATATAGTATACATAGGAACTGAACAATTAAAATATATGGAGGTAGAAAAAATGTTTAAGAAAACACTTTCAATACTTATGATTACAATTATTACACTTTTTGTTTTTACAGCTTGCTCAAATGGAACTGGTGATGTAAATAAGGATGGAGAAAAAAGCGAAGTAACTATAACTGTTGGTGGTTCAACTTCGGTTCAACCATTAGCAGAAGAACTAGCTAAGAAATTCAACGAGAACAGTCCTAATGTGAGGATTGACATTCAGGGTGGAGGTTCAGGAGTAGGAATAAAATCAGCTACTGAAGGAATCGTTGATATAGGGATGTCATCGCGAGATTTGAAGCCAGAAGAAACAGGTTTGAATACTTTCAAAATTGCTGTTGACGGAATAGCTGTGATTTTGAATCCTAAAAACGAAATTACTAATCTTACAAAAGATCAACTCTTTAAAATTTATACGGGTGTAATAACAAATTGGAAAGATGTTGGAGGCGCAGACGCACAAATAACTGTAGTCTCAAGAGAAGAAGGATCAGGTACTAGAGGTGCTTTCATTGAATTATCTGGGATAGAAGTGCAAGAAGGCGATAGTAAAATAGATAAAACTATACAAACCGCCATAACACAAGGTTCCACAGGCGCTGTGATTACAACTGTTTCACAAGATCCGAATGCGATCGGATATGCATCATTTGGCGCTACACTTGGTAATTCTGAGATTAAAACAATTAAACAGGATGGAATAGATATTACGACAGAAAACATATATAGTGGTTCATATAAATTAGCTAGACCTTACCTTTTTCTAACTAAAGACGAACCTACAGGAGCTGTAAAAGAATTTATTGACTATGTATTAGGAACAGAAGGACAAGATTTAATTGAAAGTAATCATTATTTAAAAGCTGTAAGATAAATCTTGATATGCGAAGGTGGAAGTATGAGAAAGTTTGAAAACATAATAAAATTAATACTTGCACTATTCGCAGTCACTGGTGTTTTGGGCGTGTTATTAATTTTCATTTTCATTGTCAGAGAGGGATGGCCCGTAATAGCCAAAACTGGTTTGCTTGAGTTTCTATTAGGCACTACCTGGGCTCCATCTAATGAAATTTTTGGAATCCTACCAATGATTACAGGTTCTTTTTTAACAACATTGCTTGCACTTATATTAGGAGTGCCAATAGGGGTGGCTTGTGCAGTATACTTAGCTGAAATAGCTGGTTCTAAAACACAGGCAATATTAAAGCCAGGGATTGAGTTGCTTGCAGGAATTCCCTCAGTTATATATGGTCTTTTTGGTATGATGGTAATTGTACCATTAATTAGAACCACTTTTCATAATCAAGGGTTTAGTATTTTGGCAGCGAGCATCATACTTGCAATTATGATTTTGCCAACAATAATTAATATTTCGGAAAGTTCGCTTAACGCAGTACCAAGAGAATATAAAGAAGCATCATTAGCACTTGGATCATCACACTGGCAAGCAATATATAAAGTTGTAGTCCCTGCTGCAAAATCGGGAATACTCGCGGGGATAATTTTAGGGCTTGGACGAGCAGTAGGTGAAACCATGGCGGTTATTATGATTATCGGGAATAGTGCAATAATGCCAAGTAGTATCCTCTCGTCAGCAAGGACTTTAACAGGGAACATTGGTATTGAGATGGGATATGCTAGCGGAACACACCAGCAGGCATTGTTTGCCACAGGTATTGTTTTATTTGTGTTCATAATGATAATAAATGTAATAGCAAATTTGATGAATAGGAGGGTGTTATAGTGATACAAATCTCAGTAAATAAAAGAAATAATGAAAGAATAGCTTTCTTTTTATTAAGAATTTGTGGTTTGTTAGCATTAATAATTCTTCTTTTAATAATTGGAGATGTGCTAATTAAGGGGATACCCTATATAGATGTTGACTTCCTAACAAAAGGGCCTGAGAACATGGGTCGTGAAGGTGGAATTCTACCTTTTATGGTCACGACTTTTATGTTAACAATGCTTTCACTTTTATTTGCAGCTCCAATAGGGATTGGGGCAGCTGTTTTTTTTACTGAATATGCAGGAGATAAACCTATAATAAGAATTATTAGGTTTGCTACCGAATCATTAGCAGGAATACCTTCGATTATATTTGGTTTGTTTGGATATGCATTTTTTGTTGTATTTTTAGGATTGAAGTATTCTATACTTTCTGGATCGCTGACTCTCACTCTTATGATCTTACCTACTATAATAAGAACCTCAGAGGAAGCTATAATGATGATTCCACTACATTATAGAGAAGCTAGTTTAGCACTTGGGGCGACCAAGTGGCAAACAATAAGTAGAGTTGTTATTCCAGCGGCGATGGCTGGAATTTTTACAGGTATAATCTTGGGTATTGGAAGAGTAGTTGGAGAAACGGCAGCAGTGATTTATACCGCTGGAAGTACTTTGAATATGCCTGACTCTTTTCTAAGACCAGGGCGAACATTATCTGTTCATTTATATATACTTGCTTCAGAGGGGATATCAAAAGATAAGATGTACGCAACTGCAACAATACTAATATTGATGGTATTATTAATAAATACTTTAGCTAATATTGGCATGAAGGCTATGTTTAAAAGAAATCAATAAAGATCGGATTTTGAAAAAATGATAAACGAAAAAATGAAAAATGAAAAAATTATCGAAACAAAAAAATTAGATTTATTTTATGGGGATGTTCAAGCACTAAAAAAAGTGGATATTTCTATAAGAAAGAATAATGTTACGGCCTTAATAGGGCCTTCAGGTTGTGGTAAATCAACCTTTCTTAGAACTTTGAATAGAATGAATGACTTAATTCAGGGCGTAAAAATAAGTGGAAGTGTTACACTTGAGGGAAAAAGTATTTTTGATATAGATTCTATAGAGTTAAGAAGAAGAGTAGGAATGGTATTCCAAAAACCTAATCCTTTTCCAATGTCAATTTATGAAAATATAGTTTACGGGCTCAGAGTAAATGGTATAAAGGACAAACGTCTTTTAGATGAACAAATGGAAAAAAGCTTGAAGGGCGCGGCGCTTTGGGATGAAGTAAAGGATAGATTAAAGAAACCAGCTCTTGGGCTCTCAGGGGGTCAACAGCAGCGTTTATGCATAGCTAGAGCTATGGCAGTTGAGCCTGAGATTCTATTAATGGATGAACCAACTTCTGCACTTGATCCAGGGTCAACTCTTAAAATAGAAGATTTAATGGAAGAACTAAAAAAAGAATATACAGTAATTATCGTAACGCATAATATGCAACAAGCTGGAAGAATTTCTGATAGTACAGCATTTTTCTTAGTCGGCGAGATGGTAGAATTTGGAGCGACTGAAAAAATCTTTGGCACACCTGTAGATAGGAGAACTGAAGATTATATAACAGGAAGATTTGGATGAAAGAAGGACAGATATGAGAAATCATTTTAACAAAAAAATGGAAGTGCTTGAAGTTGATATTCTAAAGATGAGTAGCATGGTTGAGGAAAGCCTTATATTTGCTACAAATTCGTTAAAAAACAGAGATGTTGAATTGGCAAAAAAAGTAATTGATAATGATGAATTAATAGATGAAAAAGAAATTGAAATTGAAGATGAGTGTTTAAGACTAATCGCTTTGCAGCAGCCATTGGCTAGAGATTTAAGAATAATAGCCACTGCATTAAAAATAATCACAGATCTTGAACGTATTGCAGACTATTCTTCAGATATTGCAAAAATTACATTGAAAGTTGCTAACGAAGAGTATTTCAAAGCACTAATACACATTCCTAAAATGGCTGAAATTGCTGCTGAAATGGTTAGAATAAGTATAGATGCTTATGTATCTAGTGACATTGAATATGAACAATTAAGTTATGAAAATTTATGTGATAAAATTGATGAATTGCACAAAGAAATATTTAATGAACTGATAAGTATTATGGCGTCAGATAGTTCAAAGATAAATCAGGCAACCAACTTTTTGTTAGTCAGTCGATATCTAGAAAGAATAGGCGACCATGTTACGAATATCTGTGAGAGAATTGTTTTTTCTGAAACCGGAGAAAGAATCGATCTGAATAATTAATTGTATAATTGATTTAAACTCCTTTGGCATTGGAGGTGAATATTTGTGGTTACATATTTATACGATAATAAATTGTATGAGTTCGAAAACATTTTAAATAATTTGAATGTAAAGACTTTATTTCAACCGATAATAAGTTTGAAAGATGGTGGTCTATTAGGCTACGAAGCTCTATCAAGAGGACCTAAAGATTCTGATTTTGAGAGTGCGATAGATCTTTTCGCAGCGGCTGAAAAATATGGGAGAGTGTGGGAATTAGAGAAAATATGCAGAATTAAGGCTGTTGAACGTGCATCTTCATTAGGTATTAGATGCAAATTATTCCTGAATGTTAACCCCAAAATTATTTTGGATCAAGATTTCAAAAAAGGCTTTACATATAAATTACTTGAAGAATATGGTATGGACCCTAGAAGTATTGTATTTGAGATAACAGAAGGAACATCTATAGATGACTATAAATTATTTCGCGAAGCACTAAACTACTACGTAAAACAAGGATTTAAAATTGCAATTGATGATTTAGGTGAAGGATATGCAGGGCTTAAAGTATTAGCTGAAGCTCATCCGCATTATATGAAAATTGATATGAGTTTAGTAAGAGATATTGAAAAAAAATCGATAAACCAAGCTTTAATAAGAGCTTTCATAGAATTTGGCAAAGCATCAAATGTTCAGCTAATTGCGGAAGGTATTGAAACGGAAGCAGAATTAAGAAAGTTAATTGAACTTGGAGCCGACTATGGACAAGGATATTATTTACATAGACCATCAGAAAAATTTGCACTTCCAGATAATGAAGTTTTAAGTTATATTTGTTCAAAAAATAAAATTGAAAATAAATATTTAGAAAACAACTCAAATGATATGCTTACTGGTGAAATATGTAGACTAGATGAAGCAGTTCACGAAAGCACACTTAATTCAGTAGTTTATGAAATGTTTAAAGAAAAGTATTATATCTACGGATTGACTGTTGTAGATTCAAATAACAAACCAATAGGTATAGTAATGAGATCGGATTTTTTCGCCAGATTAGCGACTCAATTTGGGACAGCAGTCTATATGAAAAGACCTATTAATCTTTTAATGAAAAAAGATCCAATAACATTAGATAGACACACGTCAATAGCTGAGGCAGTTGATATAGCGATAGGTAGAAGAGAAGAAGACATTATGATTATTTAATAATCACAGAAAATACTAAATATATAGGTGTTATAACAATAAGAGACTTACTAGAAAGATTGAGTAATTGAAACTCGTCTTTTTTTTATGTATAATTCAATTTATCGGTCTTAATATTTAAATTTTGAGTATAAGAGGGAAATGAGGGTTAATATGGTCTACTTTGCTTTAGCCGTGGCTCCGTCGCTGGCTATTTTGTTATATATTTATCAAAGAGATAGATATGAAAAAGAGCCTAGAGGTATGCTCCTAAAGGCATTTATTTATGGTATGTTAATAGTTATTCCTTGTGCAATTATAGAATTATTATTATCTTTTGTTTTCTCCGGTTTTGGTGGATTCATAAAAGTGCTTATTATGAGTTTTATAATAGCAGCACTCACGGAAGAATCATTGAAATTTTTTATTTTGAAAAAAGTTTTTTTTAGAGCAAAGGCATTTAATGAAAGATTTGATGGAATAGTTTATGCAGTATTCATATCTTTAGGATTTGCGACGTTAGAGAATATAATTTATGTTAGTCAAGGAGACATTAGCGTAGGCATTATAAGAGCTTTTACAGCAGTGCCGGCACACGCACTTTTTGCCGTATCAATGGGCTATTACTTAGGGCGAGCTAGATTTTCGACTATTAATTCTTCGAAAGGTTTAATATTTAAGGCGTTGATAGTGCCTATTATGTTACATGGTATATATGATTTCATTTTGTTTGCAAATAATCCAATAATATTATTGTTTTTTATACCTTTTCTACTTTACTTATGGAGAAGAGGATTTCACAATATTAAAGAGCTCGACACATTTAAAGATACATTAATCAATGAAAATAACATGACTCATGGTTTTTCAGAGGTCTTAACTGAGGGAGTAACTATTGAGGAACATATGTCTGAAGAACACACATATAACAGAGCAGAGGCAGAATTATTCCCTGAAGATGTTTGCTAATATAATATATAATCCTTTTATATTTCTAATGGTTTTTGTTAATATAACTTATGAATACTGGCATCTGAAATAATGTATTGAAGGGGAATGTCATGTATATCAGTTGGAATTTTATCAACTATTTGTGTTTCGAAGCAATAGCCGACTGATATTGCGTTTACTCCTTTTCGGGCCAAGAGACGATCGTAATAACCAGCACCATAGCCAATACGATTTCCTTTTAAATCAAAAGCAGCGCCAGGTATTATAATCATATCTAGTTCGGATGAGTTTCCTAAGAAAATATCGTTACTAAGCGGTTCAAGGATACCATAAGAATTTAAAGAAAGTTGATCTAAAGATTTGATTTTTGCGGCAACAATTTCAGAAGTTGACTTTATGCATACGGGAATGTATAATTCTTTTCCGGAACTTAAAATATCTTTAATTACCGGCAAAGTGTCTATTTCGCTACGGAAGCTAGAAAAAATCATTATTTTTTTTGAACTTAGATATTTATCCCAATTAATGATGATATTTGCAGCCAATATTGATTTGTTAGCGCTTTCTTCAATTGATAAAGAATTTCGCATTGATAGTGAAAAATCACGTATTTGTTTTTTTGTTTCCATATAACCTCGCAAAATAAAAAATTCAATTTAATTATATCAGACAAAGGTGTCTTAGCATCGTATTTTAAGTGAAATAGAAATAAAAAAGTCTCATGACTTATGGAGGTATTTTATGAATAAGAGATCTAATCTTGTAATTGGAGCATTACTAATTACTGCAGGTATACTTTTTCTTTTATCTAGTTTAGGAATGTTTGTTTTTGACTGGAGCATTATTTGGCCGTTATCACTTTTAGTACCCGGCATTTATATGCATTTCGCATTTTTTACTGGAATAGACAGAAATGCTGGAATTCTAGTGCCAGCAGGTATTTTAACGACTTACGGACTTCTTTTTTACGCGAATATTTTCTTCGGATGGGCGATGATGGTCACATTATGGCCATTGTTCTTATTAGGAGTCGCAGTTGGCTTATTCGAGCTCTTTATATTTGGGAACAGAGATAAAGGATTGCTCATACCAGTATTTATATTAGGTGGAATTGGTGGTTCGGCACTATTTCATAATATAGTTAGTTTCGATTATAAAACATATCTCATACCGATACTTCTAATTGGACTAGGGTTGTTAGTTATATTTAGAAAAGACGGAATAAAAGCAAAGAAGAAATAACTAAATGGAAAAAATAAAAAGATTCATAAAATTCTATTCTCCGTATAAATTATTGTTTTTCGCCGATATGTTTTGTGCGTTAACATCATCTGGAATTGATTTGCTGTTTCCGCTTTTAGTAAGAGACTTGCTAAACAATATACAGTCGAAGGACTTCAGCTCAAAATCGATATTGTATATTGCAGGAATTATGCTTTCTATTCAGATTATTAAATACTTTTGTCAATATTTTATTACAGCATGGGGCCATATAATGGGTGCGAAAATGGAATTTGACATGAGAAATAAGTTGTTCGCTCATATTGAGCGAATGTCTTTTTCTTTTTTTGATAACACAAAAATAGGCCAATTAATGTCGAGAATCACAAATGATTTATTTGATATAACAGAACTAGCACATCATGGACCTGAAGAGATTTTTATATCTACTATTAAGATAATAGGAGCATTTGTTATTTTATTAACTATTAATGTGAAGTTAACTCTTGTAATATTTGGATTTATTCCAATTATGCTAGTTTTTGCACTTTACTTTAATAATAAGATGCGCAAAGTATTTATGAAAAACAGACAAAAAATCGCTGAAGTTAATTCCCAATTAGAAGATAGTCTTGCAGGTATAAGGGTTGTTAAATCATATACTAATGAATCTTTAGAGATGGATAAATTCACAAACCGCAACCTTGAGTTTTTGGAAACAAAGAAAGATTCATATTTCTATATGGGGAAATTTTTTAGTGGATTGGG
>CAYZED010000017.1:0-10690 GCA_964477445.1 uncultured Clostridiaceae bacterium | reverse complement strand
TAGCAGGGGCTTTTTTCCTTAGCATGAAGATGGTTAATTCAAGTGATGTAGTTACGTACTTGCTTTACGTTAATACGCTCCTTACACCTATAAAAACGCTTATGAATTTTACTGAACAATTCCAGAAAGGCATGACCGGATTTGAAAGATATATTGAAATTATGGATACAGTGCCTGAAATAACCGATGCAGAAAATGCTGTTGAATTAAAGAATGTTTCGGGAAGAGTGGAATTTAGAAAAGTTTCATTCTCGTATGACGGAGGAGTTCACGTTCTAAAAGATTTGGATTTAGTTCTAGAGCCTGGAGAAACTGTTGCACTAGTAGGTCCGTCAGGTGGAGGGAAGTCAACCGTATGCAGCCTAATACCAAGATTTTACGAGATTAACAGTGGATCAATAACTATCGATGGAAAAGATATTAGACATCTTACAAATGATAGCCTAAGAAGAAACATCGGTATAGTCCAACAAGATGTATATTTATTTAATGGATCAGTACTAGAAAATATTAGATATGGAAGAAATGATGCCACGGATGAAGACGTTTATTTAGCTGCAAAAGCTGCCAATGCACATGAATTCATAAATGCCCTTGAGAATGGTTATGATACTTATGTTGGTGAAAGAGGCGTTAAACTTTCTGGTGGCCAAAAACAACGAATTAGTATTGCTAGGGTGTTTTTAAAGAACCCGAAGATTTTAATACTAGACGAAGCTACTTCAGCGCTTGATAATCAAAGTGAAAGAATGGTACAACAGTCTCTGTCTAAGCTAACAGAAGATAGAACAACTTTTGTTATTGCGCATAGGCTTTCAACTGTAAGAAATGCTAATAAAATCATGGTTCTTACAGAAGCTGGAATTGAAGAGATGGGTACCCATTCTGAATTGATTAGTTTTGATGGAGTTTATGCAAATTTATATAATTCTCAATTCGAAGACTGGGAGATTTCAGAATACCAATAGATATTTTTCGATTTCATGATTATATGCATCCATTAACATTCTTAGTGTTTTGTTTTTAACTGAACCAATAAAGCTTCCGTTAATTATTGAAATGGGCAAAATTTTCGGGGATGTCCCTGTAACAAAAACTGAATCAGCATCGGCTAAAAAGTCAGTATGCAATTCCGTTTCGACTATTCTAATGCCTAAATCAACGGCAACTTTGAGTACTTTTTGCGTGTGATACCTATTAGAACATCCTTAGCTGGTGGAGTATATAGACAGCCTTCACATATTATAAAAAGATTCGAGCGACTACCTTCAGTCATCGAATTTTTTTCGTTTACAAGTATAACTTCATAAACGCCAGTTTCTTTCAAGCGTTGATTAATTAAGTGTCTGTAATTTGAATTTAGCGCTTTCGCATTAGGGTTTTCTCGTTCGGTATGAAATAGAACAGCACTTACACCATTAATATAATCTTCCTTAGAAGGATAAGTTGACTTAATAAAGTAAAGTAGGTAATTGATTTTGGTTTCATTTTCATAGTTTTTTTCGACAAGGAGTCTGAAATTCATATCAGTAATATTGTTGTTTATTAACAATTTTGATATTCCATCAAAAATAAATTTAATATGCTCGTTTATTGAAAAATTCATAATTCCTGCTGAATTTTTCAGTCTGTTAATATGGTCTTCAAGAAAAAGTGGAGTACCGCCCATCAATCTAACTACTTCATATATTGGTTTTTCATAATTTTTTTCATTTATTATTTCGGATAATGGGATTAGTTCTCCATTTGTTATATAGTAATTTCCAATAGCGTCTTTATGCATTGTTTCTTGGTATAAAATGGTCATTGACTTAAGTGATCATTAACTTAAAGGTTATGGTCATTGACTAAATCATACGCTCCTTTCTATTGAGGTTTTCTTTTTATATGCTTCCTTATGAATTATATCACGTTAACAATATTTGCAGCAAATTGAAAGTAAAACGTTAGTTAAGTAATAGAATGTAAGAATTTCGTGTGTTATAATAAAAATGGATATTGTTATCCAAAGTATTAGGCATAATTTTATATAAATAAAAAAGAATCAGACACATTATTAACGTAAACATTAAAAATAAGCATGAATTGGGGTGTTCTGATGTTAAAAAAAGCCTGGAGAGTATTTGGATTTAGTTCTCAGAATATAGTCAAAAAAGTCTTTGAAAAAGCCGCTGTTGGTATTGTTTATACAGATGACCATGGTAATTTTACAAGTGCAAATGATTTTTTCTGTAAGATTTGCGGATATGATAAAAAAGAACTATTTGAAATGAATTTAAAAGACATAATACATATAGATGATTTGGGGAAAGATAGAGAAAAAGTTGAAAAAATAAAAACTGGTGAGATTGAGAGTTTTTGCATCGAGAAAAGACTTTTGAACAAAAACAAAGAAATTGTTTGGGTATCATTAACAATTTCTTGCATAAAAAAAAGCAATGGACAAATTGAAAAATTCGTTGGAATAGCAACAAATATTACTGATAGTATAATTGTTGCCGAGTCCTTGAAAAATTCTTTAGAAGAATTAAAAAGAGCTAAAGAAATTGCGGAAAACGCCAATCGCGCAAAGGATCAATTCTTGGCAAATATGAGCCATGAAATTAGAACTCCAATGAATGGGTTTATTGGATGTATGGACTTATTGTTAACTACTGAATTAACTAATGAACAATTAGAATACCTTAAATTGATGAAGTCATCGTCAACATCTCTGTTGAGAATTTTGAATGACATTATAGAATACTCGAGAATTGAAGCAGGTAAATTAGCATTTGAAAAAATTCCTTTCGATATGAAAGTGACCGTAGCGGAAGTGGCTGATTTGTTCAGAATAAATGCTTCCCAAAAAGGTCTGGTTTTAAAAGTTGACATACCAGAAAAACTTCCGTATAGATTTATCGGTGATCCATTAAGGATAAGACAAATATTATCTAATTTAATAGGTAATGCTATTAAATTTACTTTTGTCGGCGAAATTATTATAGCTTTAAGAACAAAAATAATTGATAAAAACACCATGTCTGTTACGTTTGAGGTATCTGATACTGGTATTGGAATAAATGAAAAAGTTCAAGAAGTACTTTTTGACAGGTTTACTCAGGCAGATACATCGATTACTAGATCCTATGGAGGGCTAGGGCTCGGACTATCTATAAGTAAAAAACTAGTTGAAACTCTTAATGGGACACTAGGCGTGGAGAGTAAACTCGGTTATGGCAGTAAATTTTTCTTTACGATAGAGTTAGAAACAATTAATATTTTAGAAAGAGGATTCCACGAAATAAAATTATCTGATAATATAAAGAATGAACTAAGAAAAGTTCTTCTGATAGAGGGTGATGGTTTAACTCGGACTATTGGTGAAGCTATTCTGAGCCGAAATGGTGTTAAAACAGTTTCGGTGACTGATCAAGACGAAGCGTTGGATAACATTAAACGTGAAAAAATTGATTTGGTATTAATTGATTTCTATCTTGTGAAGAATTTTCATCATGATATCGCGCAAGTACTGCATGAAGCAGATAATTATAAAGAAAAAAAACTCATTATTATAGCGATGACTAATGAACCTTCAGGGAAGATTTATGATAACTCAGAAGATAATTATATTAGAAACAAAATAAAAGAGTATGGAATTGATGATTATATTACTAAACCAATTGACCAATTAAAAATAAATAAATTACTGTCAAAATATAAAATATTGGAGGAATAAATGGAAAGAGAAGTCGCGCTAAATTTATTAAGAAAATACATAAAAAGCGAACATCTAATTAAACATTCATTGGCTGTTGAGGCCATCATGAAAGGGTTATCAAAAAGACTTAATGTTAAGGATGACAATCTTTGGGGAATGGCAGGGTTACTGCACGATTTAGATGCTGATATTGTTGATTATGAAGTAAATCCAGAGATTCATGGATTAAAAACAGTTGAAATACTTAAGTCTGAAGCTTTTGGGGATGAAACATTTTATCAAGCAATAATGGCTCATAACGAAAAAACAGGAGTCGAAATCAAGTCCGACTTAGATAGAGCACTGTATGCAGCAGACCCAATTTCGGGTTTTATTACAGCGATCGCTCTAATCTATCCAGATAAAAAAATTACTAGTGTAAAATTAAAATCTATTACAAAAAGAATGGGTGAGTTAAGATTTGCCGCAGGAGCTAATAGAGCAGCTATGAAGTCGATTGAGCATATTAACATTCCTTTTGAAGAATTTGCGGAGATTGCTTTAGCTTCAATGACTGAAATCGCTTCGGAATTAGGTTTGTAGGAGGCTAAAAGTGAAAAATACTTTTATATATTTTAAAGAGATGTTTGAGAGTGTAAGGAAAGATGATAGGAGACATGATTATCCTATTATCAGATTAGATGTATACGACAATTATCTGAATTATTCCAGAGATTATATTGGTCACGCATTTTACTCGAAAATCGATTACCATTTATTTCCTGAAGATAATATTGGTATTTACAAGTTGTATTATAAAGAAGGCTCAAATCCATCAGATGATTTATATAGATATTATGTTGATATGGTAAGTGTTGAAAAAAATAATGAATTTTGGATAATAAAAGACTTATATATTGATTTTGTGATTAAGTTGAATCATAAATATTATGTGGTCGATATTGATGAGTTTGCAGATGCTATTGCTAGAAAAGAGCTTGATGAAAACGATTCGAGAAATGCTCTTAATGGTCTCGATACTGTTCTAAAAGGTTATTATGAAAATTTTGATATTGACATGTTTATTAAAAAGCTACAAGAAAAATATACTCATTCACAAACTAAGAAAATTGAACTTGCTCGCATATAATTATAAAATAACTGAAATTGAGAATTTTAGACTTGCTAAGTTAACATGAAAACGTGTAAAATGAAATTAACGTTAATACATTATTAATTTTAGTGTATTAGGATCGATATAATAGATAGGGGGTAATTAACATGGTTAAGTTTATTTTAGGTGAAAAAGGCTCCGGAAAAACAAAGGAAATGATCGATCTCGCAAACAAATTAAGTTTAGAATCAAAAGGCTCGGTGGTATTTGTTGATAAGAACAGAAATCATATTTATGACCTTGATAAGAGTATCAGACTAGTAGAAACAGCGGATTTTAATATTGACACCACGAGATCCTTTTATGGATTCTTATGCGGTGTAATCTCCCAAAACTTTGATATCGACTCGATATTTATTGACGGCCAAAAACAGATTGATGAAGCAGATGAAACTAATACACTTGATTTTATAAATCATTTAGAAACTCTAACAAATAAATTTGGAGTTAAATTCATAGTCAGCGCTAGTAAGATTGGAAAGAATATTCCTGATTCACTGAAAAGATATTTGTAATTTTAGAAAAATAATTTTATGAACCTTATCAGTAGACAATTAAATAGGGAGTTAATATAAATTATTAAGGACGGGAAACCGTCCTTTTTCAATTCAATTTAAGGATATAGTTTGAAGCCGACATTGTTATTTTTCTTTGAGCATGTAATATTTTTCTTTTAGTATATTTTTTTTTAAAGTATAATTATCTTGGTTACAAAAATCTATATGGAAGAAGGCATTATATGGAACGAATTGCAATTGTAGATTTAGGATCAAATGCTTTAAGGATGAATATAATTGAAATTGCTAATGATGGCAGTTTTAAGATTATTAATGAATTAAGTGAGACTGTTAGATTGTCAGAAAATATGTCTACAGATAATCTTTTAAAAGCCGAAGCAATGAATAGAACTATAGAAATGATTAAACTTTTTAAAGGAATAATTATTTCATGGAGGGTAATGAACGTTATTGCTGTTACGACAGCAGCTGCTAGAAATGCATTTAATGGGAAATATTTTGTTGATATGGTATATGAAGAAACTGGGATCCAATTTCAAATAATATCTGGCAACAGAGAGGCAGAATTAGGCCTTAAAGCAGTTTTCTCAACATTAAAAGAGGATAGTGGCTATGTGGTAGATATAGGCGGCGCTAGCACAGAAATCACGCTCTTTATAGATAAAAAAAATGTCAAATCTGTTAGTTTGCCGATAGGTGTAGTAATTTTGACCGAAAGATTTGGTTTATATGCGGGTAACGCAATGGAAGAGTTTATTTTCAATGAAATTAGTAAGATAGATTGGTTAATTAAAGGGAATGAATATCCAGTGATTGCAGTTGGTGGAACGGCTAAGGTACTTGGGGATATGATTAGAGCAAATCTTGATTATAGCATTAATAGTAGTTATAATTTTTCAGTACGAAGAAAAAAGATAACATCACTTTGTGAAGAGCTAATAAAAAAGGACATAGAAGATAGAAAACATATAGTAGGATTGCCTAAAGATAGAGCTGATGTCATTTTGACAGGTGCAATAATAATTAAGAACTTAATTAAAGTTTTGGAAACTAATGAGTTTTTGGTTTGTAATAATGGAATTAGGGGAGGGCTTTTTTACGAATATTATCTCAATAAATATGACATGGTTTCGCTAGGAGACATTTGTCAGTTTAGTATAGATAATATCGCAAAACTCTATAAATTGAATACTAATCACTCAAAACACGTAAATAAAATAGCATTAAATATATATAGTGAACTTAAAGAAATAGGGATACTTGAAGGAACAAAATGGGAGGATGTACTTTCACTTGCATCACAATTACATGACGCTGGTATTTATATTAGCTTCGAGAATAAGGAAATGCACACATATCATTTGATTATTAACAGTCCGATTTTTGGAATTAGTCATGAAGATTTAGTGAAGGTATCAATCGTAGCGTCTAAATTTGAAAAAGAAAAAATTGGCGAATATATTGTTAAACACTCTGATATAGTTTCCATCAAAGAAAAAGAAATATTACAGCAGATGACAGCCATATTAGAGTTAGCGGACAGGTTGGACAGAAGCAAACAACAACTCATAAAAGAATTGAAGATAAAAAGAAACGGAGATATAATAGTCTTTGAGGCATTTTGTGAAGGAGATTGGTCACTTGAACAGTCAGAAAGTAACAGATATATGTCAGAGTTTGAAGACACACTTAATATTAGAGCGATTTTAGTTTAGCGTCAGTAATAGATATTTTGTAAGGTTTGAATAAAAAAGAAATGGAGTACTATGTTTGGATATGTCATTCCGGATAAACCGGAAATGAAAATTAAGGAATATGAGTTGTTTAGAGCATTTTATTGTGGTGTATGTAAATCTATGGGTAGAAATTCAGGGATTACATCGAGAATCTCATTAAATTATGATACAGTTTTCATCGGTATTCTATTGTCATCAATAATTGGAGAAATACCAGAGCTTCATAAAGAAGTATGTATAGCTAATCCGATTGTAAAAAAAAATATAATCAAAAATTCCAAAGCGCTAGATTATGCAGCAGATATTAATACATTATTAACATTTTATAAAATAAAAGATGATATAGACGATGATGGGTCACTGAAATCGCGAATGCTATATCCATTGTTTTCATCAGCGAGGAACAGATCTTTAAAGAGGATTTTTGACGTTGATAAATTTGTTTATGAAGCTATGAAAACTCAAAAAGAATTAGAGGATAGGCATGAGAGCAGTATTGATATAGCAGCAGATCCTACAGCTAGAATGATAGCAGAAATTTTGAAAGTTGGTTACATGAAACTTAGTAAAAAAACTGACGAAAAAGTTGAAAGATTAATGGAATGGATTGGGTATAACTTAGGTAAATGGATATATACGCTTGATGCGTATGACGATATTAAAATTGATATAGAAAAAAAACACTATAATCCATTTATTGAAATGTCAAAAATATGCGACAAAGAGAATGTAGTAAAAAAACACGAAGAAATAGATGTAGAAGAGTTTGAAAGGATAAAAGAGACTTTTAGAGCAAATACAGAATTTATCCTTGAGAGTTGTCTTAGTCAAATTGGTAAATCACTTGAACTTATGAATGAATCAAATAAAGGTATCTTAGAGAACATCGTATATTTGGGAATGCAAAAAAAGATGAAAGAAATACTATACAAGACATGTAACGATAAATGTAATAATTAATTTTGAAGGGAAGTTGTAAAGATAATGGCAAACAGTCCATATGAGGTATTAGGAGTAAGAGAAGGTGCGGATTTTGAGACCGTAAAGAAAGCTTATAGAGAGTTAGTAAGAAAATATCACCCTGACCAATATTCAAATCACCCACTTTCTGATTTAGCAGAAGAAAAACTAAAAGAAATAAATCACGCATATGATGAAATTTCTAAACGTCAAAACAGCGAGAATAATTCGGGAGCTCAAGGAAGACAATATTCAAAGAACCAAGGAAGTACCCAAAATTCTAATAAACAAAGTGCAGGATATCAAGAAGCTTCAACAAATTTTTCAGAAATTAGACAAATGATTTTTAACAATAGAATTCAAGAAGCTGAAAAAGTACTTGATTTTTCAAATATTAGAAACGCAGAATGGTATTATTTAAAGGGTCTAGTTTTCAGCAGAAAAGGTTGGTATAACGAAGCATTACAGTCAATACAAACAGCCGTTAATCTTGAACCAAGCAATTACGAATACAGACAGGCATTAAACCAGATGGCAGGACAAAATAATAATTTTAATAATATGAGTTATGCCAGACGTGGTGGTGGCGGCATGGATATGTGTCAGATGTGCCAGTGTCTAATTTGCGCAGACTGCTGCTGTGATGGTGGTATGATTGATTGTTTTTAAGCGCATTTATAGATAGATTAAGTTGTTATAATGTAATTTGGACTAAAGAAATTTAATTTTGACTAATGAAATGTAATTTAGACTAATGAAATATAATGACTATTAAAATAGATTGGATTAACAGGTAAAAAATATGAATAAAAAACTCGCATATGGAGGTATACTTGTTGCAGTTTCAGTAGTGCTTTTGTATATAGCTATGTTGGCACCTACAGGTAGGCTTTTTCTTTTGGCGTTGTCTTCTCTACCTATGGCGGTTTTGTTATTAGAGTTTGACCTAAGAACCTCTCTTATATGTTATGCATCTACTTCTTTGCTTTTTTTAATCGTATCTGGAAACGTTAGAGGAGTATTTGCATTTATTTTGTTTTTTGGAATCTATCCGATTGTTAAGAGCTATATAGAAACTGGAGTACGAAAAATATTCATGGAATACCTATTGAAATTGGTATTTTTTAACATTGTTTTAATTGTTTTAGTATTTATTTATTCGGCATTAGGATTGCCACTAGTAGAAATAATCAATTCATTTAAAATTCCAGTTTCGTACATTAATATTAGTGCAGAACTGAGGAATAGTGTATTAATAATTATAGTTTGGTTTATTGCACAAATAGTTTTCTTAATTTACGATTATGCTTATAGTTTAATGATTAGATATTATATGGATAAGATTAGAAAGATATAGAAAGCGGGGATGTGTCATAACACCCCCTTTAATTTTGACGTATTGCAGATTCGCTAACCGGCTCCGACTAATAAATCATATAAAGTAATTCTAAATTAGTTTGAATTTCAAAACTATGCATCCTGCATTCAAACATTGAAATTCTCGGCATCCATGCCTCTTATCTGTTTAGAATTACTGCTGTTAAGATTTCGAGTCTTCGCCGTAATCGCTCACCTGTAACACATCAAAATAGTGGCTGTTATGAATCCAATTGAATAAAATAATTATTGTCAAAAACGCTGTGAACCGTTGATGGGAAGCTTCCAGAGAATATTATTGGAGATGCTGGATATGGCAGTGAAGAAAATTATGAATATCTCGAGTCAGAAAAATTGAATGGGTATGTAAAGTACAATACATTTCTTAAAGAATCGAGTAAGAAATGGAAAAAAGATATTCTTAGAGTTCAGAACTGGGAATACGATGAAGAGGGCGATTTTTATGTTTGTGGATTTGGACGCACATTATTATTTTCATATGAGAAAAAGCAGAAGAGCGATAATGGATATGAGAGTCTCATTCGAGTATACGAAAGTACAAATTGCACCGACTGTCCATATAGGGATAAATGCTTGAAATCAAGCAAACCTGATGCGATAAGGAAAATATACATCAATCGAAGGCTGAATGAGTAGAAGCAGGCAAAGAAAAACTTGACCTCGGAGCAAGGTATTCTTCTTCGAAAGAGAAGGTGCATAGAGGTTGAAACTGCCTTTGGGGATATCAAGGGCAATCTTGGATTGCGTAGATTTTCCCTTAAGGGATTAGAGAAAACCACTATTGAGTGGGGATTGGTCAGTCTAGCTCATAACATGAGAAAATTGGCGCTGAAAAGCGCCTAATATTTTGTCCTATTTCGTCAATTCACATAAATCTCAAAAATAAGGGGCTGGTCATCATGTTTCATTCGAAACTAATGACACAGCCCCGTCCGCTTGTAACGCTATCCCGTACTAATTTTCGAACAAATTCGTTATAAATATTTAACATAACGAAAATTCGTACAGATTAAAAGTGTTTCTATGCCTTCCAAGTAAAGCTATTTGCATTAATAGTATTTCTATGCCTTCCCTGTAACGCTATTTGCATTAAAAGTATTACTATGCCTTCCAAGTAACGCTATCCGCATTAAAAGTGTTTCTATGTCTTCCAAGTAAAGCTATTTGCATTAAAAGTATTACTATGCCTTCCCAGTAACGCTATTTGCATTAAAAGTATTACTAT
>CAYZED010000016.1:62428-64482 GCA_964477445.1 uncultured Clostridiaceae bacterium | reverse complement strand
AAAATATTAAAATACGAAATAAATAAAGATAATAAAGTTTTAGACTTATTAGTTTATTTAACAACTGAATATAAAAATGTTTTTCTATTGAATGTATTTATAGCAATATTAAAAAACTTTTTAGAAGTTAATAAAGAATCAAAGGAAATAAAAGATAATTATACAAAATATTTTTTATTGCATACAATAGAAACAATTGAAATTGCAATAAAGTATATAAAGAAAATTAAACCAACATTAAACGGAGAAGTGTAAAATGACTTTTAAAGAATTAAAAGAATTAGAAAAAAATAATAAATTAGAGAACCATTATGCAGATTTTTTTTGCACAATACTAAGAGATGAGAAAGGAAATATAACAAATGTACAATTTATTCCTAAATTTTTAATACCAGAAAATAATGAAAATAATTGGGAAGATGCTATTTGTCCTACTTTTAATTTAGAAAAATATTATTATAGAATTAAGGAAACTTATTTAATCATAAAAAAAGAAAAAATCATAACTAACATTAGTGATATGGAAAAAGCAAAAGTAGGAATAGAAAAAGGAATTACTGGACTTAAAAAAGCGATAACTGGAATTGATGCTGGAATAAAAGGACAAAATACAGCATTGGATAAAATGAAAACAGCGCTAGCACAGATAGAGAAATATTCGGCGAATCCACCTACTAGTCCTTCATCGAATCCACCAGCCAATATAGCCGAAACAGATACTTCACAAATCACTCCAGAGGCTACAAGTGAAACATCAGGTGGCCAAATGTCTCCAGGCGCTGGTACGGGAGCAACGGACCCACAAGGCCCTCCTGCAGGAATGTCTGACGGAACCATGAATAAAGACGCTTTGATTAAATCAATAAAAGATATGGAGATATCTATCTCTAAAATGAAGGATCAAAAAAATCAGACTACGGTGCAGCTAAGCACGCTTACTAAGAAATACGCAGATTTAAATACTGCTCAAATAGGTTTGACTAAAGCCGAAAAAGGTCTCACTACTGCTGTTTCTGGAATTAATACAGGAATAGAAGATATAACGAATAACACAAAATTGCTGCAAGAAACCTCAGTAATTATGAAAGCAGTAAAAGATGCCATTCCACAAGCTTTTCAAGATGCGAAAACAAATTACATAAATATCCTGGAAAGTATGAGATCAAAAATTGATTCAATTTTCCAAGACGGATTAAATAATGGATTCAAAAACATGTATATTGCGGTATCGTTTATAAGTATCTTAGGAATCCTAATTTTACTAGGTTATAGAACTCCTAAGAAAGGGGTTTAGCATAATTCTTTCCTTGTCAAATTATAGTTCCATTTTTAACCAACACTATTTTATCGTAGTGATTATCTGGATATATCCTATGCGTAATGGAAATCAAGCACATCTTCGGATGTGCTTTTCTTATGTTTTTTAAAATTTCAATTTCCGAATCTATATCTAGACCTGCAAAAGCTTCATCAAGTATTAGTAATGGCTTATTATATAGCAGCGCTCTCGCAATAGCGATTCTTTGACGCTGTCCACCAGAAATCATCATGCCGTTCTCTCCAATTTGAAAATCAAGTCCATCTTCTTTGCTACTAATTACTTCGCTCAAACCCACAATTTCTATTACTCTTTCAAGTTCATCTAACTTGAATCCATCATCAAATAGCGTCAAATTATTTGTTATGCTGTCATTAAACAAAAAAGTGTTTTGTTCAACTACTGAAAACTCATTAAAATCATTTTTATTAAAAATCTCAATTAATAATTTGGCCAGAGTGCTTTTTCCGGCTCCACTAAGTCCAATAATGGCTGAACTGGAACCTTCATTAAAAGTTAATTTGATATTTTTTAGTATATAATCTTTACTATTAGAATATGCGTAAAATCCATCGCGAATCGAGAATTTTGTAAAACCGCTAGAAATGTTCGAATTGCTAAATCTGCTCGAATCATTCGTTTCATTCAAATCATTCAAATCATGCAAATCATGCAAATCTACATGTAACTCCCCATTAAAAGTTATATCATCTTTATTTGAACTTATTTTCTTTAA
>CAYZED010000016.1:54557-62418 GCA_964477445.1 uncultured Clostridiaceae bacterium | reverse complement strand
TTAACCTATCTGATGAAATTCTTGCGGCTTCAGTCTTTTGGAACAAAGTCCCGAGTGGAGTCATTGATTCAAAAATTGGTGGTATCATTAGAACCACAATAGGGATAACAATAGGCTCAATACTTTTTAACTCAATCGCTCGCGTTCCAACATAAACTAGGAAGACCATATAGATACCGGCGCCAAAATTCGATAAAATGCGTGCTAATGTACTTACAACACTAATTTTTGTTTCTATTTCTACAAGTTTGCTCTCAATTGAAGAAATCTCGCATTCTACTTCTATAAGCTTAGAGTTGATTATTATTTCAGGTAATGAAGAGTAACAATTCATTAAAAGCTCTTTAAATTTATTCTTTAATTCCATCTGTTCGCCAATATATGCTTTTCCAAAAATAAATGCTAACGATGGAACTAAAAAAATACCCAACGTAAAAATTAGTATAAAAACAAAACTCGCTTTATAAAAAAGAAGATTTATTGCTATAAACGCAGCAATTCCTGATAAAATACATATTCCAAGAGGCAAAAAAGTCCTGAGATAAAAATCTTGTAAGCCTTCAATATCATTCACTAACAAGTTATATGCGTTGTTCTTGTCCAGATTTTCTAGGTCAGCGCTCTCAAAACTTTCAATTTCTAAAAATAACTTATTTCTAAATTCCGCAATTATTTTAAAAGTAGTATCATGTGAAATAAGGCGTTCAGAATATCTAAAGATTGCTCTAATTAGTCCAAAAAATCTCACACCAACAACAGCTACAGAAATATCGGCAATAGACGGCAAGCGTGCGCAAAAAGTTATTAAAAAAGTAGAGATGCCAAAAAGAGATGCAGCACTTAATATGGTTAGAAATCCTACAAAGACTGATAAAAGTAATTTATAGCCATCTTGTTTTGTTAAAAGTTTAATTAAGTTAGTCATATATTCCTCCTAACCAACCATTAATAGCCATTTTATACTTACTGCTAGTAGCAATAAGTTCATCATGTGTCCCTTGCTCAGTAAAAATTCCATTTTCCATATAAAATATTTTTTTTGCTGCTATTAATGTCGGAAGTCTATGTGCCGTAACAATTATAATCTTATCTTTGGAAATTTCTTTTAAAATTTTTATAAGTTTCTCTTCCAAATTAACGTCAAGCGCTGAGGTCGGTTCATCAAGTATAATAATGTCGGATTTAGAAAGAATAGCTCTCAAAATCGCAATTATTTGAGACTCCCCACCGCTAAGCTGAGTCCCGCCTTCTCCAATTACGCTCTTCAATCCATCACTAAGTCTATTGATAAACGCCGATAAATCAAACTTAATCAGCAAACTTTCTATGGTTTCAAATGAATAATTCTTGTCTAAAATACCTATGGTAATGTTTTGAAAAACAGTACCTTTAAAGAGAAAAGGATTTTGACTAACATATGAAATTCTTTTATTCATTTCAGTCTGATGCAAGCTAGAAACCTCATAATTTCCTAGCTTTATATTGCCATTATAGTTTCTATCAAAACCCAACAGAAGCATGTTTAATGTTGTTTTCCCAACCCCGCTTTTTCCAGTAATTGCATATAAGCCAGGTTCATTTATCTCTAGATTGAGAGTGTTAATTACTTGGTTTCCTGATCTATATTTATATGAAAGGTTTTCAATTAAAACACGATCAAATTTGTCAGATTCGTGTAGTTGTGCATTTTGTTTTATTGTAATTTCCTTTTTTGATATTGTAATGTTTTCAGATAGTTCAACGTTTTCAGAAAATGTTTCTCTTCTTTCTTCCGTATTAATAATTGACTCTATTTGAAAATATGCCGTCTTTGCGGCTGTGGAGATATGATATTTTTGTCCAAGTAATTTAATTGGTTGGAAATACTCAGGAATAATTAATAGTACTAAAAATGCTGTAAAAAAATCCATTTGCCCATAAATTAATCGAACAGCTAAGAACACAGCAACCATCGCGGTACTCATTGTAGTAATAAATTCCATGATGAATGAGGTCAAAAAAGTTACTCTTAATACTGACATTGTATTTTTTCTAAATTTTTCGTTGACTTCGTTCAAGTATAATCTTCTTGTTTTTGATTTGTTGAATAGTTTGAGCGTGTTCATTCCTTTGAGTAATTCAAGAAATTTATTTCCCATCTCTTCCATAGTGCTCCAAGCACGTTTATTGACGAATTCGCTTGTCCTTCCAATTAAGAACATAAACAAAGGCACTAGTGGAGCTGTGAGCATCATTACAATTCCACTTAGCCAATCAGTTGCAAATATGAAACATAATATTATCAAAGTCGAAGCACAAACACTAATAAAGTGTGGCAAAAAATCAGAGTAATAAGGTTCTATTTTGTCTGGTGCATCTGAAGTTTTGAAAACTAATTCCGCTGTCTTTTTTTCGCGCAATCCTATCGGTCCTAATTTTATGAAGGAATCAAAAATGTTTTTCCTAATTTTCTTTTTTATCTTTAGTCCAAATTCTTTGCCTAAATAATCATATAAATAGCTAATTATTGATCTAATAATCAATACAATTATTAGTAAGGGTATTACTATTGCTAATTCTGAAATTTTATCTCTTTTAAAAACTGTAACGTCAATGGATTTTGCCATCAGAAATGAAAAAATCAGCATTAAAAACACAGCGACAATTGATGTCGCTGCGATTGATACCCAGTATGAAATTGAATTGATTTCTTTATTCATTTTCTTATTTAACATAATTCCTCTTATTAGTAGTCGATTTAATATACTTAATACACGAGTTTAATTTCTTAATAGTCAAATTTATATCCTCTTAATATTCGAGTTTGTCACCCGAAATCCTTTTCTTAAATACCCAATATGTCCAAGCCTGATATGCCAAAACAATTGGTACAACAGTCAGTGAAATTATTGTCATTATCTTTAGAGTATATGGAGATGAAGATGCATTTTTTATAGTTAGCGAGAAATTTGGGTCAAGCGAAGAAACCATAACATTAGGATATAATGCCGCAAATAGAGCTGCTACAGCCAATGCAATAGTAATTCCGTTCATTATCATGGCAATCCCTGATCTTATCCTTTTGTATTTGTACGAATACATAGCCAATTAGTATCATTCCAACAAACTTGCCTTTGCCCCAAAATAACATTACAGAATATAATGACAATGCTAACCATGAGTAAATACTAGCAAGCCCCAGTCTATAGCCAACTTTCATTGCTCTAGAAGTTAAATCACCTGATACTTTTAAATTTATGAAAACTGCTCCATGGTATAGGAATAATAGAACTCCTGATAACCCAGCCAAAATAGTAAATGGTGAAAGCAGATTAAAGAATCCGCCTGCGTATTGCATAGATGAATTGATCGGCACGCCCTTAAGTAAATTTGCGAGTGCGACGCAAAAAAGCAGTGCTGGCAGCGCACTACCAATTGATAGGGCACAATCCCAAAATAATTTCCATTTGATATTATTAATTTTGCTTCTAAACTCAAAAGCAACAGCTCTAAAAATCAATGCAATTAATATAAGAAAAAGTGGCAAATAGAATCCCGAAAACATTGTGGCATACCAATTTGGAAATGCTGCAAACATTGCTCCGCCTGCAGTTAGTAGCCAAACTTCGTTTCCATCCCAGTGAGGACCTATTGCATTAATGAGTATTCTTTTTTCTATATCGTTTTTGCCTAAAAACGGCATTAGCATCATAACTCCATAATCGAATCCTTCAAGGAAGAAAAAACCAATAAATAGAACCGCAATTATACCAAACCAAAGTGTTGAAAGTTCCATAATTATTACGCCTCCTTCTTTTCGTCAATTATTAGTCCGTCGGAACCGCCGCTTCTAATATATCTAATCATTAAATAAGCACAGAATATTGCAAGTACAGAGTATACCAAAACAAATCCTATTAATGAAGTTAGAACATATCCCGATGATACAACTTTAGATAATCCATCCGAAGTTTTTAGGATTTTGTATACAATCCAAGGTTGCCTGCCTATTTCAGCCAAAATCCAGCCTGTGGAATTACAAATGTATGGCAAAGGAAGTGCAATTATCAGTGCCTTTAGTAGCCATTTTTTGTCCTGAATATTTTTCTTAATGTAAACAAAATATGCAATGAGTGCATAAATTAGCATCATAAAGAGTCCAACAAAAACCATTATTCTAAAGCTCCAATAAGTTACTGTTACAGGTGGTATATAATTACCAGGTCCTAGTTCCTTTTCCATTTGGAGTTGGATATCATTTATGCCTTCTACTCTTGAGGTAAAGTTGTTATAACTCATAAAGCTAAGCGCTGATGGTATCCCAATATCAAATTTATTCGTTTTGTTTTTTTCATCAATAATCGCAAAGATGCTAAGTGGCGCTGGTTCTTTAGATTCCCAAAGAGCTTCTGCTGCAGCCATCTTCATCGGCTGATTTTTCACCAAGTATTTCCCCTGTAAGTCACCAATTCCAATGAGTATGACTAAGCTCACGAAACCAAATATCGCTGCAATTTTAATACTTTTAATAAATACATCAGCCTCTTTTTTCTTAAGAATATTATATGCGCTTACAGCTATAACAAAAATCGAGGCTGTTACAAATCCTGAAAAAAGTGTATGTGGGAATTGAAGCCAGACATGCTGATTAGTTATTATCGCAAAAAAGTCCGTCATCTCGGCACGGCCATTTCTTAAAACATAGCCCACTGGTTCTTGCATGAAAGAATTTGCAACAATAATCCAAAAAGCCGACAAACTACTAGCAATAGCTACTAGCCAAATGCAAGCTAAATGTATTTTTTTCGGTAATTTGCCCCAACCAAAAATCCAGATTCCAAGCAAAGTTGATTCTAAGAAAAAAGCCACAAGTGCCTCAATTGCAAGGGGTGCACCAAAAATATCACCCACAAATCTTGAGTATTCTGACCAATTCATTCCAAACTGAAATTCTTGAACGATACCGGTAGCAACTCCTAAAGAAAAATTAATAATAAAAAGTCCACCAAAATATTTGGTTAGTCGTTTAAAATCTTCATTCCCAGAAAAATAATAACGAGTTTGGAACCACGCTACGAGTATAGAAAGCCCCAATGTTAAAGGTACAAAAAGAAAGTGATAAATAGTGGTAGTGGCGAATTGTAATCTTGCTAAAACTAACGCTAAATCCATATGTTTCTCCTATCAGTTTAAAATATTGAACTTCCAATTTTGATGAACATCTCTGTCCATTTGTTATTTGGTAAATCTGTGACTAATGCTTTATATTCTTCTCTTAATTCATCTATATAAGATTCTATCTCGGACTCATTTTTAACCACAAAATCCTTATCAGTCCTATCGTCATTAATTTGATAAATAACTCCAATAATTTGGCCAATTTTTTTATATATTGAAGGTAAATATATTGACTTTGTTTTTTTTCCTTCGAATGCAATAGCAGTCTCTTTCTCTTTATTTAAATTTGAGGTATTAGCATTTAGGCCTATCAAAGCACCATAATAACATGCGAATTCAATCAGTCTGCCGGTCTTAAGGTTAATGATTCTTTTATAGTCTTCAATATCAACATTTGAACTATCTATCTTTGATTGAATAATCTCCCCTGTACACATATCTCTGATCAGATCTAATGTGTTTTCGCTTAAACTATCTAGCTCTGTCAAGTCTTGCGGGCGAATTAAGTCTGTTCGAGAATTATTTGAAATCTGATTAATTATCTTCAATGCCTGAACAAAAAAAATATTTCCAACCAAAACTGCGACTTTATTGCCTTCAATATGATTTATTGTTTTCTGTTCTCGCCTAATCACTTCTAGGTCTATGACATCATCATGAATAAGACTTGCTGAGTGAATTAGTTCTACTGCCGCAGCTAATTTTATGAGATAGGTAGTTATTTCTTTTCCATTTGATGCTGATAAATAGCTAAGAATAATCAATGATGGTCTGAGAAGGTTGCCTTTTTTCTTAATAAAATAGTACACCAAATTCTTTATGTTATCATCTTCAATATCATCAGTGAATCTATCCAATTCATCCGATACCAGATTAAGCTCTTTCATAAAAAGAATCTTTAATGTTTTATAATCAAACAATTCTAGTTACCTTTCTTTTTTACTTTTGTTCCAACAAACTGAAAAGCAAATAAAATATATCTAATAAAATTCTTAATACTATAATTTTTTATACCACACATAGCATAATGAAGCATAATCCCTAATCTCCCCTTAGTTGGGTAGCCAAAAGCTTCTCCAATACTAGTAATATATAATGGTATAACCCAACCAAGATCTATGGCTTTAAACTTCTTCATTTTTTCATTCTTTATAAGCGCTAAGATGTTTTTCCCAACGAGTGATCCTTGCATTGCTGAAAAATTCACCGAACGTCTTATTGGAACTTTATTTACGGTAAAATAAGCTGCATCACCTGCAACAAAAACTTCTTTATGCTCTGAGATTCTTAAATTATCATCAACTATAATCCTACAATCACTTGTCATCTTTTGGTTACCAGTAATCGAAAGCCCCATCTTTACTCCAGAACACCAAGCGAAAAATGCATCTTCAATTTTTTCATGTTTCTTAAATATGACAGTTCCATCAATTACTTGATTAACTTCATCGTTTAGGATAACATTGATGCCAATTTTGTCCATACTTTTCTTTATAAAGTCACTTCTTTTTTCAGACAAAAAATTCATTATTCTTGATGAACGTTCAACCATATAAAAATTTGTCTTCTTGTTAGTTTTACTTGATAGATGAAAAAGATTACATGCTAATTCAAGGCCAGTAAAACCTGCTCCAGAAATTACAACATTGAGTTCATCCCTATTTTTTATATAGTTTGAAAAGTCAGTTCTGATTTTTTTTGCGTCTTCAAGACTGTCAAGTTTATAATTCGATTTGAATTTGTCGTCTTTGTCGTAAAAATTCGTAACAGAACCAGGTGCTATAACTAAAAAATCGTATTTGAATTCATCGTTAGAAGTAATAACTTTTTTCCTTATTAAATCGATTGACTTAACCTCTGACTGAATAAAATCAATGCCTTTAGGAATAACATTTTTTATCTTTGCAGTAGCAACTTCTTCATCAACCCTTCCTCCTGCAATATCAGGTAGCGAGGGAAGCATTGTGACATAATCATTTTTATCAATAACGGTAATCTTTACATCAGAATCAAACGGAAGACCATTAAATATTTTTTTTGACGCTGATGCACCTGCAAAACCTGCTCCAACAATTATTATTCTAGTATTATTTTTCAATGGTGTCCCTCCAATTTTTAGTTTGAAACTTAAATCTGCCGAAAACCAAAGCAATAATCGAAGTTACTCGCTTTGCATGATTATTCGGCAGTTTTCTTTTAAATGTTTCATTTTTTACTCATGTGTAAATTTGACGAAGACGTCTTTTTCCCTTATGCTTTCCATAGTCCATGCAAATTGCAATATGCTCTTACTGTTAGTTCTATTGTTTCACCACAGTCATTTTTACATTCAAAATTGCATTTACTACCTTCGCAATATGAAGTTTCTTCTTCTGGCAAATCAAACAATGTTAGATCTTTAGCCTTGAAACATGCTTCTGGTTTATCTCCTGGAAGTAAGTATTTTCTCATTACTTTCTTTCCGAAAATAACTTCGATAAATTCAATATAATGTTTTTCTTCCATCGGGTGCTCCACGCTTCCAACATTGACATGTATTCCGCCTTCAATTTTCTTGATTACTGGGATATGTTTTTCTTTTGAGGCTTCGACAGTGTTTTCTATCTGCAGTGTCATTGGTTGACCACAACAAACTAGTTCTCCGCCACTTGCATGAACAACTTCAACAATGTTACCACAAACTCCGCATTTAAATACCTGATTA
>CAYZED010000016.1:49304-54547 GCA_964477445.1 uncultured Clostridiaceae bacterium | reverse complement strand
TTTTACACCTCCAAAATATTTGATATATAAATTATAACATTCTTTCTTTATTTTTTTTTTTTATTTTCTTTTCTTTTATTTTCTTTTCTTTTACTAAAAATGTTTCTAATTTTGTCACCTATTCTAAACGAAATTTTCCCGAAACTTGGCATAAAAGAAGCACCAATATATGAAATAATCATTATTCCAAAAAACAGAGCAAATGAGCGTAAATCCACAATCATTCGTCCATTTTCCATAGAAAAGAAGTTTGAACCAAAAAATCCAGTAATAAATGTTAACACCCCAAGAATTATCGTAGTCTGCGTCAACAAATGTATGCTTTTTTCTTGATTTTGTCTTTGACGCATATCCATATGATCTGATAATTGATTTATTTCTTCCTTCATTTCATTCATATGTGTTGATATTTCTTGTTTGCCTTGTATTAATCTGTATAATCTAAACAAAAGTCTATTGGTAAAATCGTTAATTGATTGTTTAAATGTGGAAACCTCAGAATAGAGTTTTTTGTCGGCTCCAAACGCCAATTCATTGCCGGATGATGAAATTTTTCCAGATATATCATAAATCACCTTCCCAAACAAATGTACCGAAGCTGACTGTGCAAGAACAAGCCTGACCATTTCGCTGTATTGATGAAGAAAATTCAATTTTACAACATTTTTGAAGTGAAAATTACTTCTACTTCCAATCATTACAAGGCTATGTTTAGTGTATCCAAATAAGGTAGTATTACTAATTTCATCTTTATCAAGCCATCTAGTATATGTGTTCGTGATAACATTAAGCCTTCTAGTATCAGCGTTATTTGTGATCATGCTATTTTTAGGAGAATCGATTGTTAATATTTTATGCCAATTATTTGTTTCATATAAGCTTTCAAGTCCATTCCATTTCGTGATATCAAGAAAATTTTCTAAATGTCTTGGCAAAATATATGAAACCACAAACATTCTGTTATCCTCAAGTAATTCAAAAGATAATCCAAGTCTTTTTTTGTCCATTCCACCAAGTGTATACTCAAGTAAAGATGGCCTATTAACTCCAGACATATCTAAAGCTTCATATACTAAACAATTACTATAGTCTTCTTCAATAAAATCTTCTTCACAATAAGGTTGGTTACAATTCTTATCATGCACTGAGATTCTAATATCATGATATGGCGCCCTGCCGTCAACTTGTGCAGTGATTCTTGCGGACAAATCATCTGGTGAACAGTTTTCTAAACCTTTTGAGAGCCAATGTAAATAAAGTCTTCGCATTCTATCATTAATCATTAGAACATATTTGTAAAATTCTTGTTCATGTCCTGGAAGATCAGTTGGGTGTCTGTATCTACAAAGAAAACTAATATTCCCAACACCAAACTGATAAAATGTAATGTCAACATCCATAAGATCTAATTGAATCTCATCAAGCAATATCGCTTTGTTAACTTTAGTTTCATGATTTTCTTGATTTTCCTGAGCTTCTTGATTCTCTTTAGTTTTTTGATTTTCCTGAGCTTCTTGATTTACATCATTTTTTACTTCGACTGATTGTTTATTACTCTCAAAAATCCTTAACAGTATTTCACCTATAGGTTCCGCATCTTCATTTTTATATGGTCTATCAGTTACATTTAACCTAAAAAGAATAGCCCCATCGTTTCTATTCTCTGCATTATCAAACCAAAATATTGATCTTCTCGCATCATCAAAAAAATACTGGAAGACATTATAGTCATTAGGCGTTTCAATGTGAAATCTTCGCTCTTTCAATTTAAAATGACTGTCTCTCAGTATTTCTTTTTTTAATGCACCTGCATATTCAGCCGTGCTATAACCAGATTCACCTTGTTTTTTTATGTAAATTGGTGCCACAAACAGATGCCAACTTTCATGTCTTGACAAGCTCATCACCTCCGCTGTATTATTTCAAAATTTATTCTTCACAGCTAAGTTTTATTTCATACTTCACTCTTCACAGCTAAGTTTTATTTCCACAATTTTATCTTTTGCTCTAAAGAAAGCTTCTACTACTTTGGGATCAAAATGCTCTCCCTTTTCACTTTCAATAAGTTCAAATGCTTTCTCAATTGTCCACGCTTCTTTATATGGCCTTTTACTCACAACTGCATCAAAAACATCAGCAACTGCTGTAATTCTAGCGAAAACATGTATGTCTTCACCGCTCATGCCATTAGGATAACCCTTTCCATTCCACTTTTCATGGTGCTGGATAGCTACTATTTTCGCTATTGATAATAAATCCGCGCTGCTATTACCAATTATTTCACTTCCTATTTTTGGATGCGAACTCATTATTCCCCATTCATCCGAATCGAGCTTACCTGGTTTTTGGAGAACATAATCTGGAATTCCAATCTTCCCTATATCATGCATCGGTGAAGCTGTCATTAAAAGTTCAGCTTCCGATTCATGTAATCCGTATTCTAATGCGATGTGATAACAATATTTACTCATTCTATCTACGTGCATTCCAGTTTCATTGTCTTTATATTCTGCCGCTCTTCCTAGTTTCTTAATGATTTCCAGCCTCGTTTCATATATTTCTTTGTTACTTCTTTTAAGTTCAACTACTTTTTCTTCCAGTTCTGTCGAGAGCCTTTTTTTGTCAATGCCATTTCTAATAATTAGTTTTAGTTTATCATTATCCCAAGGTTTTTCAACGTATTGGAATAAATCCAATTCATTAATAGCTCTTATAGCATTCTCTTTATCAGCATATCCAGTTAAGATAACCATAATAGATTGTGGTGCAAAAGTCTTAACCTTTGATAAAAAATCCAAACCATTAATGTGCGGCATTAAAAAATCTGATACTACAACATCAAATTCATATTCTTTCATTTCTTCAAGCGCTAAAACAGGATCATTATAAGATTTCAAATCATAATCTGTAGTCAGCTCAAGATATGTACAAATAGTCTCAGTAATCATCGGTTCATCATCGACAATAATAACTACTGGTCTTCTTAAATTCATAAAATTTCCTCCATAGTTAATACTAAATATCCTATAGAGGAATTATAACACGAAATATACACTATTTGTAGTTTCGAAACGCATACTTTTCAACCTTTATTAACGGAACTTTTATTAATGGAATTTTTATTCACTTTTAATTAATTCGTCAATTTCAGAAAAAACTAACGGATTATAGTGTTCCATTATTGATACATCTTGTATATCATAAAGCTTTTTCAGTTGTTTAATTATCTGTTCTAAACGTTCATCATTCTTAACTAGTAGATACATCACACTCTTTTCACTACCTGTTATTGCTCCACATAATATTCCTTCTAAATTGAACGCACGTCTTGAAAACAATCCTGTTATATGAGACATAACTCCAGGATGATTTGTAACAATCAGTTTAATTACTAGTTTTTCATTTATTACCATTTATATTTCCTCCAACATTTCATAATTTGCCGAACCAGGTGGAACTATTGGCAGAACATTATCTTTAAAATCGACTGGTACATTTATAATACATGGTCCTTTTTCATTCAAAATCTCTCTAATTATTTGATCTGGATTTTCTACCCCAACTAAATCTACTCCCTTAATTCCAAAGCCTTTCCCGATTTGAACAAAATCTGGATTACTAATGAATTTAGTCGCAAAATAATTCTTTTTATAGAAGAACTCTTGCAGTTGTCGGACCAGTCCAAGATGTTTATTGTTCATAATGAATATCTTAACATTCAAATCAAAATCAACCAAAGTAGCCAATTCCTGAATGTTCATGAGGATTGAGCCGTCGCCTGTAATACATATAATTTGATTCAAAGGATTACTAAGCGCCGCGCCTATAGCTGCTGGAAGGCCAAATCCCATGGTTCCTAAGCCTCCTGATGTTAAAAACCTTCTAGGTCTATTTACAGGATATATTTGTGCTGCCCACATTTGGTGTTGTCCAACATCCGTTGTGATTATTGAATCCTTGTCAGCGATTGAACTGATGTTTTTTATGAAATTAAGTGGATGATAAACATTTTTGTCTTCTGGCATTATAATTGGAAATGATTCTTTGCATTTTATTATTTCTTCAACCCACTCAACACGATCATCTTTTTTAACTTGTTTAGTTATAGCTTCAACTATTTCTTTCACATCTCCAACTAATGAAATATGCGCCTGTTTGATTTTATTTATTTCTGAAGGATCGATATCAACATGAATGAACGAGGCATTTTTGCAAAATCTCGAAGTATTTCCTATGGCTCTATCATCAAAACGAACACCTAAAGCAATTACCAAATCAGCTTCCTTAAAAAGTAAATTCGTAGCTTTTGAGCCGTGCATTCCTATTATCCCTAGACTCAAATCATTATCTGAAGGAAAACCACCTATCCCCATTAATGTATTTGCTACTGGAATATTGTTATTAGTCGCAAGTTCATAAACGGCCTCATGAGCTAAAGAACCTGTCACGCCTCCACCAATGTACATAATTGGCTTCTTTGAGTTTTGAATCATATTGGCTGCTGTTTTAATTTCAACGTCTCTAATTGTTCTGTTAGTTTTAGTCAGATTCTTCAAAGTAATATTTAACATGTCTGGCCACTCGTCAAATTCGCACATCTGAAGTTGAACATCCTTAGGGATATCAATAACTACTGGACCCGGTCTTCCATTTTCTGCTATCGCAAACGCCTCTGGAATAATTGTTAAAAGCTCTGCTGCTGATCTTACGAAAAAATTATGTTTAGTTATAGGCACAGTAAGTCCGTATGTATCGACTTCCTGAAAAGCGTCTGTTCCAACTTGCGAATATGGGACCTGACCTGTAATAGCAATAATTGGAACCGAGTCAAGTTTGGCATCTGCAATTGCTGTTATTATGTTTGTAACTCCAGGACCCGCTGTCGCAAAACATATTGCAGCTTTACCTGTTGTTCTGGCTATACCTTGTACAATAAATCCAGCACCCTGTTCACTTCTTGACAAAACATGCATTATTGAACTTTTGCTAAGCGCATCATATAGTGGTAAATTTGCCCCTCCAGGAATCCCTGCAATATGTGTTATTCCTCTCATTTCAAGTAATTTTATTGTAATCTCCGCACCATTAAATCTCATACCTATTCCTCCTATTTTTTTATATATTATTTTGATAATTAATATTTAGAAGCACAAAAAAACGAATCCATCCCAGTTTCCTGGGGCGAATCCGCGGTACCACCCATATTTATTTCTTCATTCAGATAACGGTCTGTGCCGGAAGTG
>CAYZED010000016.1:38749-49294 GCA_964477445.1 uncultured Clostridiaceae bacterium | reverse complement strand
ACTATTATTTCAACACTCGACTCCGAGATGACTTCGAACTCCTACACTTAGGGGTTCTCAGCATACACCCCTTCTCTGTAAAGCTACAGACATTCTACTATTTCTCTTCATTGTCTTTAAAATATTTAATTCTATAAGTAGCGCTGCTGTTAGCAGCACAATAAGTCCTAGTGTGTTATTCAGACTTAGTAGTAGAGCAGTTAGTTCTGCGACGACTAAGACTGAAAGAACGACTAGGACTAGTTTGACGACTAGTAATAATTTATGATTCAACTCAAATAATCTTTTCATATGTAACTACTCTCCTTCTTTAAAAAATTTAATTTCAAAGGCATTTTTAATATATTAACAGAGAAAAAGGACATCTGTCAATGCTTTTGTTATACAAATGTCCTTGAATCTTAATCGAAAATCGATTTTTACTTAATTTATGTTTAGTTTTCTGTCTACTCGTAGAGCCTACAAGCAACTGAGTGTCCAACATCAATAGTTTTTAGCTCAAAATTTCGACTAGAACATTCTGGTGTAGCAAATGAGCATCTTGAGGCAAATCTACATCCAACTGGTGGATTAATAGGACTTGTTACTTCACCTGTAATTAGTTTTCTGTCTCTTTTATATTTTAAACTTGCAACAGGTATAGCACTGAGAAGTGCCTGAGTATAAGGATGTTTTGGGTTCTCAAAGATTTGATCAGGAGTTGCTTTTTCAACGCATTTGCCCAAATACATAACGAGAATTTCATTGCTTATGTGTTTTACAACAGAAAGGTTATGAGATATGAACATATATGTCAAACCCATTTCTTCTTGTAAATCCATAAGTAGATTTAAAATCTGCGCCTGAATACTAACATCTAACGCTGATACTGGCTCATCGCAAACGATGAATTTTGGTTCAAGCACGATTGCACGTGCAACACCGATTCTTTGTCTTCTTCCACCATCAAGTTCGTGAGGATAGGTATTTATTAATCTTTCAGCTAATCCAACAGTTTCCATAGCCTTAACCACACGAGCTTCCATATCCCTTTTACTTTTAAAAACTTTGTTAACAATCAAAGGTTCTGCAATTAATTCGCTCACAGTTAGTCTGGGATTCAGACTTGAATAAGGATCTTGAAATATAATTTGCATTTCTCTTCTAATTTTTCTTAATTTCTCTTCGTTATACTTAAGAATATCAGAACCTTCATATATAATTTCTCCATCGGTGGCCTCAATAAGACGTATAAGAACTCTTCCAAGAGTACTTTTTCCACAACCAGACTCACCAACAACACCTAACGTTTGCCCTTGATTGATTTCAATATTAACACCATCTACCGCATGTAATTTACCATACGGCGTGTTAAAATATTTTTTTAAATTTTTTGTTTGAATCAGAGGTGTACTCATCAATATTTTCGCTCCTTTTTTAATTATTCTAGATAGTTATAGGGCGAATTTCCATAATAACAAGGAAATCATTATTTCTTAGATAAATATCTAAACGAATAAATGACACTTAATAGTGTGTTCGTTTTCAACAAAATCTATTGGTAATTGTGTTTTACATATTTCCATACACTTAGAACATCTAGGATGAAATTTACAACCAGTTGGTAAATCAGTCGGATCAGGCATCAAGCCTGGTATAGCTACCAATCTTTTAGTCTTTTCAATAAGATTAGGTATCGCTCCAAATAAACCTTCTGTGTAAGGGTGATGTTTTTCGCTTTCAAAAATATCTTCAACGGTTCCATACTCTATTATTTCGCCTGCATACATTATGGCTACTTTATTACATGTTTCCGCTACTACTCCTAGGTCATGTGTAATTAAAAGCATGGAAGTATTAAATTTCTTTTTAAGATCATCAATCATACAAAGCACCTGTTCTTGAATTGTAACATCAAGTGCTGTGGTAGGTTCATCCGCAATCAAAAGCTGTGGATCACATGCGAGAGCAATAGCAATAACCACTCTCTGTTTCATTCCACCACTAAACTGATGAGGGTATTCTTTTTTTCTTCTAGATGGGATACCAACAAGTTCAAGCATTTCGTCAACTCTATCACTTATTTCTTGTCTTGACATTTTCTTATGAGTTCTGAGAACTTCAGCTATTTGGTCTTCAACTGTTAAAACTGGATTAAGACTTGTCATCGGATCCTGAAAAATCATAGAAACTTTTTCGCCTCTAATTTTTCTCATTTCTGATTCTGACTGTTTAATTATTTGAACGCCATCCAAAATTATTTCACCACTTTTTATTTTGCCTGTATTAAATGGTAAAAGCTTTAAAATACTAAGTGCTGTAGTAGTTTTTCCTGCACCAGTTTCACCTACTAATCCTAATGTTTCACCTTTATAAAGGTGAATATTAATGCCATTAACCGCATAAACTGTTTCCTGATCTGTTTTATATTGAATATACAAATCTTTTATATCGAGTAACTTTTCTGACATTTGTTTAACTCCTCTCGGATACTCTGTTCATAATATTGTCTGCTTCATAATATTTAGTACAAATTTTAGTTTTTAAGTTTTGGATCCATAGCATCTCTTAACCCATCACCAAATAAATTAATTGACAATGAAATCAAAACAATCGCCATGCCTGGAAATGCAACTAGATAAGGCGCTTGACGCATGTATTCTTTTCCTTCTGTAAGCATTCCACCCCACTCAGGTGCCGGTGGTTGCATACCCATCCCTAAGAAACTAAGTCCTGCAGCTGCCATTATCATGCCTGCCACAGCCATTGTTGCTTGAACAATAATTGGCCCCATAGCGTTTGGCAATATATGCCTAAATATAATTCTACTGTTTTTTGTTCCACATGATCTTGCAGCTTCAACATAATCCATGTCAACTGCTGTTAATACTGTAGATCTAGTTATTCTAACAAACCCAGGTACTGTTGAAATAGTCATAGCTATAAGAACATTTTCTATTCCAGGACCTAATGCAGCAACTATGGTAATTGCCAAGAGCAATGATGGAATACACTGCATAATGTCCATAATTCTCATAATTATCGAATCAATTATTCCTTTATAGAATCCAGTAATTGCACCAAGGAACCCGCCTACAATAACTGAAATTATTGTAGATGTAATACCTATTGATAACGATACTCTAGCGCCATGAACAATTCTTGCAAAAACATCTCGTCCATAGGCATCTGTTCCAAATAAATGACTTAAACTCGGTCCTTGTAATCTAATATCTCCATTTTGAGCAATTGCCATATTGTCATAATTTGCTATAACATCAGCAAAAATTGCAACTAAAATAAAAATTACTATAACAATCAATCCAACGACAGCAAGCTTATTTTTTAATATTCTTCGCCAAATTTCTTTAATTTGATTATTCTTTTTATATTTCTTTTTTAAATCTACGCTCATATTCTCTCCTCCTACTTAATATATCTAGATTTTATTCTCGGATCAATAAATGCGTAGAGAACATCTACAATAAGCATTACTATCATAAAAATAAATGAGAAGAAAAGCTGTGTTCCCATTACAACAGGAATATCTTTAGAGCGAATAGCTACAAGTGTAAGTGTTCCTACTCCATTCATTCCAAATACAACCTCTATTAATACCGCTCCACCTATTAATGCTCCAAACATCATGCCAATAACTGTAATTACTGGTAACAGTGCATTTTTCAAGGCATGTTTCCAAATAACTATTCTTTCCACTACACCTTTAGACCGTGCTGTCCTAATATAATCTTGCCTAATGGTTTCTAACATGGTTGATCTAGTCATCCTAAGCAATCCAGCGGCCATAGGTATTGCAAGTGTAAAAGAGGGAAGAATAAAAGACCTCCAGTCATCCGTTCCACTAGTAGGTAGCCACTTTAATTCCAAACAAAAAATCAACATTAGCATCATTCCAAGCCAGAATTGAGGTATTGATGCTGCAAACATCGCAAGTACAGTGCTAATCATATCAGCAATTGAATACTGTTTAACTGCTGAAAGAATACCAACGGATATTCCAATGACAACAGCTATTATTACCGAAGATATTGCAAGCTGCAAAGTTATAGGGAATTTTTGGAATATTTCCTTAAAAACTGGTTCTCCCGTTAGATACGATTTCCCGAAATCTCCGTGTAAAGCGTTCCAACAATAATTTACGAACCTAACTATAAATGGTTGGTCGTAACCTAAATCATGATTTAATTGATCAATAGATTGTGGAGGGGCATTCACTCCTAGTATTAAAGTTCCAGGATCTCCTGGGGTGAAAGATAAAATGGTAAATATTATGAAAATTACTCCTATTAAAATAGGTATTAATAATAATATTCTTTTAAGTACAAACTTATACAATCTGACTCACGTCCTTATTAAGATTTTCGAGTATGAATTATAGTTCTTAAACTGAATGGTGCTCTTAAGAGCACCATTCAGTTTTTTATATCACATGCATTAAAACTTAAATAAAAAATACTAGTATGTTAAATTCCCCAGTTCATAAACCATCGCATAATTTGTAACTACGTTTTTGATACCTTTAGTTGCCACTACATTAATATATGCATCGAACAAAGGTAGTGTTTGGTAATTAGTGTTATACATTTTATATGCTTTTAAAATGCCTGCTTTTAGCTTCTTTGCGTCTGAAACATTTTGCAATGATGCGACAAGAGTGTCATACGCTGGCATATCAACAAATCTCTTATATCTGTCTACTGCTATAGTATATCCATCAAGTCCATCGAGAGGTCCAACTTGAATTCCACCACCTTGAGCAACATAAATTTGTACTTTACCTGCCATGAGCTGTTGACCAAATGATGCCATTTCAACCTGCTGTACCTTGACTGTCATACCTACAGCTAAAAGCTGGGATGCTATTACATTTGCAACCTTCGTATCTTGTGGTGCAAGTGTAATTATGGTAATCGGGAATATCTCTGGTGTATATTTTAAATTCTTTAAAATTTGTCTAGATTTCGTTGGATTGTATTTTATATCATTGCTACCAGCATATTCTGGAAATACCATAGCCGAAACGTTGCTATTTGAAATTTTCCCCAATCCATCGACAGCTATTTGGATTACTTCTTTTTTATTAATTGCAAGAGCTATAGCTTCTCTTATTGCTGGATTTTTAGTAGCTCCTGAATTATAAAGTCCCATTTGATATGTAAACGAACCTGTAGACTGAACGAATTGAAGTTTGCTATTTGTTTTCAAATCACGTGTATCAGAAGCATTAGCATTAACCATAAAATTCACTTCACCAGTTTGAAGTGCAATCGCTTGTGTTCCTGCATCTGCGATGAATCTTATTTTCATTGTTTTAAATGTTGATTTACTAGCAAAATATGTAGCATTTCTTTCAAAATCAATACTACTTCCTTTTACCCAGCTTTTAAATTTATAAGGTCCAGAGCCTATTGGATCAGCTGCAAACGCTGCAGCATCTTTAGTTACAGCTGCTTTAGGTGTAATAAAAACCGAACTTGCTAACCAAAGTAATGTGACTTGATATCTGTTAAAAGTCGTTAGCACAACTGTAGAGCTATCAGTTGCAACTGCATCTTTAACAAACATGGAATAGTAATACTTACCAGAATATGAATTACCTAAGTTTCTTTTTATAGAAAACGCAACATCTTCTGCTGTAAGTGCAGTTCCATCATGAAATTTAATGTCTGTTCTGATTTTAAAGGTATATGTTTTTCCATCAGCACTAATTTTCCAACTTTTCGCCACAGACGGAATTACCTTCCCCGCTTTATCGAATTTTACAACTGTGTCATAAATACTTTTATAAACAGTTTGATCCGACTGTGTTGGGAACATAGCTACAGGATCAAGGGTTGTCGGACAATTGGCTAATGCAACCTTAAGGTCAGTAGTATTCGCTGCAATCCTAGCAGGTGCGAAACCGGAAAATAACGAAACAACAAAAACTAGAGTAAGTACAAGTGCAAGTGTTTTCTTATTCATGATTTTTCCCCCTTAAATTTTGTGCTTTCCTTAAGGAAAGTCATTTTTTATAATGAAACGATTTTTTTGTGGAATTTATTGAATTTAATCGTTTTCATTAGTCTAAATATATCACTAGATATTTAACCAGACAATAAATAATTTAACTTTTTAAATATTATTTATAGGAATAGTTTAATTAGTCCAAGAATTCAGGCCATTAAGTTTAATCTATTAAACTTAATGGCCTGAATAAAATCTTTATGAATTTTTATGAAACATTTTTATTTATGTTCTTCCCTGTTTTCACCCATTATTATTTTTATTTTATTCCCAAATTTATCAGTAATCCTCTCATAAGAAGCATCTGAATCATTCTTAACATTTTTGTCAAAGAAGACTTTTAAGGTTTCTGAAATGATTTCTGAACATTCCAGTCCTGAAATAGTTGGCGCTGTGATTTCTAGCTTCCCAACTCCATCTTCAAACAAAACTGACAAGTCAGAGAAAAACAAATTTGAGCTTCCTGTAATTTCTATACAATCAATGTTTTAATTCAATGGGCCATAGTTACCGTCAAAAAGAGGCGCAAACTTTGTTAAATACAATCCCGGTGTTTCTAATTTGTTAGTAAATAAATTCCCACCGAGTTGGAATCCATCAAGGTTAACTGAGGCAACAATTCTCTTATCAAACAATGCGGTATCTATCGAAACAGCACCTCCAAAAGAATTTCCAAATGCTCCAACACCCTTAGTATTTAGTTTATTAAACAAAAGGCTATCAATATTGCTGTTAATTCTTTCAATTTCATTTAAAAGAGCTATTGTGTCTTTTCTCCAAAGCTCTACACGAGCGCTAACATTTTCGCAAACCAATATGTATTCTTTTATTTGTTCGCTGCTCCACTCAAACGGACCTTTTCCACCACCAATGCTCATGTTTTTTATTAGTTCACTCATCACTATGCCAGCGGCTTCCATATCTCGCCCTACAACTTTATCAGCTAACTTTGTGTAGAAAGTATCATCAGTATGATTAATCGCAAATATAACATACCCCTGACTTACTAATTCTTCAATCTGAGCTAGATTCCACCACATTATATTCCCAAAGCTGTGAGTATATATCAACACTTTAAATTCTTTAATCTCACTTGTTAATATTGCTTTGCTATAACTATTAGTTGGTAAATTAATTAAGTCCTTAAATAACTCGCTGAAAGGTCCAGCTGGGTTTGCTTTAAAGTAATACTCGAGCATTTCTTCGTTTGATATATAAGTATCAGCTTTTCCCTCAACTTGATCTGCTGGATAATAACATCTGAGACTTATCGCTCTATTTTTGCCCTCTAAATCATATTCGAAACTCTCATCAAAAAATCCGATCTTATATTTTCCTTTTGGTGTAATCCATTTTATACTCATGCTAATCTCCTCAATAATTTTATTATAGTGTAATCTTCATTCACTACTTATATTTAAATGTAAAAATTAATCCATTATTCTATTCAGCCTAAATATATGAATTACTTTTTTGCTAACTTTTCATGAAAATCAGTATTGTCAAAATTTAAATTAACAAATTCATCTGATTCTTTTAATAAGTATTTTTTATAAAATGCCAAATGATAATATATTAGCAAATCTCTCATATTATATGCGTCTCGAGTTCCGAGTCTGTCAGGATTTTCTCTTGCTAAAAACATAGAATCAGTAAATCCCATATGTTCCGAATCCTTTACGGTTAAATGAAAAGCATCACAAGAATTATTTACAAAAGAGGCTCTATTCAGCTTAAATAACAACGGATTACCTATCGTAAGAAACGGTTTTCCAACATCCTCTCCAATAATCTCTCTAAAATCTCCACCATCAATATTAATACCACATATAAACCTTTCATCTTCTTGGCAAACTCTTAAAGCTGTAGAGCCCCCGTATGAATGCCCCGTTAGTGAAAGTCCATTCTCGATCGAGAGCTTTCCTTTGAATATCGATCCTACTATTCCAGAGTTAAGATTTTCAATAAAATCAGCTGCTTTCCTTGTATCAAGAACCCAAACCTTAGTCCTTATTACAAAACAGTTTTGGAAGGACATGAATTTTCGTCCCAATTCGATTTGGAGTTCATCATCATTTTCATCTGCTTTGATAATATCCTGCATCGGTGCTGATAGATTTTCCATAAGTTTTCCATCTGACATTTCATCTATATATTTCTGAGCAATATGAACAAATCTACCATCAGGGTATTTTGTCATTGAACTCTCGCCCGGATGACTTAATGAAAATACTATGAACCCTTTACTGGCTAAATCACTGCAAAGAACCGTATTCATCATCTCAAAACCACCATAGCAATGATTATAAATGAGTACTGGGAATTTTTTTTCGCGTTCAGAGATTTGTAAATCTGCATAACAATGTGTTACAGTCTCCGCAGTTCTTTTTCCATCAGCCCTCTTCTCGAATGCTTCAGGAAAAGCATAAGGGTATGTTTGCTTGCCTTCATTATTATCAGCAGGATAATATATAATTACACTAATATCTCGTTTTTCATCTTCATAACCAATATACGAAAACTCAGTGTGACTTATTCCTACAGTATAATCTCCTATAGGTTTTGGTAAAACTTTTAAACTATCCATAACATCCCTCTTTTTCTAAAATTTATACATTTTTTTCGTCTAAGTATAAAACATCTACTTGTATTATCTCAAAAATCATCAAAAAAGCAATAGTGATGGGATATTTTTTTAGGTCTTCAGTGGAAGACTAATATACAATCTCTACATTACTACCGCCAGATTTTTCTTTTCTAATTATAATTTGTTTTTCTATTTTTTCTTTTAGTTCGTTTACATGAGAAATAATCCCCACAAGTCGGTTGCCTTCGCTCAATGTGTTAAGTAATTTAATAGCTTGCTGCAATGCGTCTTCATCAAGTGATCCAAAACCTTCATCAACAAACATCGTATCTAACTTTATTCCTCCAGCGCTTGATTGGATTTCATCAGAGAGCCCAAGTGCAAGAGAAAGTGATGCCTGAAAAGATTCCCCACCTGATAATGTTTTCACATCACGTTCTGACGCATTATAGTGATCTATAACGTCAAGTTCTAGTCCGCTTTGACTTCTATTATTATTTGCTTCGATTCTACGCTTAAGTTCATATTGACCGCTCGACATAACCATAAATCTTGAATTTGCGCGAGATATAATTCGATCAAAGTAAGACATCTGTATATATGTCTCTAACATGATTTTTTCTTTACCACTTAAATTTCCATTTGCTGTATTCGCAAGTGATTTAACCCAAGTCAATCTCGTTTCAATGTGATATAGTGTGTCAGCTTTAATATTAATATTCTCTAGCGCTGATCTATTGGTGCTTATTCGAGTTGAAATTTCAGTTATTATCTCAGTCAATTGGTTTTTCTCTTCTAGTAAATTCATTTGTTTCCCAATTACAATGTCTTTATCGATTACCACTGTATCTTTAAGTTGGTCATTTAGCGATTTTATTGTTCCATCAAGTCTATTAATCTCTAGTTCACATGTCCTGAATAACTTTTGGGAGTCTTCAATCGATTTTTGAATTATTATTCTATTTTTTTCCATTATCGAAACGTTTTTGATCGCCTCTTCTTTATTCAAAAATTCTAAATTTACAGAAATATCATCAACATTTTTTTGCAAATTATAAACATTAGTTTCAAGAACAATAATAGCTTCTTCAAGACCTTTCTTTGAGCTTTCTTTTTCGTTTATCTCTTTTTCCTTTTTGGGTATTTCTTTTTCCAGTCTTGATTTATTTTTGATATTAATTTCTTCAACTGCAATTCTTTTTTTCAAATCTTCAATTTCTATTGAAATTTCGGATAGCGTGTCTTTTATTTTTGATCTACATTCGGAAAAATTACATTTCCCAAGTAATTCAGGGATTAGCTTTTCGATTGAAGTTCTTTTTGATTCGAATTGTCCTTTTAAATTTCCAGCTTTCGTGCTTAAGTCCATAACTTCAATTTGTTTTTTCTCATATTTAGTCTTTGATTCATTAAGTTCGACTTCACTAGGTGCATCGTCTGTGAGTACTGCGAGTGAAGGGTGTTCTTTCGAACCGCATACTGGGCACTGGGCTCCAATCTCTAGTTTAGAAGCCAATATTCCAGCCTGCTCATCAGCGCATTGTTTGTTGATGATGTTTCATAATTTTTTTTCGCAGTTTCATACTTGACGACTAACGAGTCGTAATTGCCTAATTCTAACAATATATTATTTATATCGCTTTGCTTTTTCTCGATTTTTTCTTTTTGGTTTGCTAATTTTTCGTTTTGGGTACCGACATCTCTTAGCAGACTATACTCGACCCTAAGTTCCTCAAGTTTTATCTTAAGCGCCTTTATTTCTTCGTCGTTCTGAGAAATATATTTTTTCTTTTTATTTAAATCCTCATTATTTTTTATAAGCTCATTTTTCTTATTCAAAAGCTCTTCATATAGAGGCAATTCGTTTTTTGCCATTGTAATTTTTTCTTTAAGCTTTTCTATTAACTCCTGATTCTTCTCCGATTCTTTCAGAGATATATTCAACTCCTGCA
>CAYZED010000016.1:29474-38739 GCA_964477445.1 uncultured Clostridiaceae bacterium | reverse complement strand
TATGCTTAATTTTTCTTTCAGCTTTTCTATTTCAATTTCTTTATTTAGTATGTTGTTTATTTCTTCAAGTTTCTTTTCCAGTTCTCTTAAATATGTATTTTTCTTAATGTCCAATTCTAATTCGTCTTGTTTAATTATTTTTTTAATCAACTCTAAGGTATCAGTAAAAGTCACATTGCCATTTTTTGCATCTATTAAATCAATATTTAAAACATCACTTTCCTTACATAGAATGCCTTCAACGTACTGCTTAATGCTATTATTTAACAATTGAAACTCTTTATCAAGTTTATTTGATTCGCCTTTTAACTTTTCCTGTAAATCAAGATAAAACTCCGTCTTAAAAATTTGGCGGAATATATTTTTTCGTTCTTCAGTAGGCGAAAGCAATAATTTCAAAAAATCGCCCTGAGCTATCATAGCAATTTGAGTGAATTGATTCCTATCTATTCCAATAATTTTTTCAATTTTATTTGTTACTTCTCTATATTTAGTTTCAAGTCTCCCATCAGGTAATTTGAGAACAGCCTCGGCTATTTGCGTGGTAGTTCCATCCCCGCGTTTTGATTGACGCTCATACTGTGGACTGCGCTTAACAATATAAATTTTTTCTGAATACTCAAAAATCAATTCCACAAAAGTCGATGTCTCGGGATCAGCATACTTACTTCTCATCATACTAGTTTTGCGATTTTCTCCACTCGCTTCGCCATAAAGTGCAAAAGTAATAGCATCAAATATAGTGGTTTTCCCAGCACCTGTATCTCCGGTAATTAGATACAAACCTTTATTTCCAAGCATATCCATTTCCAGCACTGTTTCTTTTGCGTATGGTCCAAAGGCTGATATAGTGAGCTTTATTGGTCTCATTTTCCTGCCTCCCATATCTTTTCAATCATTTCTGAAACTAGCTCAAACTGTTCGTTCGTGAATGGTTTATTATTTTGTTTTTCATAGAATTCTTCAAAAAGCTCGATAGGATTTTTTCGATGCATATTATCTACACCAACGATTTCCGAATTCATGCGTGTACGTTTGTTATCGTAATCAAGTTTCATGATATTTGGATAAATGACGCGAAGTTTTCCTATGGCATCTGGCACATCTTCTTCATCTGTAAGAGTAATATGAAAATAATCTCTGGTATTATAGCCTTCATAAAAAGATCTGGATGTTATCTCCATATATTTGCCTTTGATTTCTCTCATATCACGTTTAGGTCTTAACGGTATAGTTTTTATAACTACTTCGCCTTTTTCCTTCATTTCAAAAACAGTTACTGATTTTTCTTGATTAACTTCTGAGAAAGAATATTTTAGTGGTGTGCCACAATACCTCACAGTATCTCGACTGACACTTTGTGGGCTGTGAATATGCCCTAATGCTACGTAGTCAAAAGAATCAAATACTGACACATCAATATTATCTGAACCACCTACCGAAATGTCTTCTGATTCACATCTAGATGCTCCGGTAACAAATTGGTGTGTAATCAATATGTTTCTTCTGGTAGTATCTATTGGCATTTTGTTTATAACAATTCTTACTGAATCTGTATAAGTATAAAATTCTTCATCGGGATAAAATCTTTTAACATTCATAGGCTTAATAAATGGAAGCATATATACATCTATGCTTCCATAACTATCATTAAGCGTTATCGGTTCAATATCTCCAGTATAAACTGGTGATATATGTACACCACTTTCATTCATTAATCGATTTCCAAAAGCTATTCGCTCAGGTGAATCGTGGTTACCGCTTATAACAAAAACTTTTTGATTTCTTTTAGATAGGTTTACTAAAAAATCGTCAAAAAGCACTAATGCTTCAGCTGCAGGCACTGATTTATCGAAAATATCCCCTGCGATTATTAAAGCATCTGGTTTCTCTTCATCAATGATATTCACTATTTTTTTAAGGATATACTCCTGATCCTCTAACATAGAGAACTCATTTACCCTTTTACCAATATGAAGGTCAGATAAGTGAACTAATCTCATTGAATCTCTCCTTTGTTTTATTATTCAATTTCATTAATATTTCATTTATTTCACTCGATTTCATATTTTTTTGACCATTTTTCGACTTTATCATTGAGTTCATTAGCACTTAGTGGTTTTGAGATGTAGTCATCCATACCAGCTGCAAGACATTTTTCTCGATCGCCTCGAAGCGCATATGCAGTCATAGCGATTATAGGTGTTCTAGCATTAACTTTTAAGTCATCAAAAATATTCGTATTTAATTCATTCTCTTCAATATCTCTAATTATCCTTGTCGCTTGGTAACCATCAACTTCTGGCATTTGGATATCCATTAAAACAACATCAAATCTCTCATTTTTAAAGTATTCTATCGCCTTAGTGGCATTATCAGCTAATTTAGCTTTCCATCCTTTTTTTTCTGCAATTTTTTCAATTACCATTCTACTTACTAAATCATCTTCCGCAATCAAGACATGTATTTTTTTACTCTCAGAATCCTTTTTAAAACTAAATTTTTTATTTAAAAAATTATTATGTTGAAAACCAAAATCATCAGTATCAAAATGTATCATATCTCTACCGATTGGAACGCCAAGCGAAATATTAAAACAAAATGAACTTCCTATCTCTTCCGTACTTTGAACCCATATATCTCCGTTCATTTGCTCTATTAATCCTTTGCAAATTGCAAGCCCTAATCCTGACCCGCCGTATTTTCTGGTGTTTGAATAATCGACTTGAGTAAAACTTTGAAAAATATCCTTAAGTTTATCTCTGGGAATACCTATTCCTGTATCAAAAATTTCAAATCCAATTAACATTTTATTATTCTTAATTTTGCCCATTTTTTCAGCTATTATTTTAATTTCACCCTCATTTGTAAACTTAATGGCATTTCCAATCATATTCGATAAAATTTGTCTAATTCTAAACACATCTCCTGTTACAATTTCAGGAAGCTCTTCATCAATTAATATATTTATTTTTATATCCTTTTCTTGCAATGCTGGTCTAAATAGTTCAGTCATTTCTTCAAATAAGTTGTAAATATTAAAGTCGATGTTTTCAAGAATCATTTTTTTTGATTCAATCCTCGCATAATCGAGAATGTCATTAATGATTCTTAAAAGTGAATTTGATGATTTTTTAGAGGTGTTAATGAAATATTTTTGTTCATCAGTCAAATCGGTTGTTTCTAGCAATTGAAGCATTCCAAGTACTCCATTCAGTGGAGTTCGAATTTCATGAGACATATTCGCAAGAAATTGAGTTTTAGAAGTATTAGCAGCTTCTGCGTTTTCTTTTTCTTTAAGCAAATCCAACTCTGCTTTTTTTCTCGCTGTTTCATTTTCGATAGCTATACCTACACAATTATCAGATAAGGGAAATGCCTTAATAGTATATGCGTGCTCAAGTTGATTGTCTTCGGTAAAAGATAAATCATCAATAATATCAATCTTCTTTTCTCTAGCGACACGAGCATACTTTTGGGGTATTTCTTGCTTTCTGGCATTTGGAAATACTTCATCCATCGTCTTACCGATCATATCCTCTTTTTTCTTGTTTCTTAAAAATTCAGCTGCAGGATTCACATATATAATTCGCAGTGTGCGATCATCATTAATATCTTCAAGTTTATATACAATTAGGCCGATCATAATATTTTCTACTATTTCATCAGCCTGCTTTTCTTTATTATTGTTAATTGCTATTATTAACTCTGTCTTTAGGCTTATATCATCAGCTTCATTATAAATCATTTTGTCCTCACTTTTTTTCAAAACTATTGGATTTAACTTATATTATAACATCTAAATGATTTTTTATTTACATTTTTATTATTCCCTCTTCTTCATTTTGATTTATTTCTTGTGTTGCTATTATTAGTAAGAAGACCGTTGATCAATCTAATTTTAACACATCTAATGTTTCAAAAACATAAATTTAAGAAGCAACAAACAAAAAAAGATGTTAAAATGAACATGGTAATAATAGAGATTGAACTAAGTAAAAGATTAAATTTTGTTTATACATAACGACGAAAGGTGGATGTGCATGGAAAAAAAATATTCAGTATTTGATATTGCGCAAAAATCTGCAATTAAAGATTACAATAAAAATGTGGCGAATGGACATATAGGGTATCTTACTTCTTTAGAAGGGTTGCTTAAAGATTCAGAAATTATATCTAATGTTAATCTTGGCCTTCAAGAAATTCCATTAGAAAAAGTAATCGGCACCTATACTCATCTTCGAAGCCTTAGTTTCGCTAGCAATTTTATGCCACTCCAAAAAGAACGTGAATTTAGTGGCAAATGGGAAATATTATATTCGCATCAAATTAACGAAGGAATAAATGATCCTATAAAAGTCTATGAATACTTGAGCTGGTATTATGTTATTGAAGGAAATAAAAGAGTAAGCGTTATGAAGTATTGTGCTTCATACGCAATTTCTGCATATGTAATCCGAATAATACCACAAATTGACGAATCAAACGATGACATAATGAATTATTTTGAATATCTAAAGTTTAATAAAATAACTGGGATTACTTCAATTACTTTTTCAAAAAAAGAGAGTTATTCAAAAGTGCTAGAATTACTTGATTCTTTTAACCCAAATCCTTCCCTATACGAAGATAAATATAGACTTGATAACAAGTATCGATATTTGGAACTAAACATTTATAACGAATTCAAAAATATTTTTATAGCATCAGGTGGAATGAAATTGCCAATATCTATCGGTGATGCTTTCTTTGAGTATATCTCAATTTATGGTATACCCGAAATCATAAATCTAGAAGACCTAAAAAAAATCATGGGTGCCTTCATTAAAGAGCTTCAATTCACGAATAAAGATGATCATATTGAAAATTATTTCAAAGACAAAATAACGACTACATTTATCGAAAATGTACCTGAAGATTCTGACGCTTTTGAGGAAATTAAGCTGCTTGCTGAAGACAAGTATGATGTTATTTTTACAACAAGCCCAGTTTTTAAAGACGCAACTCTTCAATGTGCATTGCTCTATCCAAATATTAATTTTTTTAATTGCTCTGATCACGCACCATATAAACATCTTAGCAATTATTTTGGAAGAAGCTATGAACCAAGATTTTTGACTGGAATCATTGCTGGAGTTACTACAAAAACAAATATTATTGGTTATGCAGCAACAAGTCCGACTCCTGATGTTATTAGCAGTGTAAATGCTTTTGCTTTAGGGGTTAATATGGTCAATCCTGAGGCCGTGGTTAAAGTTGTTTGGACTCGTGAGTGGAATAGTCATCTTAAGTTTGCCGACGCCGATAAAAGGCTTCTAAGCGCCGGAGCGGATATAATTTCAAATAGAAACCTTACAGTTCCTAGAGATTTAACAAAAAAATATGGTGTCTATTCAATGCTGTGTAAGATGGACATTGATACTATGCAGCCATTAGAACATTTAGCCGCACCTATATGGCATTGGGGGATTTTTTATGAAAAGATTGTCGCCAATCTTTTAAGTGACTCGCTATGGAATGTAGTAAATATGTACAGTGATAATGACAGATTAATAAATTTTTGGTGGGGTATGGATTCAGGAGTACTTGATATATATTATTCAAAAAAATATGTGCCTCAAGAAACACAAAAACTAATAGAACTTATGAAACAGATTATTATTAATGATGACTATAATCCTTTCACTGGCCCAATAAAAGACAACTGTGGAACACTAAGAATCGAAGATAATTCTTGCGCCACAGTTGATGAAATTTTAAATATGGATTGGTTTGTTGAAAGCGTAGAAGCAGAAGAGTATTCGGCGAATTTATGAAATAAGTAAATACTAAACATTAAAATAAATGAAGACTTAAGTAACTATTTATTTCTAAATAAGAAATTTGATTGAGAAATTTAAAGTTAGTTTGAATTTCAAAACATAGTAACCACATACATATAGCCTTTCATATTTTCTTGATGTGTACTGATTCACTAACCGGCTATGACTACGAAATCGTATAAAGCAATTCTAAATTAATCTGAATTTCAAAACTATGCATCCTACATACAAACATTGAAATTCTCGGCATCCATGCCTCTTTTCAGTTTAGAATTACTTGTGTTTAGATTTCGAGTCTTCGCCGTAATCGTTCATCATGTATCACATAAAGAAAATATCGGCTGGTATAATTCGGAGCTATAGTTTTGAAATTCTCTAGAAACAAATATTGTTATTATAAAATTTCTAACCTTCGAAGAAATAGTTTCAAAAGTCTTGATTCTTTTGAAAAAAATTATGTATTTACTTAAAATATAAATTTGGCGAATTCACTCTGCACTATATAACCTGAAATTAAAATGAATTTTTTCTAACCGCTGTTATACTTAAGAAGAAATACTTTGCGGCTTCGAAAAAAAAATTATTTCCTTGTTTTAATAATTCACAACATAGTATTCATATGCATTAACAACCTTTGTATTATCTAATTCAATTATTCGATTGTTTTTAAGATCGTAATTCAAGTGTGAATGTCCATGAAAAAAATACTTCGGTTTGAATTTGTTTAAAAGTTTATTGAAAACACTAAAGCCTTTGTGGCATTGGTCTTCTAAATCGCCGATTTTATAGGCTCCAGCATGAGTTACTAGTATGTCAAAACCTTTGTACAATAATACTTTTGGCAATAATTTAAGAACTCTGGTAGTCATTTCTTTCTCAGTGAACTGTAAAACATCAGAATTATACTTCATCGAACCACCTATACCCAGTATCCGAATACCTTTATAGATAATCATCTTACCATCAATACAAATACAGCCTTCAGGCGGATTTTTTAATATTTGTGCGTCATGATTCCCGTGCACATATAAAAAGGGAGCATTAATAACGGTCGCTAAGTACGTCATATACTCACCTTTAATATCTCCACATGAAATTACTAAATCAATATTGTGGAATTTTTCTTTTTCAAAATGATCCCATAAGTATTTTGACTCGATATCTGAAACTATAAGAATCTTCAGACGATTTCACCCCTTAACAAAAGAGTCACTATCAAGTTATAGAATAACAATCTATCCTAAATATTACTAAATTATTATCTCTCCGTTTTCCATTATTTGAACAGCACTTCCATCTTTTTTATATCCAACACATTCTACATCTTTTGTTCCAAACATAAAATCAACATGAACTATCGACTTATTCAGGCCTCTTTCTTCATTAGTTCTGCCACTTTTTTCATCCTTTTTCATTGTAACAGGATAACCATCCCCAAAAGCTAAATGGCAAGAGGCATTTTCATCAAAAAGAGTGTTATAAAACAAAATACCAGTTTGATTAATAGGGCTACTATAAGATACCAAAGCCACTTCACCTATGCGTTTTGAGCCTTCATCAGTCTCTAAAATACTTTTTAGAATATCAAATCCAATTTTCGCCTGGTATATTTGGAGACGTTCTCAAACCGTTTTCGTCTCGGTTCCCACTTCCGCCCCAAATATGATTATCAGCTAACCCGATCTCAATGTCCGTACCATTTGAGGACTTGAAATGTAATTTATCAAAATCAGCCAAGTTCAATTTTTCTTCACTTATCTTCGTTTGCATTTTTTCATCCTTTTCGTATGTTATTTTTAAATTTTTTGTCAAAATTAATCTTTCGCATCTTTTTGTCTTCTCAAAAAAATATACTCTCTTTTTTTAATAAAAGAAAGTATATTTTATAAACATTACATATTAATATGTTCTAATTTTTTTACTTCAAACTGCAGCTGTTGCGCTATTGAAGCCAATTCTTGACTCACTCTAGCGACTTCTTCCATTGCTGAATTTTGACTATCACTTAAACGAGTATTCTCGACTGAAATCTTTTCAATACCACTTATTCCAACCACTAAATTTTTTGAGACGGTTAGAATTTCTTTAATGAAAATTATAAGTTTTGACACTTTATTTTCACCTTCGTTGATGTCATTTCCAGTGAAACTAATAAAATCCGCTGTTTCTTTAATCAATTTAGTAATATCTGAAATATTTTCATTAATCTCAATCGCAGACTGATTCGAACTTTCTGCAAGCTTTCTGATTTCGTCAGCAACTACAGCAAACCCTCTACCCGCTTCACCAGCTCTGGCTGCTTCTATGGATGCGTTTAAAGCTAGCAAATTTGTCTGTGAAGCAATCTGCTGTATGGTGGCTACTATTCCTATAATGGTTTCAGATTTAGTTCTTAGTGAATTTATTCTACCAATTGAATTTTCCATTGTCTCATTTATTCTCGTCATATTTTCTTTGACTTCTGACGCAAAACGGTCACATTCTTTACTTTTTTCTTCTACATCAACTGAGAGTTTAACTCCATTTTTCGACTCAACAATAGAAGTGTTAGACTGTTCATTTAATTGGTTTGAAAGTGCTGCTACTTCTTCTGAAGATGCCGCTAATTCTTCTGAAACTGTACCAATCTGCTCAGATTGCATTTCTAAATTCTTCATCAAATTCTGGTATATTGTATTGTCTTTGACTATCTCTATTGCGGCAATGGGGTTCCCGTTCTCATCAAAAGCTCCAGCATTAGAAACAAGTGTAATTAGCTCTTCACCCTTTTTGTTCCAAATACTAACTCTAGCATCTTTTAGATAGCTCCCAGTTTTTATACAATTCTGTGTAGGACAGTCTTTACAAACAGAAGCTTTAAATATATCGCCACATTTTATTGACTTGGCTTCAGCTTCTGTATAACCAGTTAACTTCTGAATGCTTTCAGGCCAGATAAGTACGTTATAATCCATATCACGTACATAATATGGGTCAGGCATTGCCATCTGTATACCTTTTAAAATACTGTTTTCAAACTTGAGTTTTTTGATTTCTTCCTCTTTTTGTGCTAGTTGTTTTAAAAGTGATTTTTCTTTAAACATACTTATACCTCCACTTAAAATAATCTAATAATTTATTATACTCTATTTCAAGTTATTTTTAAATTAATTGTTACGGCAATGTTAAGATAAAAGTTTAGATCAAAGTTAATGTTAAGGTGAAGGTTAATGTTAAGGTTAATGTTAAGGTTAAGGTAACTATATAAAGCTAAACAATATACGACACTACATCCATATTTCTCTTCGGACCATTTAGTGGCGCCTCAGTCGCTTTGTATCCAAACGAAACTCCATAGAGTGGAACATACCCTTCAGGTAATAAAAGTTTTGACACTTCGTTTTTATCTTCAAAAAGATATCTCATTAGTCCAAGCCAAACTGATCCTATATCCAAGCTCTCCG
>CAYZED010000016.1:12903-29464 GCA_964477445.1 uncultured Clostridiaceae bacterium | reverse complement strand
CTTTATCCATACTAAATTTAGTATGTTTTTTTCACATATTCTCTATGGCTGCAGAACAATCTGCCATAAGTGCCATAGCATCTCTTCTACCAGAAACTATTATTAGAGTCGGTGCATCGTAAGTAACCCTATAATTTGGATTTAAGCCAGCTCTCTTTACCCATTCAATATCTGATTTTGCCATTTCTTCATTAACCCTCAGATTTATGTGATTTAAAACTTCAGCATTCTGTATCACTGTAAAGTGCCAAGGCTGCTCATTATGAGCCGTTGGAGCGTAAATGCCAGCCTCAACGATAGCATCTAGCTCTTCTCTCTTAATTTGTTCTGCCTTGAATTTTCGTACACTTCTTCTATTTTTTATAGTTCTCAAAACTTCATTCATGATTTTCTTCCTTTTCAATAGTTTCTTGTGTTTCTTGAGTTTCTTGTGTTTCTTGTGTTTCTTGTGTTTCTTGAGTTTCTTGTGTTTCTTGTGTTTCTTGTGTTTCTTGTGTTTCTTGTTTTTCTTGTGTTTCTATACCTTCGGAAATTTCCATTTTTTCAACAGATTCCGAAGCTTCTACTGTTTCTGCGTTTTCATCTATCTTAACTTCACCTTTTAAGAAGACATTTCTAACATAGTATAAATATATAATTATAAGCAATTGTATAATTATACCAAACAGAAATGCAAATCTAAAAATTCCTGTTGAAATTATTCCTGTACCGCCTGATTCCATATATATTCGGTTCATCGTGTCTGAATTAAGGAAGAAAAAGCTTGCAATTGAACTAAGCAGATTAATTATATTAAATACAAAAACAACAAACCAAGCCATTCTGAGCTTTTTCCATAGTCCATATGCTAAATAGAATCCAATAATTATCATAAAAATGGAGTACCCGACTTTAAATGCTCCGTTAATATATGCTCCAAACAAAATTGTACCACTCGATGGTGAAACAAAAAGCATTAATAATGAGCTAATAGATCCAATAAAATATAAAATCGCAAAAATTGAAATTAACACAGGCCTTTCGCTTTTAGTTATAATACCATCTTTATAGAAGAACGCTTTGACACTCTTTCTACAAAAGAAAACTATCTGAACGATTGGAATAACTACGAAGATAATAAGCATAAAAATAAGAGTAATAACTAATCCCGTGACATTTGGTTCGTTAGGTCCAATGAAACTAACCATCGAAATTACCACAACTTCTAGAAGAATGACCAACCCGATTAGTATTGCGAAAGAAGCATATACTATCATGGAATACCTTGCCCAATTTTTCTTTAAAAAAAGACCTACTGAGGTAACTAATTGCCAAATAATAAATATTCCGAATGAGAAGGCCATAATCGGTATTGCCTTTTCCACATTTAGTGTAGTTTGATCCGCTAATTGAGTAGCTCCAATTTGAAGAGTTATAATAAGAAAAATCAAAGCTATAAAATATATTATTGCGGATATAACCATCGATACCGCCGTTGCATAATAAAAAAACTTTTTCACAGTTCACACTCCTATATTTTTTTGTCGTTTTTTGTCTTATTTTTTATCCTATTTTAATGTAGTCCACGATATTATTTTTTCCACCAATTTTGCCTTCAATTATCGGTTTATTTGAAGTAAGTAATGTAGTTACTCCAGGCCCGTGACCTGATAAAATACAATCGCTATGAACTACTATTCCTACTGTGACGGCGCCTCTAACATTTGTTCTTCCATATCTTGTGTCTGCATCAGTGATTAAAACAAAATCACCAAGTCTCAGTTTATCTATATTATGTTCTTTAACTTGCGCCAAATCTTGTGTCAAAATATCATAATCTCCAGAGTTAGCATTGGGTGATCCAATCCCTGAACCCATTAACCCAGCAGGAATTATTGCAGCTACAGGAAAAATTAACTTTCCGTCTTTTTCTTCTATCTCAATTTGTTCTAATATTTCCGGATCAATATTCATAACATGTACGTCAGGATAATCAGGTAATTTTAATCCTAGTCCAAATGATTTTACCAAAATCACATCACTTAAAGTCATTTTCTCCATGTCCTCAGTTTTAAACTGTATTATAACGTCATCTATTCCGCCGTGTTTTCCGATTACTATTCCCGTAGCACCTTTAGCATCTCCTGTTGTGATTATCGCTGTGTTTCCTATTGAGGCATTTGTTAGCAATGCCATATTCTCGGGTGGTGAATCATGATATATGCTGACTCCTGGTTCAACGTGATCACCTTCCCAACCAAATGCTGGGTCACCAGCATGCACATTATAAGTTATCCCGCCAATAGATGGAAGCATTTGAGCAATCCCATTTGCATCAACTCTGTAGCCCCTGTTCAATGGATGTCTGACTTTCCCTTGTACCGAGAGTTTAACTAATCTTTCCTTGTTTGTTTTTAGCATTTTTTGTTTCCTCCATATATATTAATATTTATTTCCGTTTTCTCCAACAAATCTAATTTTACAGTTTTTCTATATTTAAAGAAAGTATTATTAGATTATTCTATGAAAAAAACCGGAACAAATATGAAATCTGCTCCGGTAGATACCTTCTTATAAAAGTATTAATTATAATATCTCATAGATAATCTTATTTTCTCTTAATATCTCCTAGATAAAATACTCCCGAGTTTATGCTTGCAGGAACGCTGTATTTAACACTACTACTATATGCGTATGCAATAGGTGCTGTAAATAAAGGTACTATATCGTACATCGAAACTACTCTATCATACATTTTCTTTACAAGTACTTTTCTTTCACTAAATTTAGCTGTTGCTTTAATTTTAGCAAACATAGCATCAAAAGTTGCATCTTTTCCGCCAAATAGTTTATTTCTGTCTCCTAAAGTTGTGAATTTGTACAAGCTGTCTTCAAGAACTGCTCCGTCTCCACCGACAACCCAAAAAGCTAATTCTAGTTGACCGCTACCCATTTTTCCGTAGAAATCATTAATTCCCAGTAATTCTAACTTAATGTTAATTCCAGCCTTTTGGAGCTCTCCTTGTACTGCTAATGCAGCTGAAGAACTACTTGCATCATAAGATAATACTAATGGATTATTAGCATCATATTTTGATTTTTTTAGAGCTGCTTTTGCTAAAGTAATATTATACGCTGGTACTTTTTTCATAAGCGACTTATATGCTCCCATTACTTGGTCAGATGCTATATTACCAGTTGATACACCTCTATTAGCAGTAGCTAATTTAACCACATTTATAGGATTTATCGCATAATAAATCGCTTTTCTTAATTCAAGATCTGAAGTGAGTCTATTACCCGGCATAATCAAAACGCTATAAGAAGCTCCCATTGCTTCAGAATATGTTAATGTTTTAGCTTTTACAATTAATGGTTTCTGTGTTATTGGAACATTGTTCAAGAAGTCAACTTCCTTATTTTGGAGTGCAATTAAAGCTGTTTCTGGGCTTAGTGGCGCTTTAACATTCACTGTAGCAAAAGCAGGAACTCCTCCAAAATATTTAGTATTAGCTGTCAACGTTACCGAATTATCAGCGTTGAAAACTGGTGCTTTATATGGTCCAGTTCCAACTGGTGTTTTTTTGAACATGTCAGGATATTTTTTATAGAGTCTCATTGGAAGAACTACATATTTTGTTAACAAGGAGTTAATATCAGAATAAGTATTTACTCTTGTGAATCTAACTACATAAGGTGATACGAGTTCTACACTTGGAATTATGGACTTAATGTATCCGCCCATATAAGTAGTATAAAGATATTGGAATGTATCAACTACGTCTCGACCTGTAAGCTTTGTCCCATCATGAAATAGAACATCTTGTCTCAAAGTGTATGTAACTGACATTCCATCATCTGATGTTTTCCACGATTTAGCGAGTGAAGGTGAGTATGTTTTTCCGTCTTTAACCTTTATTAAACTATCATACACTGCATGCATAGTCATATTGTCTTGCCCTCCCATTGCAAATGGATCAAATGAAAGAGTGGCCATCCCTGACATAACTGTTAGATTTGTTTTCTGTGCTGCATTAGTTGCTGCGACACCAGTTAATCCTCCAAGTAATACCGTCATAGTAAAGACAACTACCAGCGCCAGACTAATTTTTTTCTTTGTTCTGTTCATTGTATTTTTCCTCCCTTATTTTATTTATCTTGTAGATAGATTTCATAATCGATATCTATCACCAATTCAAAGTTGATTAAAGTTGTTTAAAGTTCATTCTAGTTTATTCCAGTTTATTCAATATAGTGTACAGGCAACAAAATGATCTTTCGAGATTTCTTTTAATGGAATATCCGCTTTTGTGCAACTTTCATTTGCATGTGGACACCTAGCCACGAATCGGCATCCCGGCTTAGGATTTACTGGACTTGTAATTTCTCCTTTTATGATTTCTGTTTTAGCGTTTCTACCCTCAGCCGACGGTATTGGAATCGCTGATAAAAGTGCTTTTGTGTATGGATGCAAAGGGTTTTCGAACATTTCATCCGATTTACATCTCTCTACACATTGTCCTAAATACAAAACGGCTATTTCATCAGATATATGCTTAACAACCGATAAGTCATGAGTAATAAACATATATGTCAATCCAAAATCTCTTTGCAAATCCATAAGTAGATTAATAATTTGAGCTTGTATTGATACATCTAATGCAGAAACCGGCTCGTCGCAGACAATAAATTTTGGATTTACTGCCAAAGCTCTCGCGATTCCGATTCTCTGACGCCTTCCACCATCTAGTTCATGAGGGTAAGAATAATAGAAACGCTCATCTAATCCTACTGTTTTCATAAGTTCCAAGACTTTTTCTTTTCTCTTCTTAGCGTTTTTTATGATTCCATTTACGAGAAGCGGCTCACCAATAGCCTTTGCAACAGAGTGACTTGGATTTAAACTTGAATATGGGTCCTGAAAGATGATTTGCATATCTCTTCTCAATTTCCACATTTTGTTCGAACTGTAATTTAGAATATTTTCTCCGTTATATATTATTTCGCCATCTGTGGCATCGATTAGTCCAAGAACAACTCTGCCAAGAGTGGTTTTGCCACACCCAGATTCACCAACTATACCAAGCGTCTGGCCTTCTTTAATCACTAGGTTTAAATTATCGACCGCATGAAGTTTTGCTTTTCCGACTTTGAAATATTTTTTTAAGTTCTTTATTTCAAGTAAATTTTCTGACATTTTACACCTCCTGCCCGTTTGTATTGAATAGATGACATTTTATTCTATGATCATTTTCAACAAAATCTTTTGGTTTTACGCTCTTGCAAATTTCCATACATTTCGGACATCTTGGATGAAATTTACATCCGCTCGGCAGATTAGTCGGATCAGGCATGAGTCCTTCTATCGGAGTTAATCTTTCAGTATGTGCTTTTATGTTTGGGATTGCATCGAATAATCCTTTGGTGTATGGGTGATGATCTTTTTTTATGAATAAATCCTCAAAGCTTCCATACTCTATGATTTCTCCTGCATATACTATTCCTACATAGTCACATGTCTTTGCGATAATTCCAAGATCATGAGTGATCATTATCATAGACATATTCATTTTTTGTTTTAGTTCTTCCATCATTGCCAGCACTTGCGCCTGAATTGTAACATCTAAAGCCGATGTAGGTTCATCAGCTATTAGCAAATCAGGATTACAAGCTAAAGCTATAGCAATAACAATTCGCTGTTTCATACCACCTGAAAATTCAAATGGATAGCATTTCTTTCGCTCATGTGGAATTCCTACTAGTTCGAGCATTTCATCAACTCTCTTGTGCATGTCAGCAGCAGATTTTTTTTCATCATTATGTAATTCTAAAGCCTCAAAAATTTGGTCTCCAACTGTATGAGAGGGATTTAGACTGGTCATAGGATCTTGAAATATCATGGATATTTTTGCCCCTCTGACCTTCGTCATATCCATTTCAGAAATCTCAAGTAAATTTTTGCCTTCAAACATGATTTTTCCCGAAACTATTTTTCCAGTTCGCTCTGGTAAAAGTCTTAAAATACTAAGAGCTGTTGTTGTTTTTCCAGCACCCGTTTCTCCAACAAGACCTAGTGTCTGTTTTCTTTTAAGTTTAAAGCTAATATCATTTACTGCATATGTGTTAAATCCGCCTGTAGTGTATATTGATTCAAGTCCTATTATTTCTAAAAAATCATTCATAATTAAATTTACACCCCTCCGTTCTTCTAGTCTTTTAATTTAGGATCAAAAGCGTCAGTTATCCCATCACCTAATAGGTTAAAGGCCAAAATAGCCATGCTCAAAACAATAGATGGGAAAATAATCAAGTGTGGATATAGCCTTAAATACTGCATTGATTCCGAAATCATTGATCCCCATTCTGGTGTTGGCGGCTGAATGCCTGCGCCGATGAAACTAAGCCCTGATATTGCCATTATTTGTCCACTTATACTCATAGCTGTATTTACTATTATTGGACCTAAAGCGTTTGGCAAAATATGTTGAGTTATTATTCTAAATGTTTTTACTCCACTTGCCCTAGCAGCCTCTATATAGTCTTGTTTTGCTATTCCAAGAACTAATGAACGCATTACTATCGCACAACTAGGTATCCCTGAAATTACCATAGCGATTATTAATGCTTTACTTCCCGTTCCAAATGCCACAATAAGCGTTAGTGTTAGTAGCGTACCAGGCACACACATAAATGCATCTGCTATTCTCATAACTACAATATCGAAATATCCACCAAAGTAAGCCACACTAGCACCTATCAGGCCTCCTATAACCAATATTAAAAAAGTGCTGCTAATAGCTATAGATAAAGAAACCCTTCCGCCGTGTATTAATCTAGCGAAAATGTCTCTACCCAATGTATCTGTACCAAAAATATGAGCCATGCTCGGAGACAAAAGCATTGCATCAGGATTTGTACTAATTACTACTGTGTTATAATCAGCGAAAAAATCCGCAAATACCGCAAAGAAAACTAATATTGAAAGTAGAATCAATCCAAAAACTGCCGGTTTATTCCTTTTAAAGCGCCTCCAAATGTCAGCAGCTTGACTTGGTCTTTTTTGAATCTGATTAATTTCTTTATCAATTACAACCGCATTATTCATAATGTACCTCCTATTTTACAAATTGTTTTTTTAGAGTCGGGTCAACCAATACGTTTAAAACGTCCACAAAAATCATCATGAAACAGTAAATCAATGCTAAGAATATCGTCGAAGCCATAACCATAGGTGCATCTTTAACTGAAACCGCTGTAAGAATAGCCGCCCCAATGCCTGGTAATCCAAATACTGTTTCTGTTATTACTGAACCACCTAATGAAATTGCAAGCCCCATACCGAAAATTACAAACATTGGCCTTAATGCATTCAGTAGTGCATGCTTTATTATTATTCTCCTCTTTGATGCGCCCTTAGCTTTTGCTGTGGTGATATAGTCTTGTCTAAGAGTCTGTATCATAGTAGCTCTTGACATTCTCATACTTCCAATCCAGTGGAATAACGCTGAGGATGCTATAGGTAAAACAAAATTTTTCCAGGATCCTATACCGCTAGATGGCAACCATCCCAACTCTAATGAAAAAAGAAGAATCGATAAAATAGCAACAACAAATGCCGGAATTGAAACTAGAATCAATGAAAACACCGAAAAAAACATATCGAACTTCGAGAATTGCTTTATAGCAGCAATTACTCCAATAGGAATTCCTATTAAAAGTGATATAAACATGCTTATAATCGTAAAAGTGAATGTAATTGGAAACTTACTTAATAAAACTTCAAAAACGGGTTCTTCTGTCCTATATGACTTACCAAAATCTCCACGAACAGCTTTTCCAATATAATCAACATATTGAACGAAAAAAGGTCTATCAACGCCTAGTGAATGGTTCAATCTATTAACATCTTCTTGAAGTGCGTTTTGGCCTAACATCATTCTACCAGGATCTCCCGGCGTAATATTAAGTGCGAAAAACACTATCAAAATTACAAATAGCATTATTGGTATTGTCGCAAGTGTTCTTTTTATAACGTACAGAATCATTTATTCTTCCCCTCCAACTCTTCTTTCAGTTTTTTATCAATCCATTCTATAACTCTTTCTATCCCTGGAATTCTAAAAGAATAATCATGATAGCCCGGACACTCAAAATATTCATAATTTAAACCTTCAATAGATTTACACACCTGGGCAAACCCTCTGTTACAGCCAATTTGTTGGACATCATCCTCACCACACCCCTGTAACATCTCCGGAATATAACTCCCTTTTTCAACCAAGTTCTTTAAAAGATATTTTAGATCGTGCTCAGTTCCCACTAATGGATTATCTTTACCAAAAATATCTTCAAATAGTTTTGTTCCAACTCTACCTGACTTCTCAATTTCCAAAACTCCTGACAGACTTGCCATTCCTGCAAATTTCTCTGGAAAAGTTAACCCAGTTTTAAAAGCGCCATAACCGCCCATTGAGAACCCTGCTATAAATGTTTTCTTTGGATCATCAGTTACTTTAAAGAATTTTTTTACTACCCTTGGTAATTCTTCGCCAATAAAATCTAAATATTTTTCTCCTGCTACCATATTTGTATAGTAGCTCTTTCCTGCATTAGGCATAATAATTATTATATTATGCTCTCTCGCATATCTATCTATTGCAGCTTCTCTTGACCAAAAAGATTCATTTTCATTTAAACCATGCAAAAGATACAAAACCGCTAAAGGTTCCTCGACAAACTCCGGATAAGCCACACACATTGTGGTCTCTACCTCTAAAACAAACGAAAAGAAATTGCACTGAAAAAAAGCCATTTATTTTACCCCCAATTCTTTATATATAAATCCTTGTAGTTCAGAAAAAGTCCTGTACATAACTTCTCCTGTACCTCTATTATGTCCTCCATCTGCAAGAATTCGCAGCAAAATTGGATTTTCGCTCTTATTTTCAGCTTGAATATTCCCTTGATATATTTGCTGAAGCTTAGCTGCGAATTTTTTACTGTGATAAGCTGGAACATTATTATCCTTTTCTCCGCTTTGTATAATCATAGATGGATATTTTTCTTCTTTTTTTATATTGTGATATGGAGAGTACGAAAGTAAGTATTTAAACATTTCTTCATTTTCTAAATCACCATATTCAGTTTTGTACATTGCTCCAGTAGAATCATTTTTGAAACGTATCATATCAGTGTGTCCGACTGAACAAACAACAACTTTGAATAAATCTGGTCTTAAGGTTCCCAATGCAGCTACTAACAATCCACCGTTACTACACCCTACTATTGCAATTTTTTCTGGATTGGTATATTTGTTTTTGATTAACCATTCTGTAATATCTATAAAATCAAAGAAAGCATTCTTTTTGTTCATTAAATTTCCAGCTTTATGCCATCTGACTCCATACTCTCCACCGCCTCTTACATTGCAGACCACATAAATATATCCCTTTTCTATCCACTCATTTATTGGTAATCCAATAATTCCATTTCTGTATTTTGGTCCAGATAACAATCCATACCCACCATATCCATACATTATAGTTGGATTTTCTCCGTTTAGTTCAATACCTTTTTTATATACAACATACGCTGGTACTTTTTCACCATCTCTAACAGTCACAAAAATTTGTTCTATAACAAAGTCCGTATTCTTTATTGTTCTTGATTCATATATTACTTTTGATTCCATCGTTTCAGGATAAAAGCTTAATATACTTGGCGGAATGGTGAAGGATTCAAATAAGAAGAATATCTCTGCTCTTTTGCACGAGCTATCAGAATGACCAATCTTAGAAATCATGCCAATTTCACATGGGGCTTTTATACATGATATATATTCACCATTCTTTGAGAAGATTTCAATTTCAGCTGAAACATCCTTTAAATAATTTATATATATTTGGTTGTCTTTAACGAAAGCGGGATGTTCAATCATATTGTTCATTATTTTTTCTTTTGACTCAATAATAGTCTTTGCTTTATCAAAAGTAGGATTATCTGAAGGAATAGCTACAATCTTTCCAAACTCACATTCATAGTTCGTTTGAATATAGTGCTTGTCTTCTATTGTTCCAACATATTGAAATGTAGCCTTTTCGCCCGACACAACTGTTTCAACAACTTTATTAAGGGTGTCATAAAAATATATATCAAAGTTTATATAATCTCTAGCAACATTCATAAACAAATATCTGCCATCGCTAGATTGTCTGCATGAAATGTAAATCGAATTATTGTCATATGTAAAAACAGTTTCCATATTATTGCTATTAATACAAAATCTTTTTACTCTATTTATATTTTTAGAATTAATTCTATCTATTTCCGTTTCGCTTATGAACAAAGACTCTCCATCCATTGCCCAGTATGAAAAAAATGCATTTTCAAATCTATTAAGTATAATTTTATTTTCAGAATCGTACATAAATGTGGTCGGCTTTGGTTGCCCTGGAATCATTCCATCAATTATAAGCAAGTTTTGATTTTTAGGGTTTGGTATCATGGAATTTGGTTTGAATCCATCTGGAAAAGTTTTTTCGTCAGCAACAATTTCAACTATCTCAAAATCTTCATCTAGAATTACAAGACAAGCCTCACCTTTTTCGTTAACTCTTGTGGCATATAACTTATCACCTGATTTTGTTAAAGCAGAATATGAAATATTCTTGTTCTCTTCGAATATTTTTTCTTTCAGTAGTTCAAAATTAATTTCATTATTGTTTTGAAAATATTGATCTGTATAATCATTTTGTGATTTTACCCATTCAATAACCTCTTGATTTTTTGCATCTTCTAACCAAACATAGTCATCCTCTATTTCAATTCCATGAATTACATCAATTTGAGGAATTTTTTTTGTTTCCGGGTATTTATAAGTAGTCATTTTTATATACTACCTTTCCATCAATAATCGTATAGGCTAGTTCTGCTCCAACATCCAAACAAGGCGTCCCTTTGAATATAGCAAAATCTGCGTCTTTACCAACTTCAATAGAACCAATTCTTTTTTCGAGTCCTAGTATTTTGGCAGCGTTTATTGTGACTGTTTTCAGAGCTCTAACGTGATCCATCCCCTGTCTGACCAGTTCACCAACTTCATGTATTAATAATCTATGTCCAAACATTGGCCCATCTGTCATAATCGCTACTGTTTTTCCTCTTTTATCAAGCTCAATTAGTGTCTTGCAATCTTCAAAACACTGTTTTATGTTCATGCTACAAATCGGCCCAAAAACCAAAGAACATTCTGAAGACGCAATCTCTTCAATATAAGGTAATGCACCAACTGCATGCTCAAGTACAAAATCAACATTATACTTCTTACATATTTCAATAATATGCAATATTTCTATGCCTCCGCAGTGAATTCTAATCGGAATTTCTTTATTAAAAACTTTTTCAAATACCTCAAAATTTCTATCAAATGGTACTTTACCTCTTTCGATATAGGCTTTTGCATTACTCAAATAATCATCAAATATTTTATAGAGTGCCATATTTGTCATAGGTGACATTCCTCTACTGCTACAAAGGCCTATGGGATTCTTCCCAAAAGCTGCCTTTAATGCAATAGGATTTTTTATTGTCATTTTAAAAATATTGTCTCCATATGTTTTAACTGCAATTGCTGTTCCACCAATTATATTTGCGCTTCCTGGAAGTATGCCAACAGAAGTTATTCCAGTTGAAATAGCAGTTTTGAATTCTGGAAGAGAAGCATCAATTCCATATGAGATATCTAAACTAGGATTAATAGGGGATGCGAGTTCATTAACATTGTTTTCACCAGATTCATAATTCATTAGTCCATAATGAGTATGAGCATCTATCATTCCTGGAATAACAACAAGTCCTTGTGCTTCAATTATTAATAACTCTTCATTGTTTTTATCAATACTATTCGAGTCAATACTATTCGAGTCAATACTATTCGAGTCAATACTATTTGAGTCAATATTTTTCGGGTCAATACTTACATCTATCGCTATTATTTTCCCATTTTTATCAACTAGAATATCGCCTTTTTCAAGAATCTGATTTGATTTGGCTTTATCGTCCATAGTAAAAATTTTTGCATTCTTAATAATTAACATGCGCTATTTGCCTCCCTACTGTAGACTACTTTGCCAGCAATAATTGTTTTTTCAACATAAGCTTTATATGTATCGAAAGGATTTTCTGACCAAATTGTTATATCTGCTTCTTTTCCAACTTCAAGGCTTCCAACTTCATCAAATATTCCAAGAATTTTAGCGGGATTAACCGTTGTCATTTTAAGAACTGCCTCAGAACTAACGCCGAACCCTCTTATATTTAAAGCATTCCAAATGAACGCTTGCACGCCTCCTGGCATACTTGATGCTCTCGTAAGTGCCACTGTAACTCCTGCTTCACTCATTTCAGCAATTCTTCTCATGTTCCCCTTAAATACTTCCATCGACATATAAAGTTGATCTCCAAATATGACTGAAGCTCCTACTTCCTTTAAGCTCTCTTCACATAAATCTGCTGAACATGCATGTGTAATAACTAAATCAATATCATATTCCTTCGCAATATTAATAACCGCTTCAATTTCAACCCTTCTTTCAGCAGTTATAAATAAAGGAGCTTCTCTATTCAAAACCTTTGCATATATTTCAAGGGTTTCATTAATTGGTGCTTTGCCTTCATTTTTCGACTTAATATATCGCTTTGCATCATCCAAAGTATCTTTAAGAATTCCATACATCTTCATAGTTGATGCAAGCATACCTCTAGCGCCATAGACTCTCTTAACATTTTGGGAAACAGAACCTTTAAGACCTGAAAATTCTTTCACTAAAAGCTCGTCCATATTTTTTCCAAAAGTTTTTATTATTGCCATTTGACCGCCAATAATATTCATATCACCTGCAGTAACGTTAACAGTCGTCACTCCGTATGAAGACCAATTAGCATCATTAACATTTCCAGGTGTAATTGCATATTTCACTTTCATAGCTGGAGTTAGAAGTCCGCTCATTTCCTCATTTTCTCTAGAACCTCTTAGTGTCGAATCTTCTGTTCCTAATCTGCCTAGTGAATCGATAAAACCCGGGAACACAATTTTCCCAGTAGCATCAATTATATCTGTACTTTTATTTTCAGAAATTATAATATCTTTACTAATTTCAACAATCTTTTTTCCATCTATTAATAAATCATATCCACTAAAAACCTCTCCGTTACCAGTATGAATCTCACCATTTTTTATAATAATCATATTTTCACTCAAAGGTTCCTTTCATCAATAGTTTCTTTTGGTACATTGCGATTTTCCCTTTGCATAAAACAGCATCAAGCGACAAATCATGTTCATCAACCATACAAATATCTGCATCATATCCGATTTGTATTCTACCTTTGTTAAATAATTTTAGAATTTTTGCTGGATTTGATGTAATTGTCATTATTGCTTTTTCAATTTCAATCTCCAAATTCATAATTGCATGTTTTACTTCATCGTAAAGAGATAACGTATCTGCTACATTTAGTTCAACGAACTTCCCTTCTTCATCAAAAATAGGTAGACTTCCTTGACCATCCGAAGAAAATGAAATGTTGTTTTCGTTTACACCTTGTTCAAGTGCTTCCTTTAAAGCGACACTTGGTCTTACATTTGAATCATGGCCTATAGAATTACCATTATTATTACTTGTAGTAAAATCTATATATCCTCCTGAGAGTCCGTACTTGATGCTTTCTGCTAAAAGTTTGGAATTTCTACTCAAATGTGTTGGCAGAAATTGAGTAATTGGGATTTCTGTATTGTTCACTATTTCCCAAATATCGCTTAACATCGATTCTCCATCTCCTAAGTGAACATTAATTATTCCAGCTTTTCCGGATAGCATGCCACCAACTCTAGCATCTGAAATAATTTTTTTTAGTTCATTTAAAGAAGGCTGTGAAGATCTATGGTCTGAAATAGCAATTTCTCCAACGCCAATTATTTTATCTATGGCAATAAAATCATTGATTATTTCACCTGTTAGTGTTGTTACTGGAATCCTATATGAACCCGTGTAAATATATGTTGTTATTCCTTCTTCTTCAAGACTCTTTGCCTTGGCATACAAAGAATACATATTTCTAGTTACACCATCAGTTCCAAGGCAGCCAACGAGTGTAGTAATGCCAGATTTTATTAGTTGAGACAACATTATTTCAGGAGTTCGTGTTTTGAATCCACCCTCTCCACCGCCACCCATTATATGTACGTGAGAGTCAATGAAACCTGGGAAAATTATTTTCCCAACTCCACTTATAACCTCAACCTTATATGGTTGAATGAAATTTGTTTCAATATTGTCTTCTATTGCACCGATTTTGTCTCCAATAATTAGTAAATCTTTAACTCCTAAAAATTCAGGAGAGTAAATCTTCGCGCCCTTGATGATTTTTAACATGTTCTAGTCACCTCATAAATAATTTTCTATTTATCTAAGACATAAGCAACGAGCAATTTCACAGTATTTTCGAGTGCTTCAATATGTGTTCTTTCAAGCGAGTGTGTAGAGTGAGTTCCTGGACCGATAGCCGCAGTTACTATGTCATTTCCACCTCTTCTTGCCATGCAAGCATCTGTTTCATAACCTAAGAAAATATCGGTTTTGAATTTAACATTATTTGATTTAGCTAATTCTATAAGCTTAGTCGTCATGTTTCGATCATATGGTCCGCCTGCATCTCTTGTACAAATACTAACTTCAAATTCATTTCCATTAAGAGAAGGTCCAATTAGTCCAATATCTACTGCTAAATATTCACTCACTCCTTCAGGCACATATGAACCGCCAAAACCAACCTCTTCATATTGTGTAAAAACTAATTTTGTCTTATATTTTGGCTTAAGCTTTAAATCATTAATTGTCTTTAGCATTGATATAACGCAAGCAATACAACCTTTATCATCAATAAATCGAGTTTTAACATATCCGCTTTTTGTGTATTCAAATCTCGGACTAATTGATATATGATCTCCAGGCATAATTCCTATTGCGATTACATCATCTTTGGTTTTTACCACTTCATCTAATAAAATGTACATATTTTCTGCTTTTCGCTCTAACGTATGTGCATCTGGAAAAACATGAACTGAATGAGATCTACAGCATACTAATCCATTATACTCTCTTCCATCTCTTGTATGTACAGTTATTGTTTCACTTTCAACACTATGATAATTCAATCCACCTAAAGGTGAAAAAGCAATTGAACCATCAGGATTTATAAACTTAACCATCATTCCTAGAGTATCAATATGAGAAGAAATCATAACGGTTTTTTCGTTATTCTCTCCTTCAATTTCTACATACCCATTCCCTTTTTTATCATATGTAAGTTTATATCCAAGTTCTTTTATATACTCTTCCATAACGTTAAAGGCAATATCACTATATCCTACAGGACTAGGAGCATTTACAAGGTCTCTAAAAAAACCAATCATATATTTTGAATCTATATTCATTATTCGGTTTCCCCTTTTTCTATTTTTTCTATTTAATTAATATTTTTCTTAACATTTAGTTAATATGCAATCCTCGTGCCAAAACAAGAATTTATTTAAAATATTTATTCGAATACAAAACATACAAATTGTACGAGAAATCATCGTTAAATATCCTTATTTTGTAATTAACAGCCTTGGAATTGAAAAGTAGCATTAATTTATGGCTTCTGTATTTTTATATGCAAGTTATCAGACTGTTATTAGGTTATTTTATTAATTTACAATCTTCCTAAAAAGATTTTAATCAAATAAAAACTATGATATATTAAATGAATAAAGGATGTGATTTTGTGAAAAACAGAAAAAAAATTGTTACCTTGTCGCTTAATACTTCAGGCAAAATGGCCATTCATGATTATTTGATTAATATTTTAAAAGATTATGCTGATATCACTTCACTTTTAATTGACAACGTCGAAAAAGATGACTTATTAGATGCTGATGTAATTGTTTTATCTGTTATCGAAGTTTATTATAAAAGACCAGATTTGCTTAAAGATTTAAAATACGTAATTTCAAAACGAACAATTAACTACAAAAACCTCGTTGAAATATTCAGCATCGAAGATGGGCTTAATGTATATGTTGTAAATGATACCGAGCTTTCGACAAAGGAAACTATTTTACACTTACAAGAAATCGGAATTACCCAATACAACCTAATTCCTTTTTATCCTGGATGTCTCCAAAAAGACGAGAATATTTACACTGCTATCACAATTGGCGAACCAGATCTCGTTCCAAAACATGTGACGAACACGATAAACATTGGCAGCAGAGTTATTGATATTTCTTCAATTTATGAAATAATCACTAAATTAAACCTTTCGCTCGACTTGATAAATGATTTTACGGCAAGCTATCTAAAGGATTTTATCGAAATAATTAGAATTTCGAATAAACAATTGCATAGCATCAATAAAACGCAGCTTATCTTAAAAAATACTTTTGAAAATACTTCTAGTGGAATGTGTGTTATAAATCCTTATGGAGTTATACAAATGTTTAATCAAAAATTCAGAGACTCTCTTTCAATTACTGAAAACA
>CAYZED010000016.1:0-12893 GCA_964477445.1 uncultured Clostridiaceae bacterium | reverse complement strand
GATAAAAATATTTTCAATCTGTTGTCTGCTTTAAACATAGAATTCAAGCTTATTGAGAGTTTGACAAACGACCAAATCATTAAAAATTCAGCAAATATAGAAGTCCTCTTGTCTTCATATGAAGTATCATTTTCTAACGAAAAACTATATATAATTTATGCGAATTATACAGAAGATATTTACAAAAAGGAAATAAGCATCAGAAAGACAATGAATTTCAACAAGCCGATAGCTAAATACAAATTTTCTGACTATCTAACTGAAGATTTAAATATGATGAAAGTTTTGGAAAAAGCAAAAAAAATTGCGTGCAACGATTCCTGTGTTCTTATTCAAGGCGAAAGCGGAACTGGAAAAGAAATTATAGCCCAATCAATTCATTATGCCTCTTCACGCAAAAACTATCCATTTGTACCAATAAATTTTGCATCCATTCAGCCAGCTCTATTAGAGAGCGAACTTTTTGGATATGAAGATGGTTCTTTTACTGGTGCAAAAAAGGGAGGAAAGAAAGGACTCCTGGAAATGGCACATAAAGGGACGATATTTTTTGATGAAATAGGCGACGCACCACTCAGCTCTCAGATTTCTTTGCTTAGAGTTCTTCAAGAATCAGAAATTCGTAGAGTGGGCGGAACTGATATTATTCCGATTGATGTTAGAGTAATAGTAGCGACTAATAAGAATCTTTGGCAAAAAGTTATTGATGGTTCTTTTAGAGAAGATTTATTTTATAGAATAAACGTAATGCCAATTGATACTATCCCTCTGAAAGAGCGACGAAAAGATCTAATTTTGATTTTTAACTATTATCTAAAAAATAAATTCAATAGTGATGATGTTTCTTTAGCAAACCTTTGCACCGAAGAACTTCAATCATATTTATTAGATTATTCATGGCCAGGTAACGTCAGAGAAATAGTAAACATTTGCGAATATTTTGCATGTACAAAATCAACAAGTAAGCTAAACGTTCTCGATTTACCAAAATATATTTTAACTAACAGTGTAAATAATTCCATAAAAATAAGCCCAGCAGAAAAATCTGTACTGGGCATTATCGAATGCGAGCCAAAAATCGGCAGAGGCCGTTTAATTGAAATACTCAAAGAATCAGAAATCGAGCTGACCGACGGAAAAGTTAGAGGAATATTGTCATCACTTTCCGAAAAAAAATTAATAACAGTAAACAAAACCAAAGGAGGTTGCGAAATTACGGAGTTAGGGAAATCGCACGTGTAATTTCTCTTATTTAATATACTTCTTCTTTTTAATATACTTCTCCTATTAAAAAAATCCTTCTATTTTACAAATGCGAATAATCGAATGACTTCATAAAAATCTTTTGTTTCAAAACTTATAGTTTTTGTCGAAACTAATTTAGCTCCTGGATAAAACGAGTTCCTAAATGCATCTTGCTGCTTGTTAAATGATATTTCTAGCGCAAAGCTTTTTGGTAAAGAAACCTTATATTTATTTAAGTCTCCAGATAGTGCCTCTTTAACTCTATTTCTGATTTCATTAATTGATTTTTCAGGATGAACGTTAAGTGTTCTGGATCCAAGGCCAGATTTAACGGCAAATGTCCCAATTCCCGGATTAAATTTCTTTGCATTAATCGTTAATTCTTCATCTCCCGAAATAAAGCAAACCGGAACACCCTTAAGTGCTGCAGCATATGAATTTATCTCGAATTCTCCGACAATTTCTCCATTAATTTTTATGCAAGAGAAAGCTCCTCCGTTTATTGTATGAGCTAACGGATTTCCGCCGAAGCCTGCAGCATTATGATAGCCTATCAAAACTGCTGCATCAAAGCTTTCATCAATGCCTTCCATCATAAGAAGCGGGTCTCCAGACCAACCTCTTATTAATTGCGAGTTTTCTGTTAAACCATTCGAATCAATACTCATCGCCCAACCATGCGCATCTTTTATGAGTATCGAATCAGCTCCCGCTTCATTTGCTCCATCACAGGCAGCTCTTACTTCTTTGGTCATTTGTTCACAAGCCGCTTTAAATTCAGGATTTCCCGGTGAACACTCAGTAACCGCGGTAACTCCTGTAATTCCTTCAATATCTGCACTAATATAAATTTTCATATTGTTTACGCTCCTTATTTTAATTATTGGTATTATTGTATCAATCAAACACACATAGAATCAATGGGTAATGCTACCTTCTTCTTTTATCTATTTTATATAGTTTTGTCGTTTTTTATCGCTTTTACTGCATATTCACTTTTTTGAAGCTGATTTTTAGCCTCGAACTTTCTAAATCAAATCCTGTAATTTGCCCTGATTCTTCAGTAAACCCAATTTTGTTAATCATCAAATCACCAAAAATTAATTTTCCATCTTCCATTTCATATAACTTATGGGTTTCGTTTCTCGAATGATTAATAAATAGCTCTTCATTCACTTTTGAAATAGTAAATATTTTATCGAGTTCATCGCTATAGTAACGCCCTTCGTAAGTTCGGCTATCATTAGAAGCCACCTTAAATGAATCAATTTTTTCTAAAGTTAATGAGTCTCCTCCATAGTAAGGGAATGCTCTTAGATATATTTCAATCCTGTTTTCGCCTATAATTCTTACTGGGAGAGGCAAATCTTCGTTTTTAGCGTAAAACGAACCGTCCAGTTCGTAAATGTCAAATTTAACCGCGGCTACCCCACCAATTTTTACTATATAGTTTCCAGTAATCGCGCCTCCGTCATAATTCAATATTGAAAACTGCAAAGGAATCATCGTTTTTGTTTCGTTTCCAAAAATAACATCTGCTACAGAATAGCTTAACGCTGCCATCGGATAAACGTCAGTATTTGAGAACATAACAATTTCAATATTATCATCCGGAAAACTTAAACTGTTACTTCTAAATGAGGCATCTGCCCCGCCGTGTTCGATGGTTTTGTGCCCTTTATACTCTAGCAACATTAGTCCGCCAGCGTAATTTGTTTTAGCATCATCTATTAGTTTCGGAACTTCAAACATTAAGTCCATAGTTTCTTTTTTACAGATAGTTGGTTTTTTCAAATTATCCATCCATTTTATAAAATCCGAAACCGTAGAGTGTAGTGAAGTAGCTCCATATGTACCATAATTTAAGGCTCATAAGCGTATTTTTCTCTATCTATGTTAAAATATGAAAGTGCTAAATTTGGAACTCTTTTTCTATAGCTATCTTTAAAGAAAGTTTTGTTCATATTTAAAGGTTTGAAAATTCGCTCAGTTGCAAATTCATTCAAAGACTTGCCCGATACTCTTTCAGCGATTTCAGCTAAAAGAGTGAAATTTGAATTACTATACAAGTATTCGGCTAAAGGTTTGAAATTTAGATGTTTTTGTTTGGCAATTAATGACAACGCATCTTTTTGGGTAATAGAATCCTTAATTCTTACTCCAGTTTGCATTAGTAGCGCCCATTGGTCACGTATTCCGCTGACATTATTTATCATATTTCTAATAGTAACTGGCTCTTCGAAATTAACTAAATCCGGTATATATTTTCTAATATCATGATCAATATCAAGTTTTCCGTCTTCATGAAGAAGCATTATACAAAAAACAGCCACTTGCTTAGAAACAGAAGCAATATGAAAAACAGTATCATCAGTTACTGGTATTTTGTTTTCTAAATCAGCATATCCAAAATTTTTCTTATAAATTATTTTATCATCTTTTCTAACTAAAACCTGTCCACCTGGGCATATCCCTTTATTCCATTCAGTAAACAATGCATCAAATTTCTTTTCCATATTAATCCTCCAAAAAAAATAATCGAGACATAAACATTAATATCGTAATAATTAATATCGTATCTCAATTATTTTAACATGTGACGTTAATTTATTCTATTCGGTTTTTGTTATAGGTATATTAGTAACATAACTCAAATCTATGCTATATCACTGAATTTTATTAATTAATCTTTTTATTTATTCATTATTTTATTTCCTAATAAACTACACATGCCACAAAAATCTTCAAATCACTCTCACCGCTGTTTTTTAGCCCATGGCTGCTACCTGATTTTGTAAGAACTATATCTCCCATTTTCATAGGCTTTTCTTCATCATCTACTTGCATAATTCCTTCTCCAGAAATGACATAATAGATTTCTTCATCATTAACATGTGGATGCATACCGATAGAAGCACCAGGCATCAAAGTAAGCTCTCTAACATATTTCATTTTGCTAGAAAATTCGCTCGTCAATAATGTGCGAACAAAATAATCTCCATTACCTCCATGAGAATTACTAGCGTTTTGACCCTCTACATTAGCCGGACCTCTTAATATCATAAGTTACCTCCAATTTTAAACACAACCTTAACAGCTTCGCCGGATTCAAATTTCTTAAATCCTTCTTCCCATTGATCAAGGTCAAGAATATGAGTGACTAGTGATTTCGCGTCTACTTTTCCTAAAGAAGCTAGCTTGATCGCTTCTTTCCATGCAGTATATTTTTGACTAAATGAACCTGTCATTTTAATTTCTTTATAAACTAATTGATCTAAATCAACATTAATCGGCGAACCAAAAATTCCAATTTGAGTGTACTTCCCTTGCTTTCTTAGTAACTCAAGACCAAGTTTAGCGCCCGCTTGTTTACCTGAGCACTCTAGTACTACATCAACTGTTTCAGTGTTGAATACTCGTTTTATTTCTTCTTTAACATCGCCATTATCCAAATTGAAAGCCATATCAGCACCTAGTTCTAATGCTAATTTAATTCTTCCCTCATCTTTGCCTTTTCCAACTATTATTACTACAGCTCCATTCGCTTTTGCATACTGTACTGAGAACAGTCCCATAGGCCCTGGTCCTATAATAAGAACTAAATCACCAGCATCTATACCTGTTAAGTCTTGAACTGCATGAAATACGCATGCAGAAGGATCTGACATCGCTGCAGTAATGTAGTCTACATTATCTGGTAATAAATGAACCCTCTCTTCTGGAACTACACAAAAATCAGTAAAAGCGCCATCATAAGCGTAACCAGTCGCGAGTCTATCTTTGCACAAATTATAGCTTCCAGTTCTGCAATAAATACATTTTCCACATGTGTATCGTGAATTCTCCGCAGTAACTCTATCACCTACTTTGAAAGAAGTTACACCTTCACCCACTTCATAAACCGTACCACTAAACTCATGTCCTAGCGTAAAAGGCGGCCTCATAGGTATTCCAATATCTCCATGCATGATATGTAAATCCGATCCACATATTCCTGCAACCTCAACCTTTATTTTCACTTCACCTTTACCCGCAAATGGTTCCGGCACTTCTCTTAACTCCATATTCCCTTCGCCCAAGGCATATTTAACTAATGCTTTCATAACATAATTCTCCTGTAAGTTTTCTAATTTTAGATTCGCGATCTTAAAATTAGTCTACTGCAAAACAGGCGAATAATCAAGTGTAATTTAACAAATATGATAAATGTGTAGTTATACTTAACTCGATTAGTCAGACAAAAGAAAAACCCGGATACCATTTTAATGGTAAACCAGGCTAACTTGCAATTATTTTACTACCGAACTAGTCTTTATTGTTTCTTTCACTTTTTTTGATTCTTTTCTAACAAAATCCAAAAAGTCTCTTTTTGACATGCCTCGCGCTTTGTCCGAAAGTTCATCTTTTATCTTTCTAATTTCAGCCATACCTAATGATTCCTGCATTATTCATCACCTTCCTCTATTAAAGCATCTGGCGAAAGTAACTGGATTTCTCCATACCCTTCTATTCGATTAATTCCATTTGTGCCTAAAATCGTTTTTACTTTTACAATATGCTTAAAGTTCCACGAAGCCAATACATGACATTTTGCAACTGTAGCAGCGGCTATATGGAAAGCATCTTCATAGTGCTTTTCAGACAGAACACCATGTTCAATATACTTTGAAGCAAGGTATGCTGATTCTTCATCTACATCCAATTCAATAATATTAGAATTTTGTATCTTGTTTAACATCATGGACCGCTTAGGCTCCTGACATTTACCTAACTCAACAATTACAAATGATGATATTACAGTTTCAAATAATCCTTGCTCAATTTCTTCCCATAATCGTTGTGTAATTCTCATTTTATCTTGTGAGTCATCTGCATATAAATAGCTTATTATTGATGAGTCAAGGTATATTTTCAATTTCTTCATTTGCAAACCTCCAAACTTTATCCACTTAATTCTATTATACAGAAAAAGAAGGATTATTAAAAGCCATTTCCAAAATATTTACAATCACGACAATTACTTTTGTTTATTTAAGCCTTTGCCTCAGTATGTTATAATGTCTTCAGATTTAATATTTTTTTTGAGAGGTAAAACTATGAACGATATAGATATTGGAAGCAAAATTAAAGAACAAAGAATAAAAAAAGGTTTGAGTCTCAGGGAATTAGCCGAAAAAACAAATCTTACAGCATCTCTAATTAGTCAAATAGAAAGAAATCTTTCAAATCCATCAATAAATACAGTTAAGACAATATCTGCAGCACTGGATACGCCTATATATGACTTTTTTCTTAATACACCTATCGCTAATGATATGGTTGTGAGATCAGATAATCGCAAGAAGCTAATGTTCCCAAAAAACATGAATGTTGCATATGAACTTTTAACTCCTGACACTAGTGGTTCAATAGAATTCTTATTAATTACACTTGAACCTGGCACGTCTTCTTCCGAAGTGCTTTTAGGTCATGAAGCTGAAGAAGTAGCCTTCGTAACAGAGGGAACTGTAATGTTTTATAATAATAAAGAGGCCATAGAACTATCGAAAGGCGATAGTATTAGAGTAATGCCTTTTGATCAGCACAGATGGGTAAATTTGAGCAATAAAAAAGCGGAAGTTATATTTGCTATAACCCCGCCAACTTTTTAGTTTAATTCTATAATTCTATAATTCTATAATTCTTGATTCTATAATTCTATAATTCTTGATTCTATAATTCTAGATTCTTTGTTTATCGTTAACAATAATCCGTAATATCTAATTCATTAGTAATTCCAGTGCTTCAAGACCTGTCATACCGACTTTAATGCCTAACTCGGCTGCCCTACTAGTTACTGCTCTGACCGCTTCTTTCAAAGTTCCATCCAAATCATGTGCGCCCACTAAAACCGCAACATCTTTCATTTTTTCTGCTGCTTCCATATTTATGTACCCACACATTATGAAACCTTTATCCGCTGTAATTAATAAAAAGTCATCATGTTCGCTGCCTGGCATTGTAATATTTACTCCCATCGTATTGCCTTTTTTTGTTCTAATTATTCTTTGCGTAATCATTTCTCCACCCCATATTGTTTATTTATATTTTAATAGTTCAAACGCATTATATCCCCAAAGTATCAATAATGAATCCCAGTTATAATAAGCTTATTATTATGTAACAAATCAATTTTTTCATATCTATACATGCCATTAAATTCATTTATAATCCTTATTACAGGTCTTAACGGAAGGTTAGGAGAAACCTCGTCGACTACAGCAATCTGGCCAGTATTAAGTTTAACTAAACTACCGACAGGGAAAGGATTAATTTTTTTAACAAAAGCATTAACAATGTCAATATTATATTTTGCGCCAGCATTTGCCATAATATATTCAACTGCATCGCTAACTGGGAGCGCTGCTCTATAAGGTCTATCCGAGGTCATAGCGTCATAAATATCAGCTATGCCTACAATCTGGCTGAGTAAGTGGATTTCTTCACCTTTTAGTCTGTTTGGATAGCCAGTCCCATCAAGGTTTTCGTGATGTTGAACCGAAATAGCCTTAACATACGAACTAATGTATCTCTTTTCTTTTAAAAAATTATACCCTGTCGTCGGGTGTTCAATAATATATTTTTTATCCTCTAACGTTAGCGGTTCAGTTTTGTATAATACTTCATCGGGAATCCACGCCATACCAATATCATGAAAAATCGCACCCATAAAAAGTTGTTTAATCAAATCCGCTGATAAACCTAGCTCCCATCCAATTAGAACTGAAAGTAGTGCGGTATTAATCGCTGAACTATATAAATAGCTTTTAACATTTTTAACATCGATATATTCGAGCTGTTTTTCTTTAACACTATACATCTCATATATAATTTCTTCCATCAGCCTAGATAAATCGGACGAGAGTGTAACTAAATCATTCTTTTTTTTAATTGTACTATTTTCTTTTTTACTATTTAAAGTGTTCTCATTATTTATAAGTTCAAAAATATCTTAACCAAATTATAGCCTCTCAATCTAAGTAAAGGAGAGACAATTCTATGTATTTCATTTTCGCTGTGCTTATCATTTATATAAATTGAGTAAACATGGTTTTGGTTAATTTTTTCAATTAATGTAGAAGTGAGTTTTGTTCCTTTTCTTAGCAAAGTTCTACCATCAATAGTATATATATCATCTGCTAGAACAGCATCTTCAGTAACAAATTTTGTGGGTATTAATCGCATACTTTATCCTCCAATAATAGGCAAATAATCAAGCTAAAAGCGGAAAATACAAATGGTATAAGGCATAACATTCATAATCTATATTATACCTCATACCACATCATTGTTACAGTATTACTTAATGCTAATTACTTGTAAGTACTAGATGCTAATTACTTGTAAGTACTAGATGCTAATTACTTGTAAGTTTGCCTATTCTAGTTCAATTAACAACTGCCCCGCTTTTGTTTTTTGTCCCTCTTTTACATGAAGTCGTTGGATTTTTCCGTCTCTCGGCGCTTGAATAACCGTTTCCATTTTCATGGCTTCTATAATCATAAGTGTCTGTTTTTCTTTTATAACGTCTCCTTCAAGAACCAAAATTTTTGATACCAAACCAGGAATACTTGAGCCTATATCATCTGAATTCTCAGGATCAGCCATAAGTTCTTGTTCGATTTTATTTTTTTCACCATAAGCAAAATCAAACACTCTGACTTCTCTTCTATTTCCATTAAGTTCAAAATTAACAGATCTGTATCCCTCATGATCAACATCCGCTACACTTACCAATTTAATTATATGAGTTTTTCCTTCACTCATCTCAACTTCTGAAGTTTCGCCTTCCTTCAAACCATAAAAGAATATATGACTTTCAAGATTGCTTAAGTCACCGTTGTCATGATTAAATCTAATATAGTCCTTATAGACTTTTGGATAGAGAGCAAACGATAAAACATTCCTTATATTTGCTTCATCATGTGAGTCTTCTTGGATTGTTCTTTTTAAATGTTCAAAATCAATTGGCGGTAAGATTTCTCCAGGCCTAGCCGTTAAAGGTTTCTCGCCCTTTAGTACAATTTTTTGGAGCTCCTCAGGGAATCCACCCACAGGTTGACCCATCATTCCACTAAAATATGAAATTGCAGAATCTGGCCAAGCAAGATTAGCACCTTTATCTATTACATTATTCTTATCCAAATGGTTTTTGACCATAAAAATCGCCATATCACCCACTGTCTTTGATGAAGGAGTTACCTTTATGATATCACCGAGAATTTCATTTACTTCTTTATATTTCTCTTTTACCTCTTCGAACAAATGAGCCATCCCAAAGCTTTCAACCTGTGACCGAAGATTTGAGTATTGTCCACCAGGAATTTCATATCTATAGATTTCCGCTGTTCCAGTTTTTAGACCTGATTCGAATGGTTCATAAATTTTTCTTACATCAAACCAATAATCATCCAGTAATTGAAGTCCTTTAGCCTCAAGTCCAGTATCTCTTTCACTGTTTTCAAGAGCTGCTGCAATCGAATTTAAAGCTGGTTGACTTGTTAGTCCTGCCATAGAATTAAATGCAGCATCAACTATATCAACACCCTCTTCTGCAGCCAACATAGCGGTTGCAATACCGTTTCCACTAGTGTCATGCGTGTGAAGATGAATTGGAATATTGATGTTTTGTTTTAATTCAGAAATAAGTCTCTTAGCTGCGTAAGGCTTTAAAAGACCAGACATATCTTTAATTGCTAAGATATGAGCTCCCATCTTTTCGATTTCTTTCGCTGTTTTAATATAATAATCGAGAGTGTATTTTGTTCTGGAAACGTCCATTATGTCCCCAGTGTAACACATGCTAACCTCAGCTATTTTGCCAGTTTTTAACACCTCGTCTACCGCTACTTCCATTCCCTTTAGCCAGTTCAGAGAGTCAAACACTCTAAAAACATCTATCCCTTGCGATGCTGCTTCTTTAACAAATTCTCTTATAAGATTATCTGGATAGTTTGTATAACCTACAGCATTAGCTCCCCTTAATAGCATTTGAAAAAGAACGTTTGGAATCTTTTTTCTCATCGTCTGAAGTCTTCTCCAAGGTGATTCGTTCAAAAATCTATAACTTACATCAAATGTGGCTCCGCCCCACATTTCTAATGAAAATAGATCTCTTCCCAGAACTGCAGTAGCTTCTGATATTTTAAGAATATCTTTTGTTCGTAATCTAGTGGTAAGCAGTGACTGATGAGCATCTCTCATAGTGGTGTCAGTTATTAGCAGTTTCTTTTGATTTTTAATCCATCTAACAACGCCATCTGGCCCTTCTCTATCGAGGATTTGTTTCGTGCCATTTAATTCTTCAGGATTAATTTCCTGATTTTCACCTTTGAAATAATCACTCGAAAGACCGATTACATTTTTTATATTTAAGATAGGTACTCTAGGTGTGTCAAAATCTTTTTTTGTGTCCTTGATCTCATTTACCACTTTGTTTCCAATAAAATTAAGAATTTTGCTCTCATTATCATTACCATGAACAATATCGAACAACTCAGGTGTCTCTTCTATGAATCGAGTGGTGCATTTCCCACTTATAAATTTTTCATTATTCAAAACGTTTATTAAAAAAGCATCATTTGTCTTCACACCTTTGACCATAAGTTCCCTAAGAGATCTTTTTGCCTTCATAGCAGCATCCTCAAAAGTTCTCGACCAGGCAGTTACCTTAACTAAAAGGGAATCGTAGTATGGCGTTACTAAGGAACCAGTATATCCATTTCCACCATCAAGACGTATGCCAAAACCACTACCAGTTCTATAAATGTCTATTTTTCCTGTTTCAGGAGCAAAATTATTCACTGGATCTTCAGTCGTAACACGGCATTGAATTGCAAAACCTCTCTTAACTATTGAACTTTGTGACTTAATGTTTATAGCATCTGAATCAAGCCTATATCCTTCACCTATAAGAATCTGGCTTTGAACTATATCTATACCCGTTATCATTTCTGTAACTGTATGCTCAACTTGAATTCTTGGGTTCATTTCGATAAAATAGTGTTTTCCATCTTCATCAACAAGAAATTCTACAGTTCCAGCACTCTGGTAATTTAGGGCGCCTGCTATTTTAAGTGCATCTCTACACAGATTTTCACGCTGCTCTTCATTCAGTGCCAATGATGGTGCAAACTCAATGACTTTTTGGTGTCTTCTTTGTATCGAGCAATCTCTATCAAATAGATGGACTAGATTTCCATATGTATCTCCAAGAACTTGAACTTCAATATGTTTTGGATTTTCAAGATACTTTTCGATAAAGACCGCGTCATTTCCAAATGCCTTGAGTGCTTCACTCTTAGCAGACCTGAATGCCTGCGCTAATTCATCGCCATTCCTTACAACTCTCATTCCTCGCCCGCCGCCACCAGCAGATGCTTTCAGAATAACTGGATAGCCCGCTTTTCGAGCAAATTCTAATGCATCATTCGAATCGGAAATCGGCTCATCTAATCCTGGAACAACTGGTACTCCTGCCTTTTTCGCTATCTCTTTTGAGCTTATCTTGTCCCCTAACGCATCAATCATGTTTGATTTCGGGCCAATGAAAATAATATCATTTTCTTCGCATTTACGAGCAAAATCTGCATTTTCCGATAAAAATCCATATCCTGGATGAATGGCATCTACGCCCTTCTTTTTTGCTAACATAATAATCTCATCAATACTAAGGTAGGCTTCTACAGGACCCTTTTTTTCACCAATTAAATACGCTTCGTCGGCTTTTGTTCTAAACAAAGAATATTTATCTTCCTTTGAATATATGGCAACTGTTCGTATCCCAAGTTCCTGACATGCCCTCATTACCCTTATCGCGATTTCTCCACGATTTGCTACTAATAGTTTTTTAATTCTCTTCTCCATAGTATCCCCCTCAACCAATTTAAGATTTTCTCTTAATTTATACACAAATGATTTAGTTTGTATTTCCACTTTTCATTTTATGATTTCTTCTATTATACAAAATTAAAAAGCGAAAACAAGGGTTTTTAGGGCCAAAATTAGTACCAGGTAATAATTATTTTCTTGCATATTTTTTTCAGTCTGAATCTTTTGATTCATAAACAAAAAAATAGCGACTTAGCACTGTTTATCTACATAAACTTCACTAAGTCGCTATCTGCTCTATTTTTTACACTTAATACTTACTATTTAGTTTTTTGCTTCTAAATCTCTTCTTAATCTTTTTCAAGATGTAAGTCAATAGAAAAGGTTCACACTTCACTTCAGCTCCTCAATTTCTTCCAACGTGAGCTTCGTAAGTCTCACAATTTTTTCGTAACTCTCGTTATCTTTGAGCATTTGTTTTGCTATTTCAATCATGGCAATTGATCGGCCTTTCTCGCGGCCTTTCTCGAGCCCTTTCTCGAGTCCTTCCTCAAGCCCTTCTTCACGGCCTTCCATCTTCGCCGTCTCGATTTGACTCCATTCTCTCCTCAGATAATCAAGATAGTTTTCGTACCCTCTTCTTTCATCTGGGTTCATAGACAGACCGTCAAGTTTCTTTGATGCTAACAATATCCCTGCAGATTTAAAATCATCCCTTATCGCCCCATGCTTAAAGAAATAAACCCATTCATCTATGTCTTCATTTATTATATCCTGGA
>CAYZED010000015.1:57439-70613 GCA_964477445.1 uncultured Clostridiaceae bacterium | reverse complement strand
AATCCTCAACTCCAGCAAATTCATTTTCAATTTCAGAAATAATTTGATGCATTTCATCACGACCTGACAAACATATCATATCTATATCGATACTTGTTCTCTGACTCGTTACAGGAACATAAAACTGTGTCGCTGCTCCACCCTTCAAGATGATTTTATCACCTAATTTTTTTTGTATTTGTAGGAACATCTCCAAATCCCATATGAAAAGTTCAAATTTTGACAGGGAGTTAAAACCACCTTCAGTCATGCGTTTTTCAATCTCACTTCTCAAGAAGACCTCTTTTTCAAGAATAATATTATCTTTGTTTATTAAATCCATTTGGCCTCCTTAATTTGATAACTCATAAACTCTATAGTCTTTTCCGATGCTTTGTTCATTTCAATAAGCCAGTTTATCTCTACAGATACTCCTCTATCCTTAGCTGCTGCTTTCATTTTTGCCATAGCAATAGAATTGTTTCTTTTCAAGCTTTGATATATTCGAGACAATTCAGGTACAGAAACTCCATACTCCATTCTTGTAACCGCATAATATAAATCGATGAAGCCTTTTTCTTTTTGGGATATATTATCCGTTGCCAAAGAAAAATCTTTTCCTCTCAACAAAATCACATCTACTTTATTCCTCAGAATTGTTTTTTCTATAATCTCACGATCTTTTTCTGTAAGAACAATCATATCCTTTTCATTCAACACTTCTTGAATTTCCTTAATGCCAGATTCTTCAATGATTATAAGTACTGGGTAATTCTCAGGCATGTGTAGGATTTCTCCTACCAATGAATCAAGTCCTGTAATGTAAAAATCATATCCATACTCTGCTAAGATGTCGTAGATTTCTTTAGATTTTCTTTGCAGATATTCATAGCCTGCTGATAAATTATCTTCATTATTTCTATTCAGAGAATAAATCCCATGCCCAGTTTTATAAAGCTTTCCCTGTTGAACTAATGAATAAAGCCTCCATGAAATTGTCTTCCTATTCATTTCTGGGAATAAGGAATATATAATTTTAAGACTCATTTCATCACTATTATTCATATGTTTTGAAAGCTCACCGATGAACTTTTCGTCCACACTCATATTTTTTTTATTCATATCTTCACCTCTTCAAAACTTAAATAGCAAAACTTTGTTTTGATAATTATGTTTTGATTATATCAAAACTTTTTACGCAAATCAATGTTTTGGCCAAAATGTTTTGATGAAAAAACTACTCAGCGTGTAGCATATTCAATAAAAAAGACTTTCATGCTCAATTTCTCTCGAATATTGTGCATAAAAGTCAACTCTTAATTTAACATATATATTGTAGTCACTATAGACTATCATCTAATAATTTATACCAGAACAAGGCCTTTTCACCCTTGATAGGGCAGTTCCCATATAACATGGTATCCACTCCTCCTAGTGCAAATCCACACTTATGGTAAAATCTGCAGGCTACAAGATTTATGTCCTGAGTTTCCAACATCAACCCAGGCATTCCACCTTCCTTTGCCCATTGAATAGCTGCATTAATCAAGTTTCTTCCTAATCCCATTCCCCGGTATTCTCTCCAGACAGCAATATCTTCAATGTAGCAGTACTTGTTCCAATTACGCCTTAACCTTATCAGTCCCATACACTGATTGTCCACGTAAGCCATAAAGATAATTTTATCTGGATTACCTAAGTATTCACTATAGTCCAGTTCGTCATCGGGGTATTGTTTTTCATAAGGTGTTTCAAAGAGTTCCTCGGCAAAGGTCCACTCCCCTTTAGCCAAAGTTGGTATCAGCCTGCCAAAGATCGAAAAAGGCTGGTTTGTTTTGTTTAAATCACATAAACGTTTTCCATCTATTGGTATGATATTTAAGCCATTTGACTTTTTATTATCTACCATGACTTAACTCCTCCGCTTATCCAAATTGGTATAAATCTATTTTACTGGAAATAATACGAATATTGCAATAGTTAATTTCTATGTTTTCAATATTTTGTGACAAATCGCTAATTATTTTTATGTTTTTAAAACCATATTTGTCGAATAAATGTTTTTTATTCTCAGACTTATGCCCCGAAATCATTGAAATTACAGAGGGGTTGCATCTTATATACAAAATTCTATCTTTTGTTTCTAAACAGTCTTTTGATTTTATAAAGTTTTTTGATTCTGCCGGCAAAATACTTAATTTGCTAAAGATTTGCTTTAAACCATTCTCAATAATTTCCATATATAGTTTACTAAAAACTAATTCCCCCATCGATGGATGTTCTGGACCGGCAATAACAGAAGATGTTTCTGAATTTGAAATTTTATCTGTTGGCTGTAGTCCAATTCTTATAACTTCAACATTAGCTTCATCGAATATTTTGAAAAGTTTATAAGCTGTATCAGTCGCTTCCTGCAAATTCAAAGGTGTATAATCTCCGCTAAGGTAGCTTTTTGCGAGTTCTGTGCCTTCAATTACCAGTGTTGGATATATTCTCGCATATTCTGGTTTTAGCTTAATTAATTCAGTTACTGTAGAAATTTCAGTAGTTATATTTGATTTAGGTAGCCCAATCATAATTTGAACCCCAACTTTTAAACCATTATCTTTAAGTAGCTTGATAGCCTCGACAACACGTTGCGGTTTATAGCCACGCTTAACTGCATTTAAGACACTTTCATCCATACTTTGAACTCCAAGTTCAACTATTGTAACTTTGTATCTTAAAATGCGTTCAACGACCTTGGAGTCAATACCATCAGGTCTTGTGGAAATTCTTATATTTTTAATCAAACCTGCTTCCACATAAATATAAGCTGCAGAAAGCAGCTCTTCTTGAGTTTCAATAGGTATCATTGTGAAGCTACCACCAAAAAAAGCAATTTCCACATCGTCGTTTTCGAAATCAACTGTGTCTTTTCTTTCTTCCACGATTTTGTGAACTTCCTCAGGTGTAATGTAACCTTCACTTCCGCTAATTAATCTCTGGTTACAAAAGGTACAATCATTTGGGCAACCCATATGAGAAATAAAAATCGGGATTATTACTTTTCTTTTCTTGTTTTTTTGCTTAAGAATCTAAAATCACCTCTAAATGTCCATGAACTTTTTATTATTTAATGCATCACAAGCTGCGTTCTGCTGTGCTTCTTTCTTACTTTTTCCTGAACCAGTACCTATGTGAAGATTATTAAGATGTAGATCAAAAGTAAATATTCTGTCGTGAGGCGGACCAACTTCGGATATTAAGGTATAACTCAATAAGTTGCTTCCATTTTTTTGAATTTCTTCTTGTAGTATCGTTTTGTAATCTTTTTGGTTATTACCTTCTATACATTCTTTAATATTACTTTTTAAAAGGTGAAGTGCTGTTTTTTCTGCGTTTTTAAAGCCTCCATCAAGATATGTCGCTGCTATAACTGCTTCAACTGCATCCGCTAATATCGACGAACGTTCTCTGCCATTACTTTTTTCTTCGCCTTTTCCTAGAATCAAGAATTCTCCAAGTCTAATGTTTTTTGCGGCTTTAGCTAATGAATCCTCTCTGACTATTGCGGCTTTGTGTTTTGTCATTTCACCTTCATTTCCTAACGGAAATGTTTTATATAAATGTAATGCGATAATATGTTCGAGAATAGAGTCGCCCAGAAACTCAAGCCTTTCATTGTTTTTATCAGACCCTTTAAGTGGTCCTAATGCTGAGCTATGTGTCAATGCAAGCTTAAGTAAGTTTTTCTTTTTAAATTTATAATTAATTCGTTCTTCAAGTTCTGTGAAATCTTTCATGTATACTCCTTCGTCCAGTTACGTTTAATCTGTATTACTAGTATAAACAGAAAGTTGCGAATTGACAATAAGGGCAAAAGAAAATGAGCAACTATAATGCATCCTATAATTCAAAGGTGCACATAATCGCTCAATCTGATTTAAATTACTTCATCCGATTTCGTAGTCGGATATTTTAAGTTTCGTAAGAATTCATTCTATTCTAGTAGTTACAGTATTTACTTATGAATAAATGCGGAAAAGCCGCCTAAATTCTACTGTCTGAATTTTTTTAGGATAATTGATGCGTTATGTCCACCAAATCCTAACGAGTTAGACATAGCATATTCAACATTTCTTTCTTTAGCCACGTTAGGAGTTATATCTAGATCACATTCTTCATCAGGAGTTTCATAGTTAATTGTAGGTGGAATGATACTCTCATTAATCGCTAATATACATGCAATTGCCTCAATCGCACCAGCAGCACCTAGTAAATGGCCAGTCATAGATTTTGTACTACTAACTGAAACTTTTTTAGCTGCATCTTCACCCATTAATAATTTAATCGCTGATGTTTCAAATCTATCATTATAGTCAGTTGATGTTCCATGAGCATTAATATAATCTACTTTATCTGGCGTTATTTCAGCTACTTTACAAGCCATTCTCATTGCTCTCATAGCACCTTCTCCACCGGGAGCTGGCGAAGTGATATGATAAGCATCACCCGATGAGCCATATCCTACTATTTCAGCATATATTTTTGCACCTCTTTTTATTGCGCTATCCATGTCCTCTAGTAAAAGCATTCCGGATCCTTCACCCATAACAAATCCATCGCGATTTTTATCAAATGGTCTTGAGGCGCCCTTTGGATTTTCATTGTTTGTTGACATTGCTTTCATTGAACAAAATCCAGCAAAACTTAGTGGAGTAATAGATGCTTCTGATCCACCAGAGAGCATTATATCTGCATCCCCACGCTGAATGATTCTGAATGCTTCACCAATAGCATTAGTACTTGATGCACAAGCAGTAACAACTGTGCTGTTAGGTCCTTTGGCGTTTAGTGATATCGATATATTTCCAGCAGCGATATTAACTATCATCATTGGTATCATAAACGGACTTACTCTACCTGGTCCTTTTTCAACCAAAATTTTATGTTGTGCTTCAAGAGTTTCCATTCCACCAATCCCAGAACCTAAGCAAACACCAAACATTTCACTGTCAACTGTGTTTAAATCAATTCCTGAATCTTCAATAGCTTGTTTAGAAGCAGCTATCGCAAAGTGTGAGAAACGGTCCATTCTTTTCGCTTCTTTTTTATCTATATAAAGGGTTGGGTCAAAATTGGTCACTTCAGCTGCTATTTTACAATCAAAGCCAGTAGTATCGAAACGTGTCACTAGATCAATTCCACATACACCTTCTTTTAAACTCTTAAAAAATTCATCTTTACTTTTTCCAACTGATGAAATAACACCAATTCCGGTAACAACCACTCTTCTATTTTGCATAAATTTTTCTCCTTATAATTTTCACGGTTTCAAAAAAGAAAAAGTCCCGATTAAAACGTCGGGACTTCTTTCTTTAATTACTTACAGTTCTTTACATACTCGACAATGTCCCCAACTGTAGAAAGCTTTTCAGCTTCTTCGTCTGGGATTTCTATATCAAATTCCTCTTCCAATGCCATAAGGAGTTCAACGATGTCGAGAGAATCGGCACCAAGGTCATCGATGAAAGAAGCTTCCATTGTAATTTCATCAAGTTCAACCCCGAGTTGCTCAGCCACTTTTTCTTTTACTTTTTCAAATATCATCCAATTCACCTCCCCTCAGGATTTATATATTGATATTATTACATAACCATTCCGCCGTCAATATTTAAAACTTGACCAGTTATATAATTTGCTTTTTCTGATGCCAAAAATGCGACTGCATTAGCGACATCTTCTGGATTTCCCATTCTGCCAGCTGGCACTCCGCTTAAAAAGGCGTCCCTCACCTTTTCTGGAAGTACTGCTGTCATTTCTGTTTCAATGAAACCCGGTGCGATAGCGTTTACTGTAATATTTCTTACAGCAAGTTCTTTTGCGATGGATTTTGTAAATCCTATAAGTCCAGCTTTTGCTGCTGAATAATTAGATTGTCCTGCATTTCCTGTTATACCAACTACGGAAGATATATTAATAATCTTTCCTTTTCGTTGTTTCATCATTGGTTTTGACACTGCCTTAGTGCAAAGGAATGCACCTTTTAAGTTAGTGTCTATTACTTCCTCAAAATCTTTTTCTGACATTCTAATCAATAGATTATCTCTAGTAATACCAGCATTATTGACCAAAACATCAATCGTACCAAATTCTTTTAATGTTTCATTAACTAAATTACTAACTTCATCAGCAACAGAAATATTTGCTTGAATAACTAAAACTTTGGCTCCCAAGCTTTCTGCTTGTTTAGCAACTTCTTCTGCGCTTTCTTTTCCATTAACGTAATTTATTACAATATTGTAGCCTTCTTCAGCTAGCTTTAGTGCTATTGCTTTTCCGATACCTCTTGATGCGCCTGTAACAATAGCTGTTCCTAATTTGTTTTCCACTATTCTACCCCCAAAGCTTCAAGAGTTTTTGTGAGTGACGACATGTCCTCCACATTAAGTACAGTAACATCTTTATTAATTTTTCTAATAAAGCCATTAAGTGCTTTTCCAGGCCCTAGCTCAATAAAAGTAGTAACACCTTCGTCTAACATTTTTTTCACGCTATCTTCCCAAAGAACAGAGCTACTAACTTGTCTTATTAATAAATTTTTTATTTCCTCAAAATTATTAATCATATCAGCTGTTACATTTGCTATTACAGGTATTTCCATAGCACTAACAGAAACATTATCTAATTCAACTTTTAACATTTCTCCTGCAGGGAATAGCATGCTTGAGTGAAAAGGTGCTGATACTGGAAGAAGCATTGCTCTTTTAGCGCCTTTAGCTTTCAATATTTCACATGCCTTTTCAACCGCGCTAGTTTGTCCAGCAATTACAATTTGTCCAGGGCAATTATAGTTTGCTGCTTCAACTATTCCAAACTGTGAAGCTTCTTTTAAGCCTTCTAAAAGCACATCTCTTTCAAGACCCATGATTGCAGCCATTGTACCTTGTCCTGCTGGTACAGCTTCCTGCATATATTTACCGCGTTTTCTAACCAACTTTACTGCATCTTTGAAATCAAAAGATTTTGATATTACATGTGAAGAATACTCTCCAAGGCTTAATCCAGCTGTGTAATCCGCTTTTATCCCTTTTTCTTCAAGAACCCTCGCTGCTGCAACACTCACAGTTAGTATAGTGGGCTGTGTGTTTTCTGTCATTTTTAAATCTTCTTCCGAACCGAAAAAACAAAGATCTTTCATATCGATCCCAAGTGCTTCGCCTGCTTCTTCGAAAGTCGTCATTGCGACCTTAAAGTTCTCTGCGAGCTCTTTCCCCATACCTGGATATTGTGCTCCCTGACCTGGGAAAACAAATGCAATCTTACCCAAATCTTTACCTCCCATACATTTTTACTATTCTATTAATACAAATATCTGTTTCTTTAATAATATCGTCGATAACTTGCTTAACTGGTTTAATTTCTTTTACTAATCCAGCTATTTGTCCTGCCATAACTGACCCACGCTCACTGTCCCCATCAACTACTGCATTCTTTAGAGTTCCGGCACCAAGTGTTTCATAATCTTCTAATGGAGCTGCATTGCTTTCAAGGTTCTCAAATTCTCTTGTAAGTTTATTCTTTATACATCTGACGGGATGGCCTGTTGGTCTTGCACAGACAACGGTACCCCTGTCGCCAGCCTTTATAATAGCGTTTTTAAAATTATCGTGAGCAGTGCACTCTGTCGTGCATATAAATACTGTTCCCATTTGGATGCCATCTGCACCTAGCGCTAAAGAAGCCGCAAATCCTCTTCCATCAGCAATTCCGCCAGCTGCAATAACTGGTATAGAAACTGCGTCAACTACTTGTGGTACAAGTGTCATAGTTGTTAATTCCCCAACATGTCCACCTGATTCAGTTCCTTCAGCGATAACTGCGTCAACGCCCTCTTTTTCCATTTTTTTTGCGAGAGCAACAGCTGATACCACGGGAATAACTTTTGTACCGATTTCTTGTAATCTTTTTAAATACTTTCCTGGATTGCCTGCGCCAGTTGTAACTACAGGTACTCTTTCCTCAATAACAACATTTATTACATCATCTACAAATGGTGACAAAAGCATTACATTTACACCATAAGGTTTTTTTGTTATAGATTTAACTTTTCTAATTTCATTTCTTAAAAATTCAGCGGGTGCATTTCCAGCGCCAATAATTCCTAATCCACCAGCTTCTGACACAGCAGCAGCAAGTTCAGCGGTAGCAACCCATGCCATGCCACCTTGTAGTATAGGGTACTCAATGCCTAAAATTGAACAAATTCTTGATTTAAACAATTCTTTCTCCTCCCCATTTAATTACAGATGACCCCCATGTTAAACCTCCGCCAAATCCAACTAAAAGAATGTTTTCTCCATTAATTAAAAGACCTTTTTTATTGGCTTCATCAAGAGCTACAGGAACCGATGCGGCTGACATATTACCATATTTATCAATGTTAACATAAACTTTATCGCTAGACATTTTTAATCTCTTCATGGCTGAATCAATAATTCGGATATTCGCCTGATGTGGAATTATATAGTTCACATCTTCTTTATTTAGTCCGGCGCGTTCAATTGCAATTTCTGATGCTTCGCTCATAATCCTTGAAGCAAATTTAAACACTTCACTTCCATCCATTTTAATAAAGTGCATTCTTGCTTCCACTGTTTCATGAGTAGCTGGTTTTCTAGATCCTCCAGCTGGCATAGTTAAAAAATCACCTTTATTGCCATCGGAACCTAAATATGTCGATAAAATTCCATAACCATCTTCCATGACACCTAATATAGCAGCACCTGCTCCATCACCAAATAGAACACATGTATTTCTGTCTTGATACTTGATAACTTTTCTGCACCAATAACCAAAATATACTTATTTGAGCCACTTCTTATGAATTTTTCAGCTATCGTAATTCCATAAATAAATCCAGTACAAGCCGCACTAACATCCATTGCTGATGCGTTTATAGCACCTATATTCTTTTGAATAATACATGCTGTTGATGGAAAAAACATATCCGGGGTAATAGTCGCACATATAATCATATCAATATCTTCTACAGAAATTCCTGCATCTTCTATAGCTCTCTTTGCAGCAATTGTGGACATATCGGAAGTTGCTTCTTCAGGAGCTGCCATTCTTCTGTTTTCAATACCCGTTCGTGTCTTAATCCATTCATCAGTTGTTTCAACTATTTTTTCCATATCTAAATTGGAAAGATTTTTTTCTGGTAAATAACTACCTGTACCCAATATACCTACGCTAATATTTTTATTCGTCAATATTTTCTCCCCCTGTAACTAATAGTTCTTTCCTAACTGAATTAAGATAATCGCAATCATGAAGTAATTTTGCTTGTCTAATAGCATTTTTAATTGCATTCCCATTAGAGCTGCCATGAGCTTTTATCATAATTCCATCAATGCCCAAAAATGGTGCACCGCCAACTTCAGTATAATCGAATTTCTTCTTAAAGCCTCTCATACTTCCCTTAATTAGTAGCCCTCCAATTTTTCCTTTTAAAGTAGACATTAGTTCTTTTTTTAATGTATTCATAATCATTTGAGCCGTTCCTTCGACACTCTTTAGAAGTACATTCCCCGCAAAACCATCAGTAACAATAACTTCGCATGAATCTTCCATAACCTCGCGAGCTTCAACATTTCCAATAAAATTGATATTTTTTGTTTCTTTTAGTAGTCCAAAAGACTCTTTTACTAAATCGTTTCCTTTTGATTCTTCTGACCCGATATTTAATAATGCAACTCTTGGCGAGGTAGATTTAGCAACCTTTTCCATATAAATCGAACCTAATGTTGCAAATTGTGCTAGATTTTTTGGCTTGCAATCTGTGTTACCACCACCATCGATTATCATACACCCATATTTACCTAGCGTCGGTAAAATAGGAGCTAATGCCGGTCTATCTATTCCCTTTATTCTTCCAACCTTTAATAATGAACCAGCGAGAAATGCCCCCGTGCTTCCTGCCGATAAAAACCCATCGCATTCGCCATCTTTAACGGATTTGAGCCCCATAACCATGGAAGAATTCTTTTTTTGTTTAATAGCATTAACCGGAGACTCATCAACACTAATTACTTCTTGAGCATCTACTATTTTGAGATGTTTATTATTCAAATATTCTTCAGGAATATATTTTTTAATTTCATCTTCTTTTCCAAAAAGAACAATATCGATATCAAATTCTTTCAGTGCCGCGATAGCACCTTCTACTGTTGATTTAGGGGCAAAATCTCCACCCATTGCATCAATTGCTAATTTCATATTATTAATTCCCCTCGCTATCTTTAAAGGATACTAGTATGAATTTACCTCTAAAAACTTCTTGTTGTTTAACCTTTATGAAAACCCAGACGAAAAACTTGTTCCCTCTGATTTTTATTACTTCAGCCTTAGCGATTAATTTATCTCCCGAAAAAACAGGCTGTTTATATTTAATATTAGCAACCCCAGTTAATGCAACATTTGCATCTATAACCGCTATCGCTAATGATTCTGCTAGTGCAAATATATTATGTCCTTTTACGACATTAGTTTTTTCAAAAGCATGTTCATTAGTGGACTCAAGCATTGCCATACCACTTTTTCCGAGTTCTAAATCAATCAGTTCACCGATGACTTCGCCACTAGTCAGCGATTTTACTTTGTTTAGATTTATAACTGCAACATTACGAATTCGCTCTCTGTGTTCAGGTATATTTAATTCAAGTCTATCTAGTCTTATAGTCTGTATAGATACATTAAAAATTTCTGATAATTCATCATCAGTTAAAAAAGGATTTTCTTTTATTCTGCTAATCAAACTTGTTTGACGTTCTTTCTTAGACATTCCTTTTTTCATATTGCCTCCTAAATACTTTTTCGAAAATAGCAATGAACCGCTTCATTCCTATATTTATTAATAAGTATCTTGTACTAAATACGTTTATTACCTGGTACTAACATAAAGTATAACTTTTCATATATATAAATGCAACCTTTTTTCTTTTTTTATTAAAAATACTGAGTTGTACGTAATATGCTAAAGGTGTTTTTCAGTCTGCGCTCTTGCTTTAGGCTTAGACCGTATTAATTTATTAAATTAATACTGCTCGAGTGTTTCGCTGGGTCGACGCGTACACATAGTACGCTATGAGTCAGCGAAGCACGAAGTAACAACGTATAAGCCAAGGAATGAGCGCAGAAAAAAGAGAGCACTCAAATGAGCACTCTCTTCGTAAACCTTCTATTCGCTTTTTACTCTGCTACAGTTATAACAGTTTTGTTCTTATAGTATCCGCATGCTCTGCAAACCCTATGTGGCATTCTAGGTTCATGGCACTGTGGGCAAGCTACAAGACCTGGCAATGTAAGCTTCCAGTTTGCTCTTCTTTTATCTCTTCTTGTAGAAGAATGTCTTCTTTTTGGTAACCCCATATTAAACACCTCCTTGATTGGTATCAAAAAATTTACTAAGAGCCGCAAATCGCGGATCAATTTTCTCCTGATTACAGTTACATGTAGACTTATTAAGGTTTTCACCACAAGTCATACACAAACCTGCGCAGTCATCACTACATAGCGGCTTCATGTCGAGTGTTAATGCCAATTCCCCGAGAACAATGTCCGATAAATCGATAATATCATTTTCATAAAGATAATAATCGTCATCTATATCTTTTATTTCTCTAGTGAAATTAAAAACGCCTTTGGACTCAGAATTAATTTCATATTTTTCTAAACATCTTCCACAGTCTCTTTCAACTCGTGCACTGCATTCAAGTTCTACCTTAATCATACCACCTTCATTTATCGCACTGCCAGTCACCGTGACGGGTGGAAAAAATTTAAGTGTTTCACCATTAAAGTCAAATTCATATTCTTTATCAGAACAAGAAAAAGAAAACTTGATCGAGTTTCCATCATATTTAGATATCTTGGATATATTGAGTTTCATTTAACCACCTCTAGACATTAACATTACCATTATACAAACCGATTATAGCATTGTCAACCGAAAAAAAGCGGCTTCGCCGTATAAAACACGTCGAAGCTGTTTTTAATGATCTTCATAAGTTAATTTTAACTAACACATAATGCTATTAATGTAATAAAAGCACACTAATTTGTCTTTTTTAATTATTTTAATTTGTTAACTGTATAGTATCTCTAGCTATAACTAATTCTTCATTAGTCGGGATTATGAGAACTTGGACTTTGCTACCATCTTTAGAAATATTCGCTTCTTTTCCTCTGACTTTGTTCTTTTCAGAATCAATTTCAATACCGAGCCAATCCATATCTGCGCAAATCAAACCTCTAACAATATCGGAATTTTCTCCGATTCCACCAGTAAACACGACAGCATCCAAACCGTTCATAGCAGCTGCATATGCGCCAATGTATTTCTTAATTCTGTAACAATATACATCTAAAGCGACTTTAGCTTTATTATTACCTTCTAAATATGCATCTTCTACATCTCTAAAATCACTCGATAGCTGAGAAAGTCCCAATATACCGGATTTTTTATTAAAAATGGAATCGATTTCTGATATTGTCAAGCCTTCTTTTTCAGCAATAAACTTACCAATAGCTGGATCAACATCCCCACATCTTGTTCCCATTACTAAACCTTCTAATGGTGTAAAGCCCATTGATGTATCTACTGATTTAGCATTTTTAACTGCTGCAACTGATGCTCCATTTCCTAAGTGTAGCGTTACTACTTTAATCTCTTCATGTTTTTTCCCAAGGAAAGCTGCTGCCATAGCAGAAACGTATTTATGCGATGTTCCATGGAAACCATATCTTCTAATTTTGTATTTTTCGTAATATTCGTACGGAATAGCGTACATATATGCATGCTTTGGCATTGTTTGATGAAATGCCGTATCAAAAACTGCTACTTGTGGTGTATTTGGCATAAGTAGCGTGCAAGCCTCTATTCCCATAACATTTGGAGGATTGTGAAGTGGTGCAATATCATAGCATCCAATAATTTCTTTCATAACATCTGCATCAATGATTACAGATTTATCAAATTTTTCGCCTGAATGCGCAACTCTATGACCACAAGCAGAAATTTCACTCATGTCAGCAATAACGCCATACTCTTTATTAATAAGTGTATCAATAACGTATTTCAAAGCTTCCTTATGTGTCGGCATAGCCCCTTCAATTGTCATTTTTTCACCGTTTAAAGGTTGATATTTAA
>CAYZED010000015.1:52369-57429 GCA_964477445.1 uncultured Clostridiaceae bacterium | reverse complement strand
CAAACCTATTCTCTCAACAATACCCTTGCCCAGAACTTCTTCATTTTCCATATTAATAAGCTGATACTTTAACGAAGAACTACCACAGTTAATTACTAGTACTTTCATTTCTTACCTCCAATATTTTTTAAATAATTATTTAACCCTTAAATATTATTATATTTCTGTAAAGACTCCATTAATAATTATCAAACAAAACATTTAAAAGGTCAATGTTTTTATTAATTGTTTTATGTATTATGTGTACATATACGATGCATTGTATTTATGTACGTTTAATTCGTAGTAGTTGAAAACGGTAAATAAAAATGTAAATAAAAATGTAAATAAAAATGCATCGATAATTTTATATTTATACTTACAAAACTATCGATTTCTAGGTATAATCTTTGATAAGTAGTAATGTGGCGGCACCTCATTTATGCCATAAGTTAATGCTTAATATTATATTAACTTGAGGTCTTACGAAACTAGTCATATTCGACTATGAAATCGGAACGAGTAATTCTAAATTTGCTCGAATTTCAAAACAGGAGAAACAAATGAAAACTGCAGGAATAATATGCGAATATAACCCATTCCATTTTGGACATGAATATCAATTAAACAAAACAAAAGAAATAACAGGCGCAGAGGCAGTCATTTGCATTATGAGCGGTTCTTTCATGCAAAGAGGTGAGCCATCAGGATGGAATAAATGGATTAGAGCTGAAGTAGCTGTCGACTCAGGTGCAGATTTAGTAATTGAACTCCCCTTTGTCTATGCAGCTCAAACTGCTGAAATTTTTGCTAAAGGTGCTATACATTTATTAAATTATACAGGCATTTGTGACTTTCTATCTTTCGGAAGTGAAAGTGGAAATATTGAAGATATCCTAATGTTATCAAAACTTTTGTTAAACGAACCTGAAGAAATTAGCAAAAAAATTAAAGAAAAAATGTTTTCTGGAATGCTTTACCCTAAAGCTTATCAAGCAAGTATATTAGAATATTTAAGTACCGATTCTGGTATCAATTCTGGTATAAGTTCTGGTATAAATTCTGGTATCAATTCTGGTACCGATTCTGGTATTAATTCTGGTATCAATTCAGGTATCAATTCAGGTATCAATTCAGGTATCAATTCAGGAACTGATACAGATTCTTTTAAAATAAAACAAATTCTCACTAACCCTAACAATATCTTAGCAATTGAGTATACTAAGGCATTATTGTCTACAAAATCGGATATTTTGCCTGTCACTATTAAACGTCTTGGGAACGATTATAATGACAAAGATTTGTCCGAGAATTTTTCTTCAGCGACAGCTATTCGGGCCTTTCTTAACCATGGAATATTCGATGATGACGCTCAAAAAAAACTTAAGGGCCTATTACCAGATGGTTCTTTAAAAAAAATACTTCCAGAGATTAAACATGTTTCATGGGAGGATTTCAAGGAAAAATTATTTTACAAAATTCAAACTACCGATCTTTCCGAAATGTCAGATTTTGCATATGTTTCAGAAGGAATAGAAAACCGAATTTACAAAGAATCATTTTACTCAAAATCTGTAGAAAGCTTAATTGATAAAGTAAAATCAAAAAGATACACAAGAACTAATATTCAAAGAATGCTTCTTTCAATCCTAGTAAACATTAAAAAAACTGATATCGATTGGTTGAAAAACACATCTGTTAACCCTTATTTAAGGGTTTTGGCTATGAATGATAAAGGGCGAAGACTCATTAGAAGAATGCAAAACAATGGTGTTGAAAATATAATTACTAAAACAGCTGACTTTAACCCTAATAACGATATATTAAAACGTATTTTTGATTTAGATGTTAGAGTTACTCAATTATTTAATGAATCTGACAAAAATAAAAACAAGACCGAAGGAATCGTAGATTTCCTGCGGTCTCCATATGTTAAATAACAAATCTCGTATTATAAATTCTTCCTGCTTTTTAATTGATCTCGATTCCCTTTAACAGTATTAACCATATCGCTAAGATGTCCTTCTAAATCAGAAAGTACTTCGTCAGCGTATTGTCTTGTACCTAATCTAATTTTTTTTGCTTCAGACTGAGCAGATATTAAGAGATCTTTAGCTTGTTCATTAGCGCGTCGCATTATTTCGCTATCGTCAACTAATGATTGAGCTTTGCGCTCGGCATCAGATTTCATCATTTCAATTTCTCTTTGTGCCTCAGCTATATATTTTTGTTTTTCTTCTTTAACATCTGTCATTTTATCTTCAGCTTCTCGCTTTAATCCATCTGCTTCTCTTCGTGCTTCCATAATCAATTTTTGGCGCTCTTCTTTAACCCATTGAGCTTGTTTAATGTCGTCTGGCATTTTTGTTTTAATTTCTTCAAGTAAATCTAACAATTCATCCTTATTTATCATTACATTGTTAGAAAAAGGAATCCCCCTAGCATTCTCAACAACATCCAAAAGACTATCCAAAAGATGTAATACTTCCATTATTATACCCTTCCTCTCAACTTTTCTATAAGAATTTTATAAATATTATTAGGTACGAACTCAGAAACATCTCCACCTAATTTAACAATTTCCTTTATCATACTAGAACTTATATGTGAATAATTACTGTTCGACATTAGAAAAATCGTTTCAACATCACTACTTAAACTCTTATTCATTTGTGCCATGGAAAGTTCATATTCATAATCTGCTACCGCGCGTAATCCTTTAAGTATAATATTAACATTTATTTCTTTCATATAATTTACTAATAAACCTGAAAAAGTGTCTACTCTTACATTAGGTATATCAACAACTGCTGCACGTATTAATTCGACTCTCTCATCCATCTCAAAAATTGGATCTTTTGTGGTATTCATTAAAACTCCAATTATCAATTGATCGAATAATTTTGCACCTCTTTCAACTATATCCAGATGCCCTTTTGTAAATGGATCAAAGCTTCCAGGATAAATAGCTATACTCAATTAATCGCCTCCAAAAATTATTCTGCTTTGTATATACTAACTACTATATTACCATATTTTTTTTCCTTCAATAACATAAAAGTTTTTGGCAAATCACTAAAACCATCCTCAGCTGAGTGTTCAGAAACAATTATTCCATCTTCCGAAAGTATATTTGTCTCAGCAATTTTCTTAATTATTTCTTGGTACATACCCGTTTTATACGGAGGATCAAGGTAAATAATATCAAATTTTTCTTTTTGTGAGGCAAATCTATCAATAATGCTAAAAGAATCTTCGCAATAAATGACATAATTACTATTTATCTTAAGCTTTTCGAGATTTTGTTTTAAATAACCAATGCTTTTTTGGTCTTTATCAACAAAAACTACTTTTTCAGCACCTCTACTTAACGCCTCTATTCCAATAGCACCGCTTCCAGTGAATAAGTCTAGAAAAGTAGAAAATGGAATTTTTAAATTTAATAGATTAAAAATATTTTCTTTAACCCTATCAGTCGTTGGTCTTATATCATCACCTTCAGGAGAAATTAGCTTTCTTCCTCTATGTGTTCCTGCAATTACTCTCAAAAAAATACCTCTTTCTATCTGTTTACAACTATAAATATTATCATATTGTTTAATTTAAAGCAATTTCTCTTAATTTTTTTTCAAATCTTTCTTCCAAAACTTTCTTTAAAATAACATATTCATCGCTACTATATACGATTTTTACTGTTTCTTTTGCTCTTAATAGAAGCTCATGATCTCTGACTAAGTCTGCTAAAATTAGATCTGGTAATCCATGTTGTTTTAATCCTAAAATTTCTCCAGCACCCCTAGTTTCAAGGTCCTTTTCTGCTATTTTAAATCCATCAGTAGTAGAAGATAAGAATTTAAGTCGTTCTCTACTATTCTCATTCTTCGAATCTGATATCATAATACAAAAAGATTTTTCACTGCCCCGCCCGATTCTACCTCTCAATTGATGTAATTGAGCCATTCCAAACCTTTCAGCATTTTCTATTACCATTACAGTCGCATTTGGAACATTAACTCCAACTTCAATAACTGTTGTACTGACTAATATCTTTGTTTCGCCATTCTTGAAATTTTGCATAATCTGATCTTTTTCTTTTGCCTTTAGTTTTCCGTGTATCATTTCTAGTTTTTCTTCACAAAAAATCTCACTTTTTAAAAATTCAGAATGTGTCATAGCTGATTTTAATTCCAATGCTTCACTGTCTTCAACTAAAGGACATACAATATATACTTGATTTCCTTTTTTTATCTCATTCTTAATAAATCCATACATTCTGTCAACTTTAGAAGAATCAATTAAGAATGTTTCTATTGATTTTCTCTTTGGTGGAAGTTCGTCAATTACTGAAATATCTAGGTCTCCATAAATAATCAAAGATAAAGTTCTTGGTATTGGTGTCGCTGACATAACTAAAATATCAGGATTTTTACCCTTGTCATTTAACACAAGACGCTGTTTTACGCCAAATCTATGCTGTTCATCTGTGATAGCCAATCCAAGATTTTTAAAGATTACATTGTCTTCCAAAACTGCATGAGTTGCAGCTAAAACATCAATATCTCCATTTTCTAAGGAATTAAGAAGTTGAAGTTTTTCTTTTTTTGAGAGTGATCCAACTAGAAGACCAACTTTTTTTCCTGTTTCTTTAAAAAAATCAGTTAATGATTCGAAATGCTGTCTTGCCAAAATCTCAGTAGGTGCAATAATAACGCTTTGAAAATCATTTATCGAGCAAAGATACATTGCCATCATAGCAATAATTGTTTTGCCTGAGCCAACATCGCCTTGTAGCAGTCGGTTCATAGGCTTTTCTACTATCATGTCATTAAAAATTTCGAGCAAAACTCGCTCTTGAGCATTTGTTAACTTATATGGAAGCCGCTCTCTATATAACAAAGCTAAGTCTTTTTTATTAAACTTAATCCCGATCGATTGATTTTTTTTATCCTGTCTAAGAAGTTCTAAACCAGAAAACATCGTGAAGAATTCTTCATATTTGAATCGATTTAATGCAATTGAAAGAGATTCTTCGGTTTCAGGTTGATGTAAATTACAATTTGGCGGAATATAATTTCGCAATA
>CAYZED010000015.1:30328-52359 GCA_964477445.1 uncultured Clostridiaceae bacterium | reverse complement strand
GTTGATGTAAATTACTTATTGCGAAATTATATTCCGCCAAATTGTCTTTTAGTCTTAACGATTCAGGAAAAAGATCTTTCAACTTTCCATCTGTTATTTTAATTAACTGATCCATGAATTTTCTAATATCTTTTTGGGTAACACCTTGAGTCAAAGGGTAATCAGGAACAATTCTAAGAAGGTTTAAACTATCTTCTCCCGAACCACCTTCATATTCCGGATATTCCATTGTAAGCTTTCCAGCGATTTTTTTAATTTTGCCATAAAAAATATATTCTTCACCAGTCTTAATATAGTTCTTTATAAATCTGTTGTTATACCAGATAAAATCTAGTTTTCCTGTAGAATCTTCACCTATACATCTTGAAATTAATAGACCAGTTTTTGTTTTCATTTCAATAATTGGCTTCTTAATAATCACTTTTACTGAGCTAAATTGACCTTCAACAAGTTCAACTATCTCAGTAATATTTCTTTTATCAATATATTTCCTTGGATAATAGTTCAATAAGTCCTCAAAATTATAAACCCCAAGTTTATTAAGTGCTTGAGCTTTCTTTTCTCCAATACCTTTTAATTCTTTAATGGATTTTTTTAAATCAACATCCATTATGCACCTTCCAATTATATGAATTTGTGTTGATGAATTATACGAATTTAAGTTAATAAGTGTGTTTTATAAAAAAAAGTGCGTTATGCGCACTTTTTTCGATTTTTTTAAAGTTTAGGAAATCAAGCTTTTCTCATTCTACTGAAATTATGTAATAATACAGCGGCTGGCCACCATAGTGTGATTCAGCTTCAATATCTTTGAAACTAGATTCCACATAATCCGTTAATTCAATAGCTTTGTTTTCATCTGTTCCTTCACCATAATACACTGTAACTAATGATGATTCTTTATCAACCATGTTTTTAATTACTGATTTACTAACTTTTTGGAGATCGTTACCAACTTCGATGATTTTTCCAGAAACTATTCCAATAATATTTCCTTCTTCTATTTCCATTCCATCAAAATTAGTATTTCTAACTGCAAAAGTAATCATACCCGTCTTAACTTCGGAAATAGCCTTATCAATTCTATTAATATTAACTTCTGGTGTTTTATCAGGATCCAAAGCCATCAATGCTGATATCCCTTGGGGAATTGTTTTTGTTTGGGCCACAATAATATTCTTATCTGTAAGCAATGATTTTGCTTGATTAGCTGCTAAAATAATATTGCTATTATTTGGAAGCACAACGATATTATCCGCATTTATTCTTTTAATACTGTTAACAATATCTTCTGTGCTTGGATTCATCGTTTGTCCACCTTCTATTACTATATCCGCGCCCATATCTTTAAAAATAGCTGATATTCCATCACCCATAGCGATTGTAACAACTCCGAAAGGCTTACTCGTTCCTGAAAAAGATGGTTCATCTTCTGTCGAATTGAATTTTTCAATTTCTTTTTTATATATTTCTGAATGTTGTTCACGCATGTTATCAATTTTGATTTTGCTAAGTGATCCATATTCTAATGCTATCTCTATGACTTTGCCAGGATTGTTTGTGTGAATATGAATTTTTGTTATTGAATTATCCGAAACTACAACTAAAGAATCTCCAAGCGTAAATAATCTATGTTTCAGAGTATCTTCAGGCGTAGAAACTTTAATAAAAAATTCAGTGCAATAACCAAATTCAAGATCGACAGACTCAAAAAAGCTACTATCTAAATTATTTTCTTCAACTTCATAATTAAGGCTATTTTTTAAATCTAGAATGCTTCCGTTTTTCATAGATAAGAACATTCCTTCCAAAATTACTACTAATCCTTTGCCACCAGCATCAACAACACCAGCATTTTTAAGAACCGGAAGCATTTCAGGTGTTTTGTCCAAGACTTTCTTTGATTTATCAATTAATTCTTCAAACAAAGCCAAAACGCTCTGAGTGTGCTCAGCTGCTTTAATAGCGTGCTCGCCCGTCTCTCTTATTACTGTTAGAATTGTACCCTCTGTAGGCTTCATAATCGCTTTATATGCTGTATTGGAACCTTCCATTAATGCGTTAGCCAAAGTTTTCGCGTCGAAATCTTCTTTGCCTTTTAAAGCCTTAGCAAATCCTCTAAATATCTGAGATAAAATAACTCCTGAGTTTCCTCTAGCTCCCATCAATGAGCCATTAGCTGCAGCATCAGCTATTCTGCTTATAGACGGATTTTCATCTTTAATATTTACTAATTCTCTAACGGCGGATTGCATAGTAAGAGCCATGTTAGTTCCAGTGTCACCATCTGGAACTGGAAAAACATTAAGCGCATTAAGCATTACCTTATTATTTTCTAGATTATTTGCTGCGGAAATTATCATCTTTTTTAATAATACACCGTCAATTTTTAATTCTGACAAGTTTAAATCCTCCTTAAACCCTTACGCCTTGGACGTTAATATTGATTTTTTTCACCTTTAAACCGGTCATACTTTCAATAGTATATTTTACTTTTTGGACAATATTTTCTGCAACTGTAGAAATATTAGTACCAAATTCAACGATAATATGAAGATCAATGATTATTTCATCATTGTCTGTATGTACCTTAACCCCTTTAACCAAGCTATCTCTTTTTAAAATTTCTGCCAAACTATCAAATGCATCTTTCTTAGCCATACCAACTAATCCATAACATTCAGTAGTAGCAATTCCTGCAATAGTGGCCAAAACATCTTCAGAGATATGAACTTCACCGAATTGAGAAGTATATTTAGCTCCCATATGTATTCCTCCATTCTTTTTGGTCGACATTCCTGTAACTTAATAATAATTGAAAACTTAAGATTCTGCAACATGTTTGAAATTTTGAACTTTTGTATTGCCATAGCTTGTCCCATATGATATTATATTAATGTTTTTATTGAATAGTGTTACTCCAAAGGAGGTGTAAAAGATGGCAAGAAGCTGCGAAGTTTGTGGAAAAGGCGTTATGTCAGGAAACAATGTCAGTCATTCTAACAGACATACAAGAAGAAAATGGCTTCCTAATATCAGAACCGTAAGAGCAATTGTGAGCGGTACGCCTGTCAGACTTGATGTTTGCACAAGATGCTTAAGATCTGGTAAGGTACAAAGAGCTGTATAATCAGAGATCAATCTAAAATAAAAAGCGCTAAATGCGCTTTTTTGCTTTTTTGTTTAAATGACGTTAAGTTTCGTAAGACTTCTTTGTTTAAATGATGTTAAGTTTCGTAAGACTTCAGTCTATTATATAAAACACTATATTTACTTATTGAAGAAAGCGGCTAATCCGACTTTGAGCTTTATACTTCGCCATTTTTTATTCTATTTGCCAAATCTTTAACTTTTTCTTCAATAATTTTTGCTGTATTTATAAAAAATTCATCCGATTTTCCATATGGATCCTCTAATCCCCAATCTTCCACGTAGTCAGACAATGGCAAAGGGCAAGATACATTACATCCCATTTTAACTGTTATATCCATTTCCGGAAGTTCATCAATTAGTTTTGATCTCTGAGTTTCATTCATGTCAATGCTATATATTTCTTTGATAATTCTAACGGCATCTTGATTAATTTGTGGTTTTGTCTCTGTACCTCCAGAATATGCGTCAATAACATCTGGTGCAAATTTCTTTGCTAAGGCTTCTGCCATTTGAGACCTGCATGAGTTATGTACACAAATAAAAGCTACTTTTTTCATTTTTTATGTCCTCTTTCTTATTTTTTATATGATAGCCCATTTTCATCGAAGTATTTACCCTTTAGCCAAAGAGCTGCATTTACTAACAAAATCATTACTGGCACTTCAATCAATGGTCCAATTACAGCAGTGAATGCAACATCCGAGCTAATTCCAAAAACCGCTACAGCTACTGCTATCGCTAACTCAAAGTTATTACTTGCTGCTGTAAAAGCTAAAGTAACAGTTTGTTTATAATTAAATCCACCCCTATAGGACATATAAAAACTGATAAAGAACATTATTGCGAAATAGATCAACATTGGAACTGATATTCTCAAAACATCAAGAGGATTATTAATGATCTGTTCGCCTTTAGTGATGAACATTATTACTATCGTATAAAGGAGCGCAATAAGTGCTAATGGTGAAATTTTCGGAATAAAAACACTTTCATACCACTCTTTAGTTTTTAATCTTATCAAAGTAAAGCGTGTAATAAAGCCAGCTGCAAAAGGAATTCCTAAATAAATCAAAACGCTTTTTGCAACATCCCACATAGATACATTTACAATTTGTCCACCCCAGGAAAGACCAAGTAATTTCGGAACTAAAGTAACGAAGAAATATATGTATGCAGTATATAAAAGAATTTGGAAAATCGAATTAAGTGCAACTAATGCAGCAGCATACTCACTGTCGCCTTTTGCTAGTGAATTCCAAACGATAACCATTGCAATACATCGAGCAAGACCAATAATTATTAACCCAATCGCAAATTCTGGCTTATCATTCAGAAAAATTACTGCAAGGACAAACATCAGAATTGGACCAATTATCCAGTTTTGTATTAAAGAAAAAGTGAAAGCTGATTTATTTCGTGTAACCTTTCCTAGTTCTTCGTACTTAATCTTTGCAAGTGGTGGGTACATCATAATTATTAAGCCAATTGCTATAGGCCATGATATTGTTCCAGTGGAAAAGTTTCCTAAAGTTTTTGAGAGTTCCGGAAATAAATATCCCCCTCCGATTCCAATTGCCATAGCAATAAAAATCCAAAGAGTTAAGAATCGATCAAGAAAAGAAAGTTTTGCGTGTTTTTCTATTGGCATTTTTTTCCTCCATTATTAAATATTATTCAAAATTACATGAAACCGTTTTTTTCTGAAGCCATTGATTAAGGTTCTCTAAGTCGTTAATAAATAATTCACCTGAACGAATTTCCTCAAGTACTAAAATTTTTAAGAAATTTGATTTCTTTTTTTCTGGAATTGAATAGTATACCCACTGAGCACTTTTTCTATCAATAACCAAGCCAGAATTCTTTAGTATTCCAAGGTGTCTCGATGCTTTTGTTTGCGTAATGTTTAAAGTTTCCATAAGATCACAAACACATAATTCCTTTTCAAATACTAAATTTATAATTCTTAGGCGAGTTTCGTCAGATAGTGCTTTCAATAAATCCGATATAGTTGTCATCGCATCCTCCTTCCAAGTGTTTTTCAGTTCAAAATCAAAATACTAATATTCTACATTTATTAATTTACCAAAACCTCATATTCGAATATACAAATATACTACCTTAAAAAAAAGAAGTTTATTATAGTATCAACGTTAAGATTTCGTTAAGAATAAATTCATTTCAATTTAGCAGATATAGTTTGAAGCGGCTTCGCCGCTTCAAACCTACTTGTCTTTTGATTTAATTACAATTAACTTCCCAGTCTCAATGCTAATCTTAATTTTTTTGTTTAAAATTTCATTACTTATTCCTAAAGTAGTTCCGAAAGCTAAAGTAAAATTATTCAACTCATATAAAAGGCCATCGGTGGTAACTCCTGTGACTTCTTCTGAAACAGGAATAAGCGAGACATATTCATTCTTAGCTCCTGACATTTCAAGAAAGCTAGAATCCTTTAATACAGAAATTTCATTTCTTTCATCAATAATTCTAATTTTTTTGTCTTTATCAAAATAATTGAATAAGAGCAGTAAATTTCCCATAAAATGATCTAAACGCCCACCAGTTGCTCCTAAAATTAGTATCTCGTCATATTGATTTTTTAAGCTTTCTAAACAAAGCTCCATATCTGTCATATTTTTTTTAGTTGGATGCTGTTCTATCTTTACACCAATTTCCTGGTAAAATTTCAAATCCGGATTAGTAGTAGAATCTAAATCCCCAATTATTATATTTGGCTTCAGACCCAAAGCTCTAGAATGTCTTGTTCCACCATCAGCACATATAATATAATCATATTTTTCTATAGAATCAGAAATTTTACTATAATTTTCAATAATTCCACTTCCAATTATCAATGCTTTCATCAATTATTTCACACCAAAAGTCTTCATTTTCTTTATGACTTCTTCAGGGTCTTGAGAATTAAATATTGCCGAACCAGCAACAATTACGTCAGCGCCGCAATCAATTACTTTTTCTACATTATCTAAAGTTATACCACCATCGACTTGAATATGAAAATTCAGTCCTCTCTCTTTTTTAAGTCTACTGAGTTCTGTTATTTTATCAAAACATGAATTAATAAAACTTTGTCCACCAAAACCTGGATTAACACTCATAAGAAGAACTAAATCTATGTCATCCACAATGTAGTTTAATGAAGATAATGATGTCGATGGATTCAAAGCAACTCCAGCCTTAACTCCTTTAGCCTTAATCATTTGTATTACTCTATTAAGGTGTAGTGTAGCTTCGGCATGAACGCTTATTAAATCTGCCCCAGCCTCAATAAAGTCATGAATATATTTCTCTGGATTCATAATCATTAAATGAACATCAAAAAAAAGACCTGATTTGCTTCTTAGCGAAGAAACAACAGGCGCCCCAATTGTAATATTTGGTACAAAATGACCATCCATTACATCTATATGTGCCCAATCAGCACCCGCTTCTTCTATAAAATTCAATTCTTCACCAAGTTTAGAAAAATCAGCAGAAAGAATTGATGGTGATATTTTAATCAATTATTTGTACCTCCTAAATGCTTTTTTAGCTTCTTGAATCTGTTTATAAAAATCATACCTGAAAGACGCAATCTGCCCTTCTTCAACTGCTTTTTTAACCGCACAATCAGGTTCATTGATATGAATACATCCATTAAATCTACAATTTGACTCGATTTCTTTAAATTCAGGGAAACAATCTCTTAGTTTTTCGATATCTAATTCGTTCAAATCTAACGAAGTAAATCCAGGCGTATCTGCAACTTTTCCGCCACATGACAAGTCAATCAATTCGACATGCCTTGTAGTATGAGTTCCTCTGTCAATTTTTTTGCTTAGATCTCCTGTTTTAAGTGTTAGTCCCGGTTTAATAAGGTTAAGCAAAGTAGATTTTCCGGCTCCAGATGGGCCAGCGAAAACCGTTATATGTTTCGATAGAACACTAGTTATTTCATCTATTCCTTCTCCAGTTTTGGCAGAAGCAGAAATAACTTTATAACCGATATCACTAAAGATTCTTATTATTTCTGTGGCTTCGTCATTTTCATCGATATCAATTTTGTTGATAACAATAATTGGTTTAATCGATAGATGTTCTGCACTCACTAAGAATTTTTGGAGCATAACTAGATTAATATCGGGTTTTTTTATAGCAAAAACTATCATAACTTGATCAACATTTGCAATTGATGGCCTATTTAATTCAGTTTTTCTTGGATGTATCTCCATGATATATCCTTGTACATTAAGCTCATCTACTTCAATAACTACATAATCTCCAACAAGAGGCGATATATTATCTTTTCTAAATTTACCACGTGCTCGACATTCAATTAATCCGGTATCAGTATCAACATAGTAAAATCCACCAATACCTTTGATAATCGTGCCATTTTTTTTCATAAAATTTCCTCGTTTTCGACTCTATTTGAATTGATAACTTCTGGTTTTGTATAATAAATCATTAATGTAAACATCAAAGAAAACTAGTCCAGTTCCGGTCACAGAAATAGTTAACGGACTTTCACTAAACGAGTGATTTTCATCAAAGATTTTTTCTTGTTTTCCATTCTGCCTTGAAAACACAGTTACTTTCATTGCATCTGTATTATTTGGCAGTTCAATTTTTAAGTTATAGGATGATCCAGTAGCGTCTGAACTTGGACCAAGACTCACTACAAAATTTACGATGCTTTTTCTACTTATTTCCGTACCAGCCTTGATACTTTGTTCAATAACAATATCCTTCGGGTAATCATTACTATTTTCTAGTTTTATATCACCTAATATAAGATCTGAGTTTTTTAAACTATCTTTTACTGTTTCAAGATTTAGTCCAATATAATTTTCAAGTGTAATTTTTTCAGGTCCAAGACTAATTGTATAGTCTATTGCGGTTCCTTGATCAACTTCTGTATTTGATTCAATTTTTTGTTTTATTACGTTACCCTTGGGAAGATTACTATACTCAGAAGACATCACACCTTCAACAAGACCAATATTTCTTAGTTTTAAATCGATATCTACATAATTTGTATTTATAAGATTTGGAACCTTAACTTTTGGCGCACCTTTGCTAATTGTTACTTTAACAGGATTTAATAACTTATTAGTGTCATTTGCTTTTGGATCTTGGTCTATAACAGAACCTTCAGGAATCTCAGCATTAGTAACATTGCCGGTAACTTCCATCTCAAATCCTTTTTCAGACAGAATATTTCTTGCTTCCGACTCAGTTAGTCCAACAACGCTAGGTACAATAACAGAATCAACACTAAAAACTTTATTCAATATTAAATATCCACTTAAGGTAATAATAACCAATGCCGCAAGCCATGCAACAATTGCAATATATAGTGTCTTCTTATTCTTTTTTGGTTTATTTCCCGGTCTATTATGATTCATTGCATTACCGGTTCTATTATCAGTTTTGTTCTTATACATTTCTTGGTCCATATTGTTAGTTGATGCGTTTTTTTCAACTTCGTCGTTAACATCTTTTTTTGTTATTATTATGGTTTCTTCAAAGTCATTTCTTTTTTTCTTAACATAATCTCCATTTGGCATAATTAATGATTGCTTTAGATCTTTAATTATTTCTTCTGAATCTTCATATCTATAACGTGGATCCTTTTCCATGCATTTAAGGATAATGCTCTCGATCGAGCGCGGAACAAGTTTATTTATTATTGATGGAAGAATCGGATCTTCTTGTATTTGTTTTAATGCCACAGCTACTGGCGTGTCGCCCTCAAAAGGCAATCTGCCTGTTACCATTTCATAAAAAACAATACCAAATGAGTAAATGTCAGATTTTTCGTCGCTGTGTATACCTTTTGCTTGTTCAGGTGAAAAATAATGCACTGAACCAATCAAGTTACCAGTATTCGTTAAAGTTGAAGATGTAGCTGCTCTGGCAATTCCGAAATCTGTAACTTTAATATTGCCTTCATCTTTTATCATAATATTATGTGACTTAATATCCCTATGAATAATAGAATTGTTATGCGCACATTCAATAGCTGAACATATTTGGATAGCATATGAAGTAGCTATTTCGATATTTAGTGCACCTTTATCTCTTATTAGTTCCTTTAAAGTACCACCTTTAATATATTCCATAACAATAAAATATGTATCTTCTGATACACCAACATCATGAATACTAACTATATTTGAATGTGAAAGGGCCGCTGCAGATTGAGCTTCTCTTTCAAATCTTTTAATAAAATCATCATCTTCTTTAAATTCACTTCTTAATACTTTAATCGCTACAAATCTATTCAATACACGGTCTTTGGCTTTATAAACAATGGCCATACCGCCGCCACCGATTTTTTCAATAATTTCATATCTTTCTGCAAGAATTTTTCCAATCATAATATTTCACTACCTCCAACGTTATGAACTACTACAGCGGTTATATTGTCATAACCGCCTCTTTTTATAACTAAATCAATAAGTTTATCAATAGATGCTTGTGGATCAGTGTTTTCAAGTAATATTTGTTTAATTTCATAATCATCTATCTGGTTACTTAAACCGTCAGAACAGATTAATATTTTATCTCCCTCAAGATATTGATTACACGATGTATCAATCTCTATATCTAATTCATATCCTAAATTTCTATATATATAATTCTTCTTTGGATGTGTTTTCGCTTCCTCTTTCGTAATCACTCCATTTTTTAGCAATTCTGCAACATATGAATGATCTGAAGTTAGTTGAATTAGTTCTTCTCCACGTAGCAAATAAATCCTACTATCACCTACATGTGCAATAACAAGAACATTTTTGTTTGTAAGAACTGAGGACAAAGTTGTTCCCATTCCAGCAAATTCTGTTTCGCTATTGGACTTTTCATAGATTTTTTCGTTAGCAATTTTCACGGCCTTGATTAAAACCTCAATAACATTACAACCTTCATGACTCTCGGTTAAATCGCTTTTCAGGATATTGGATATTGTCTCCACCGCTAGTTTACTAGCGATTTCTCCAGCACTATGCCCTCCCATTCCATCAGCAACAATATAAACGCCCCATCCGTTAATAAGCTGGTAAAAAAGTGCATCCTCATTATTATTTCTTTTTAGTCCCTTATCGGTTTTTCCGGCAAATATCATATTGACCTCACTTCACGCTTTATTAGCTTTAATAATTTGCTTATAACTATGTTATTAATACATGAGACAACGTTTTATTCAACTTTGTGCCTTAATCTGAGCTGACCACATGCACTATCAATGTCATTGCCAAGTTCCCGTCTGATAGTCACATTTAATCCCTTTCCTTTAAGATAATTAAAAAATTTATTTACTACATCAGCCTTAGATTTATGCATTCCAGATTCTATTACTTCATTTACTGGAATTAAGTTTATATGACAATCAAATCCAGACAAAAGTTTAACAAGTTCAGCCGCGTGTCTTTCAGAATCATTCAAATCCATAATTAATGCGTATTCAAATGTAACTCTTCTTTTAGTGACGGCATAATAATTCTTACAGGTAGCAATTAACATGTCAATCGGATATTTTTTGTTAATTGGCATAATTTCGCTTCTTTCCTCGTTAAAAGGATTATGAAGTGATATCGCCAAATTTATCTGCAATCCTTCATTTGAAAGATTAAGAATTCCCGGAACAATCCCTGCTGTGGATATCGTTATATGCCTTTGACCTATATTTAATCCGATGGGATGAATTAGATTTCTTAAAAACTTCATAACATTTGAATAGTTATCAAATGGTTCTCCAGTACCCATTAGAACAAGACTATCAACCCTAACTCCAGTATCTCTTTGAACTAACATGATTTGTTCAATCATTTCTCCAGGTGTAAGATTTCGTTCTAGCCCATTTAATCCAGATGCACAAAATGTACACCCCATTCTACATCCAGCCTGTGTAGAAATACAAACAGAATGACCATGCTTATATTGCATTGATACTGTTTCAATCAATACTTCATCGCTTAGTTTTAGTAAATATTTGATAGTGCCATCAACTCTCGAAACTTGTTTTCTTTGAATTTCAGCTTTTTTAATATCAAATTCATCTGCTAATTTTAATCTAAGAGTCTTAGGTAGGTCTGACATTTCCTCAAAATCTGAGATATCTGAATAAATCCATTTGAATATTTGATCGGTTCTAAATTTCTTTTCACCAATCATTTTAATAAAATTTTCAATTTCAAGAATATCTAAATCTTTAATATTTCTCTTCAAGATTCACCTATTTTTTCATTCTAGCAATAAAAAATCCATCAGTTCCATGAACATTAGGGTAGAGTCTTACCATTCCATCTTCTCCAACTACTTCATTCGGTAAAATACCTTTTAAAGACTCAAGTTTAAGCCCATTATTTCCTTCAACAGCCCATTTTATCATGTTTTCGTTTTCGTCTTCTGATATTGTACAAGTACTATATAATAAAATACCGCCTTTTTTAAGGTATTTGGATGCATTAGTTATCATTTTTCTTTGAATTTCAACTAAAGACTGTATTTCTGTTGTGCTTTTTTTATATTTCATATCTGGTTTTTTTCTCATTACCCCATATCCTGTGCAAGGGGCATCAAGTAGTATTTTGTCAAACCTATTTCTTAATGATTCCTCAAAAACAGTAGCATCCATAAGCTTAACCGTAACATCCTTAAGTTCTAATCGTCTCAAATTATCGTTAACTAGTTTCAACTTATGTGGATGAATATCTCCAGCAATCAAAGTGCCTGTTCCATCTAATAATTCTGAAATCAGCGTGGTTTTTCCTCCAGGTGCACTACATAAATCCAAAACTTTATCTCCACTTTTAACTCCAAGCGCAATAACCGAGAGAATAGACGCTTCATCTTGAACAATAAAATTCCCATCTGAATATCCAGGTAACTTCTCAATATTATGGTTGCCATTTATTTTTATGGATCTATCAGAATATTTCCCCTCTGTGTATTCAATATTATTATCTTTTAATATTTGAGTGTAATTTTCTATTGATATTTTTTTCAGATTAATTCTGAGAGATAAATCTGGCCGTTCATTAAGAGAAACTAAAAGTTCTTCAGTAAATGTGCTTCCAAATCTCTTAATCCACATTTTTATTAACCATTTTGGAAAAGAATACTCGACACTAAGAAACTCTTCCAAGTCATCTTCTCTTTTTGGAAAATCTATTTCGTCAGTTTTTCTAGTATAATTTCTAAGTATTGCATTTACAAATTTAACAGGCCCTTCACCTAGAAGAACTCTAGCCGCTTCACCCGCTTCATTAAGTATCGCATTATCCGGAATTTTGTCCAAGTATATCATCTGATAGAAAGATATGCGTAGAATATTTCTCGTCACAGAATCGACCGCTCTATCTTGAGTAAAAAATTTAATAACAAAATCAAGTTTTGTTAAATTCCTCAGCGTTCCATTAACAATTTCTGTAACTAGCGCTTTATCACGATCATCTAAAATTATTCTGCTTAGTTCTCGACTGAGTTCTATGTTCGAATAGGCATCATTTTCAACTACTTTGTTAAGTATTCTAACTGCCACGAGTCTCGCATTCGGCTTTCTTACAATAGGCTCTTTCTTGACAAAAGGCTCTTTCTTTGCAAAAGGTGCGTTCTTTACAGCCGGAGCTCTTTTTACAAATGCTGTTTTCATAGTAGTAGAATCCTTCTTTTCATTGGAATCTTTCTTGACAAAAGTTTCTTTCTTTGCAAAAGTTTCTTTCTTTGCAAAAGGCTCTTTCTTCGCAAAAGTTTCTTTCTTGACAAAAGGTCCTTTTTTTACACTAGTAGTTTTTTTATCTTCTTTCAATATTTCACCATTCCATTTTTCTTTATCGTTTCGATTATTCCATAAATAATTTATTTCAGTATATTTCCACTTTCGATTCTATGACCTTTTAAATATTCAGAAACTTTCATTTTCTTTTCATTCTCAGCCTGTAACTCCAAAATTTCAAGTTGTCCTTCTCTGCAAGCGATTACCAAAGAATCTTTGTATGATTTTAGAATAGTCCCAGGTTCTATGGAAATTCCGCTTTCTATAACAAATTTCGAATCATTATTTTCCACCGAGTTTTCTTCTCCTGACAATAGACTCTTCTCTAGAATTTTTGCCTCGAATATCTTAATTTTCTTATCATTTAATGTTGTCCATGCTGTAGGCCAAGGATTCATTCCACGAATTAGATCATTTATTTCTTTTGATGACTTATCCCAATCAATTCGACTTTGATCGCGACTTAACAAAGGCGCATATGTGGAAATCGTATTATCTTGAGGAATTCTCGATAAAGTTCCTTTTTTAATACCTTCGAGTGTTTCTATAATAAGATTTGAACCCAGTTCAGATAATTTCGAAAATAACGTACCAGCGTTATCACACTCTTCAATCGGTAATTCTGCTTTTAGTAACATATCCCCTGTATCTAGTCCCACATCCATAAACATAGTAGTGACACCAGTAACTTTCTCTCCGCGAATAAGCGCCCAATTAATTGGCGCTGCGCCTCTATATTTAGGCAAAAGTGAAGCATGGACATTTATACATCCATGTTGAGGAATATCTAAGAGTTTTTTTGACAAAATCTGTCCATATGCTACAACTACTATCACTTCTGGATTAATGTCCTGTATAATGCTAATCGCTTCTTCTGATTTTATCTTTTCAGGTTGGTGTATATTCAATCCGTTCGCTACAGCAAATTCTTTCACTGGTGGTGCCTTTAACTTATAACCTCTGCCCGACGGTCTATCCGGCTGAGAAAAAACAGCCGCTATCTCATGTCCTGCATTATATAATTCCCTCAGACAAGGTACTGCAAATTCAGGCGTTCCTAAAAAAACTATTTTCATTTCGCCTCCGAATTATCTGTTGATGTAATATTTCTGGCCTTATCTATATACAAAACACCATTTAAATGATCGATTTCATGACAAAAAACTACAGCAAGAAAATCTTTTGCGTCATATTGAACAAACTCACCTTTTCTATTTTGTCCTTTTACGATAACTTTTTCGGGTCTGGTAACCTCTCCTATTTTCCCTAGCACGGAAAGACATCCTTCATTTCCAACCTGTTCACCATTTTCATATACTATTACCGGATTTATTAACTCAATTAATCCGTCACCAGTATCTATTACAATTACTCTTCTCAATATCCCTACTTGAGGTGCTGCCAATCCACATCCATTTGCTTTATACATAGTTTCAGCCATATCATCCAGCAAATTGAGAATTCTATCATCAATAACTTCAACTTTTTTTGAAATTTTTCTTAATATATCTTCATTTTCTTGTCTAACTTCTCTAATAGCCATATGCTCCTCCAAAATTCTTTTATTGCATTGTAATCATAACATATTTATAGGGTTTGACTCAATATTAACTAGTACCGCTCTTTTTTCATTCTGAACTTCTTCCGCTTCATTAAACTGAAACAGCATTTCTTCAACCCTATCTTTTATATCATTGTCGTATTTTATAATGAGCTGAAATCTGTAGCTATCTTTAACTTTTTCTATGGTGGAAGTAGTTGGCCCTAAAATACTAGTAATTAAATCATTTTCTTCAAAGATTCTTTTTAGTTTAATCGAGGTTTCTAAAGCAATTTTTTTTGATTCCTCAAGATTTTCGCCTGTGAATCTAATAATTGTAATACTTTTAAAGGGTGGTAAATCCATAATTTTTCTCAAAGATATTTCTTCTTCATAAAAAGCTTTGTAGTCCTGTTTAGCTCCGAGAATTAGTGCATAGTGCTCAGGTGAATATGTTTGGATGAAAACTTTTCCATCTTTTTCTCCACGACCAGATCTGCCAGAAACCTGTGTTAATAGCTGAAAACTCTTTTCACCAGCCCTAAAATCGGGCATATTCAACATTTGATCCGCTGACAAAACAGCAACCAATGTTACATTTGGAAAATCTAATCCTTTAGCGACCATTTGTGTTCCTAGCATTACAGAATATTTACCATCTGAAAATTCTTTTATTATTTGGGAATGGGCACCTCTTACGCTAGTGGTATCTGCATCCATCCTTATCAATTTCCCATTGCCGAAAATTTTGTTAAATTCATCTTCAACTTTTTGGGTTCCTGAACCAAAATATCTTATTCTTGTCGATTTACACGAAGGACAACACTCAGGCTGAGCGATTTGAAAACCACAATAATGACAAATTAATTTACCCTTGTCGTGATAAGTCAGTGACACACTACAGTGCTTACATTTTAATGCCTCACCGCAATCTCTACAACTAACAAAGGTTGAATATCCTCTTCTGTTTAAAAAAAGAATAGCTTGTTCTCCTCTATTTATTACGCGCTCCAACTCTTCTAGTAATTGCTTACTAAAAGGTGACCTATTTCCGCTTTTCAATTCTTCTCTCATATCGATAATTGTAGGTACTGCTAGAGTTTTTCCACCAATTCTTTCGCTGAGTTCTACTAAGTCAATCAATCCTTTTTTTGCTTTGTGATAATTTTCAATTGAAGGTGTTGCTGAACCGAAAACGACATTTGCTCCTGTTAATTTTGATCTGAATACTGCTACATCTCGTGCATCGTATCTGGGATTCATTTCTGATTTATATGCGCTTTCATGCTCTTCATCTACTATAATAAGTCCGAGTGAAGAGAATGGTAAAAAAACAGCAGATCTCGGACCAACAGCAATTTTAACTTCTTTGTCTCTAACCATTCTCCACTGATCTATACGTTCAGATGACGTGAGTCCGCTATGAAATATTGCGACTTTTTCTCCAAATTTCGCTCTTACTCGTCCAATCATTTGAGCTGTCAACGCAATTTCCGGAACTAAAAATATACACTCATTTCCTTTATCAATAGCAGATGATATTAGTTCAAAATATATCTCTGTTTTTCCACTCCCGGTAACTCCATGAAGTAATACTTCTCTATTATTTAGAAAGGACTGTTCGATTTTTTTCAAAGCTTCTTTTTGGATATCTGTTAAATCAAATGATTTTCGGTTTTCATTCATGCTAGTTACAAACTTATATTTGTTCTCTGACGTTGAAAAAATAAGTTCTTTCTTTAGAAGCAATTCAATATTACTATTACAAATACCAAACAAATTCTTGAGTTCATCTTTCGAGACAAAGGCATTTCTACTAATTAGTAAATTTAAAATTTCACTGCTTTTCCCTTTTAGCTTTTTTGCTTCAATAGATTTCTTGATTTTTTCTGATTCTGAAATTGGTTCAATATATTTATAAAAGAAATTCTTCTTTTCAATATTCTTTGTAATCATCGATGGAATCATTATCCTTATAGCATCTAATCTACGACAAGGAATATGTTCTGCAATTAGTTTTGATAATTCGACCTGCTCCTCAGTTAAAACCGGACGATCATCAATTCTTTCGATTATACTTTTCATTTTCATTTTAGGGTAATCAGAGTGAGCGTAAAATTCTATTATGTACCCTTCCATTCTTTTATTGCCCATGCCAAAAGGGACTACCACTCGGTCGCCAATATTCGCTAATGCTTGCATTTCAGTGGGTACTGCATATGTAAACATTCTATCTGTTGAATTAGTTTTGTTTCCTGTAATTACTCCAGCAAATGATTTTTGAGACATTTTACTCCTTTCCCCAAGAAAGTATGGTTTCATATACTAATATAAAAGCAACCTAAAAGGCTGCTTAAATTTTGTTCTTTTTACGAATTTGCGTTAATGAATATTATTTTTGAGAAAAAACGCAAACCAGCCTAAGTTTATGTTCGTAGCGCTCTTAATTCTTTAACTTTATTCAATATGATATCTGCTAGTTCTGACTTCTTCATCTTTTCAAGATATTCAATTCTGCCATCTCTATATAACAAAGTCGCGATATTCGTATCAACTTTAAATCCTGCGCCTTCAGTACCTAGATTATTTGCAACTATAATATCTAAATTTTTCGATTCAAGTTTCGACTTAGCATTTTCAATTAAGTTCTCTGTCTCCATAGCAAACCCAATTAAAATTCGGTCTTCTTTCAATTTCCCAAGTTCTGCAAGAATATCAGGATTTTTCTTTAACTTTATGGTCATAATATCTTCGGATTTTTTTATTTTTTGTTCGTTCATTTCTGCTGGTGCATAATCGGATACTGCAGCGCTTTTAATGATTGCATCCATATCTCGATAATTCTCAATTACCGCATTTCTCATTTCCACTGCAGATTCTACATTTATTATTTTAATGCCATCAGGTGGTTTTAGTGATGTAGGACCAGAAATTAGTGTAACATTTGCACCACGTTTTAGAGCTTGAATTGCTATTGCAAAGCCCATTTTTCCACTTGAATTATTAGTTATATATCTTACTGGATCAAACTTCTCGATAGTAGGTCCTGCAGTAACTAGAATATTAAGGCCTTTTAAATCATGTTTGGGTATTAAAATTCCACAAATCATATCTACAATATCTGATGGATTTGCCATCTTGCCGTTTCCAGTATCCCCACACGCAAGTTTTCCTACAACAGGATCAATAAAAATCATACCGCGTTTTTTTAATTTTTCGATATTTTCAATAACAGCAACATTTTCGTACATATTTGTATTCATTGCAGGTGCAAGTACCACAGTTCCCTTAAAGGCCATAACCGTCGTTGTTAACATATCGTCAGCAATTCCATTTGCAATTTTACCTATAACATTTGCTGTGGCAGGTGCTATCAGAAAAATATCAGCTTTCTTTGCTAATGCAATATGTCCTATTTCCCAATACTTAGGTTCGTCAAACATGTCCACAGTGACTTTATTTAGAGAAAGAGACTGAAACGTGAGCGGATTCACGAATTCAGTCGCTGATTTAGTCATAATTACGTCAATATTTGCGTTTAATTTTTTTAGGTTACTTACTATTTCACATGCTTTATAGCAAGCAATTCCACCTGAAACGCCAAGAACGATATTTTTGTCTCTTAATGACATTTTACATCATTCCTTTCAGTAAAAAATTTTATATTTCTTGCTCTTCAACTTCTTTAAGTATGTCTTCTGCTTCAATTTCAATAAGATCATGAGCATTTTCTTCATGAATTATTCTTTCGTAAGTAATCAATCCTTGGGCAATCTCATTAACAGCTATGGTGACCGGCTTATTAGATTTGATATCGACAAGCTTACCACTTCCGTCAACAATTTCACGGGCTCTCTTAGAGACCGCTACCACTAATGTGTACTTACTGTCAATTTTTTCGAGCAAATTAGATAGTGTTGGATATATCATTCTTTTCCTCCTTGTAAACAAAACAGTCATAGTCTAATATAAATCTGTCTCGTCTGCATCTTTCTGCAATTATTATTGATACAATTTGATCTGTAGCTTCAATAACATTTTCGTTTATAACTAAATAATCATAATGTTCCGCTGCTAAAATTTCAAAATGAGCATTTATCATTCTCTTTTTTATGTCTTCTTCTGATTCTGTGCCTCTATTATAAATTCTCTTAATTAAATCACCAAAAGTCGGTGGCATAATGAAAATCAAAATAGCATCAGGATAATTTTTTTTAACCTGGGCTGCTCCCTGAATATCTATTTCTAGAATAATATCATTTAGCTTTTCCATTTCATCAAAGACAAATCTTTTTGGTGTTCCATAATAATTTCCATGAACATTGGCATACTCTAGTAACTCACCATTCTTAACCATTGATTCAAATTCATCAAAAGGCTTGAAACAATAATTTATACCATTCACTTCACCAGATCTTGGCTTCCTAGTGGTTGCAGAAACAGAAAGTCCCAGACCATCAATTCCTCTGCCAATCAATTCTTTACATACAGTTCCTTTTCCAACACCTGAAGGTCCAGAAACTACTAATAAATGTCCGCCTTTTCTTTCGATACAAGCCAATGCTTATTCCTCCACAGTGTTTTATTCCTCAACAGTTTCTACATCATCTTCTTGTTCTCTGTCAACTAATCTATGTGCTACTGTTTCCGGTTGAACCGCAGACAAAATTATATGATCGCTGTCAGTAACTATAACTGCTCTGGTTCTTCTTCCATATGTGGCATCAATAAGCATCCCACGATCTCTTGCTTCCTGAATTATTCTTTTTATGGGAGCTGACTCAGGGCTAACAATTGCAACAAGCCTATTTGCGGAAACAATATTCCCAAAACCAATATTAATTAACTTAATACTCATTAAAACCTCCACAGTTATCTGAATTTTTCAAATTTGTTTTTTTGCTAGGACATCATAACATATTTAATAGTATATTGACAACCTACTACTCTAAGTTTTGTACTTGTTCCCTGATTTTTTCTAGTTCCGTTTTTAGTTCAATTACAATATTTGTAATTTCAAGATCGACGGCTTTAGAGCCTGTGGTGTTTATTTCTCTATTCATTTCTTGAATTATGAAATCAAGTTTTTTGCCAATTGCACCTTTTGTTTTAATAGTTTTTTCAAATTCTTTAATATGGCTCTCTAATCTAACAAGTTCTTCATCCACACAAGTTCTATCTGCAAAAATCGCACATTCATTTAAAAGTCTGTTTTCATCAATCGGTGTATTTTGTAATAATTCAGAAATTCGCTCTCGCATTTTTCTTTCATATTCATATACCATCTCTGGTGATTTTATTTTTATTCTTTTAACGGCTTCAGCAATATTCTTTAATTTAATATCGAGATCAAGTAATAGCCTTCCGCCTTCTCTTTCTCTCATTTCCACAAAACCAATCAATGCCTGATTGAGTGCTTCCTTCAATATCTCCCAGAGAGAATCAATATCTTTTTCTTTTGTTTCAAGTTTGAGAATGTCTGGAAACCTAGTCATTAGTTGAAGCGTAATGTTATCATTAAATCCAAAAGTCTCTTTTAGTGCCTTAAGCGATTCCGCATATGCACCAGCTAGATTCATATCTAATTTAACGCTGGCATCTTGACTATAGGAATCATAGTTTATATAGATATCTACTTTACCGCGACTAACTTTTCCATTAACTAATTCTCTTACTTTTTCTTCGAGCGATGCAAATGATCTTGGCATCTTAATGTTTAAATCACCATATCTGTGATTTACGGATCTAATTTCCACTGTAAATGAAGTATTGTCTATGGTACATTCTCCACGTCCAAACCCTGTCATGCTTTTTGCCATAATGTACTCCTTAAAATTTATTTTATTTTAAATAATTATTTGTTATAAAATTATTATCTAGTAATTTCCAACAAAGGCCAACCTAGCCTGTCCACTCATATAAACATCGTCATCCTCTGGCCAGCTAATTTCTAAATTTCCACCCCTTAATAATAAGGTTGAATTATTCATTGTTTTTTTCGAGAGAAAAGAAGCCACTAATGTCGCACTAGCCCCAGTACCGCATGCGTATGTGTACCCTGCACCTCGCTCCCATGTTCTCAGTTTAATAGAAGTTAGAGATAATATTTTAGCAAAATTTACATTAGTGCCTTTTGGAAATTTTTCGTGAGTCTCAATTAAAGGGCCAATTTCCTTGACCATAGAATCAGAAATATTGTTCAAAAATATCACAGCATGCGGAACACCCATATCAATAAAATAAATATTATTGTCTGAAATATTTTCGCTCGTATTAATAAAGTCAGAAACCTTCAATCCCTGTATAATAATATCTTTCAAATCAGAGCTTGAAGAAATTATATTTTTATCTAGTCCACTGAGTGGTTTTCCCATGTTAACTTCAGCTAAGTCAAACATACCATTTTTCTCAAATATTTTAACACTTTTTATTCCTGCATCTGTTTCAACTGAAATCACAGATTTCTTAATACTGCATACATCAAAAACATGATTTGCAAAGCATCGGATTCCATTCCCGCACATTTCTGCTCTACTTCCGTCAGAGTTATATAGAAGCATTCTTGCATCGGCTATTTCTGAAGGCAAAACATACATCAACCCATCAGCGCCTATACCAAATCTTCTATCACAAATATTTTTAATGTAATCTTTGTCAGAATTAATAGTACCATTTTCTGATAACAAATCCACAATTATAAAGTCATTTCCAAGTCCCTGATATTTATAAAAATTCATTTTTGTCTCCCATAAAATTATTTAGACACTGTTTGAATGATATTATATCAAAACAAACACTTTGTTTCAATTCTCTTTTGATTTCTTTTATTATCTTTTATTTTCATCGCTTTTCGTGTAAAATTGGATAGAAGCGAAAAGGCGACTTCGCCGCATTTGTCCAACAAGTAAATACTATAATTTCTAGAATAGATTGAAATCTTACGAAACTTCACATTATACAATAAACTGAAAGGACTGATTTTATGCCGTTAGATGGTTCGGTGCTATATGCACTCACTAAAGAGTTTAGTGAAAGAATGTTAGGATATAAAGTAGAAAAAATCCAACAACCTGAAAAAGATGAAATAATACTTCATATGCGCGGATATAAAGAGACCATTAAACTTTTACTTTCTGCCAATGCCGCTTTCCCACGTTGTCATATTACTTCAACGGATCGTGAAAACCCAAAAACCGCTCCTGCCTTTTGTATGCTGCTCAGAAAGCACTTGATAGGAGCAAAGATTATTGGTTTCAAGCAGCCATTTTTTGAGCGAATACTTGAAATTGAATTCGACTGTTTTGATGAGTTAGGCTACAGCAGTAAAAAATCTATTATTTTAGAAATAATGGGCCGTCACAGTAACTTTATATTTATCGATTCTGAAACAAGATTAATAATTGATTCTATTAAGCACATTGACGAATTAAAAAGTAGCGTTAGGGAAGTTTTACCTGGCGTTCATTATGTATACCCCCCATCAGATGAAAAAATATCTCCCTTTTAATTATTTAAACAAACCGATTCAAAAAAAATTAAATCTGTTTTTTAAATTCA
>CAYZED010000015.1:15971-30318 GCA_964477445.1 uncultured Clostridiaceae bacterium | reverse complement strand
GCGGAACTCTTGAGAAGATTTTTATTAAATCATTCAATGGCATGAGCCCATTTTCCTCAAGAGAGATTTTGAATAATGCTAATTTAGATTCATCTTTGAACTTTAGTAGCATTGGCCCGGCTGAAAGAGTTTTATTGTTTAAGTCATTAAACGAATACTTAATTAAATTAACACAGGCAAACTATGCTCCATGCATAGCTTACAATGAAGAAAAACCATTCGATTTCTTTTGGCAGACTTCACATCAATTTGATTCATACAATATTAAGGCCTTCCAAACTATCAGTGAAGCATGTGAAAAATTTTATCATGAAAAGGACAGGCAAGACAGAGTTCGTCAAAAAGCTGGCGACCTACTAAAACTATTAAGTAACAGGATTGACCGTGCTGACCGAAAGATAACTGCTCTAAATAGCGACCTTGAGAAAGCTGCAAATTGTGATAAATATAGATTATATGGTGATTTAATTACAGCTTCACTCCATGATATCAAAGTGTTTTCAGATAAAATCAAATTAATCAATTGTTATGATGAAGATATGAGCGAAATTGAAATTCCTATGGACAAAAAATTCGGAGCAATCCAAAACGCTCAAAGATACTACAAATTATATAACAAGCTAAAAAAAGCTCAAACAACACTTAGCGAACAAATAATTGATGCGCAAGAAGAAATTCAGTATTTAGAAAGTCAAATATTTAATCTCGAGAATTCTACTCTCGAAATTGAGATGAATGAAATTCGTGAGGAACTTGCATCACTCGGTTTAATAAAATCTAATGCAAAAAATAGTAAAAAGAAAATCAAGCCTTCCGCACCACATAAATTTATTTCCTCAAGCGGATTTGAAATATTTGTTGGAAAAAATAATCTGCAAAACGAAATATTAACTATGAAAAGTTCTTTTAGTAGCGATATTTGGCTGCATGTCAAAGATTTTGCAGGATCACATGTAGTTATAAGGTGTAATGGAAATGTCCCAGACGACGCCACCCTATATGAAGCCGCTTGTTTAGCAGCGTTTTATAGCAAAGCTAGTTCTGGCAGTAAAATACCAGTTGATTATACTCAAATAAAGAACGTTAAAAAACCAAAAGGCTCAAAACCAGGAATGGTTACATACGATGTATATAAAACCATTTTGGCAGAGCCTAAAAATCCAGTTATATAAAATTATTTGAATTTGAATTTTTTCGAAACCGCGAAGCATTTCATTATTGGTTTACAGTGGTTGGAAAAAAATCATTTTTGGTGTAATGGTTATAGCTCAAAGTGCCTTCGTTGCATTTGTTTGTATAAATGTGACGAAGCCACTTTTGTTTTTACGTATAAAACAGCACCAAATAAATCATAGCCATCACTATTGTTACTAGCATTACCGGGAAAGCAACTTTGAAGTAATTCTTGAATGTTATTTTATGACCAAAGTCTTCAGCCATACCCGATGCCACAACGTTGGCAGAAGCCCCGATTATGGTTCCATTCCCTCCTAGACATGCTCCTAATGAAAGAGCCCACCACAGAGGACCAAGTGGCATACCTGTTATGACGCCTAGGTCCTTTATCATTGGAATCATTGTTGCGACAAATGGTATATTGTCAATAAACGCTGAAGCAATGGCTGAAACCCAAAGAACTGCGATTAAAGTAAGAAATGGGTTTCCACCTGTTAAATCAATTACTCCATTTGCTATAAGCTTAATAATACCAGTGGCTTCAATTCCACCAACCATAATAAACAGCCCACCAAAGAAAAATATTGTCTTCCATTCAATTTCTTCAAGAATTTTATCTGTTCTAACACCCGAAACCAGAAGTAATAATGTTGCTCCAGCCAAAGCGATAATCCCAGACTCTAATTTTAAGTAACCATGCAACAAGAACCCAATAATCGTCATTACTAAAATTATCATGCACTTTATCAGTAACCCTTTGTCCGTAATAGCATCATTCTCGTTCATAAGCATTACTTTTTCTTGACTAGCTTTGTTAGTTTTCAACTGTCCTTTATATATTAGTGCAAAAATTATTACTGTAATCGGTAACATTATCAAAATTACTGGTGTAACGTTAACTATAAAATCCATAAAATTAAGACCAACAGCGCTACCTATCATAATATTCGGAGGATCTCCTATAAGTGTCGCTGTTCCGCCTACATTAGACGCAAAAACTTCAGATATAAGCATCGGCAAAGGATTGATTTTTAAATCCTTACAAACTGTAAATGTTAATGGCAAAACTAAAAGTATAGTAGTTACATTATCAAGTAGCGCTGAAATTACGCCAGTAATAAGTGAAAGAAAAATCAAAATTCTTATAGGCTCTGCCTTTGCTAATTTAACAGTTTTTATCGCCAAATACTCAAATACTCCACTTTTTTTAGTAATCATAACGATAATCATCATACTAATTAATAACACTAATGTATTGTAGTCAACTTTTTCACTGAAAGCTGATTCCTGACTTATAATTCTGAGAAGAATCATAAGTGTTGCTCCCCCTAGCGCTACAATAACTCTATCAATGACATCGAATATTATTAAAATATATGCAATGACAAAAATAGCTGCTGAGGCCCAAAATTGAAAGTCAAAAGTTATCTGTTCCATAATTTCTCCTTAAGTTTTTTATATTTTAAGACATTTTATACTATATCAAAATTTTTTTCAGAAATTAGATAGTATCTCATCAAACTTATATATACATCCAACTAATATTCTGTCATTCTAAAGGAAAACTGTAACATAAGTTAAAAATTACACACTTGCTGCACTTTGGTTTTTTTGCATTACATACAGCTCTTCCGTGATATACCATTAAATGACTAAAATCCGTCCACTTATCATTTTCTACAACTTTCATCAAGTCTTTTTCAACGAGTTCAGGATTTTCTTCTTTTGTTAAACCAATTCTCCTAGCTAATCTTCCACAGTGTGTATCAACAATTATTCCCTGTACCCCAAAGCATGTTCCAAGAATAACATTTGCGGTCTTTCTACCCACCCCTGGCAAAGACAGAAGCTCATTCATCGTTCCTGGAATCTCTCCATTAAAGTCATTAACTAAAATCTTAGATGAACTGATAATATTTTTTGCTTTGTTTCTAAAAAAACCAGTTGACCTTATATCAATTTCCAATTCTTCTTGATTCGCTTTCGCAAAATCATAAACAGAGGTATATTTTTTATATAAAGTCTTGGTAACAATATTGACACGTTCATCAGTACATTGTGCTGCTAGAATAGTTGAAATTAGTAATTGCCAAGGCTCTTCATGGTCTAAACTGCAATGCGCATCTGGATACTCAATATCCAGTAAACGCACAATTTCTTTGGCACGCTCTATTCGATTATCAATAGTAGAATTAAAACCCTTTTCATTTTTCATGTTTTTCTCCGTTATATTCGTCAATCTTGAAAAATCTGATTTTCTCCAAACCTATTTTATACTCCCACATTACATAGTGTTTGTCAATATTATCAATTGAATATCATTTGATAAACATTGATAGTTTGGCCATGTTTTAGTATACTCATGATGCGCATTTGTATTAGAAATGCAAATTTACAACTAGTTTTATGGAGGATTTCACATGAAAATTGCACTTGTCGGTATTAATTCAAGAAGCCTGCATGTAAACATAGCGATTAGGTATCTTTATTATTCAATAAGTAAAAAATTTAATCTTATAAATAATTCCGACACCGATATCGATTCGGATTCGAATTCACATTCGGATTCACATTCGGATTCGCATTCAGATTCACATTCAGATTCACATTCAAATTCAAATTCAGATTCAGATATCGAAATTATCGAGACTAATATAAACGAGCCAATATCTCATTTGTTCAGCACAATATATAAGAAATATATCGATATTTACTGCTTTTCGACATATATTTGGAACATCGAAATTTGTCTTAAAATCATAAAATCAATTAAGAAACTCTCTCCTAAATCGATAATCATTCTCGGTGGTCCAGAAGCTACTTTTAGATTTGATGAATTCATGTCATTCCCTGAAATAGATTTTGTTATCAAAGGCGATGGCGAAGTAGCGCTCCCAGCTTTACTTTCTGAATTATCAAAATTGTTAAAAACTTCAAAATTATCAAAAATCTCAACTTTGTTAGAAGCATCAGAAGCATCCGAAGCATCAGAAGCATACGAATTTGAAGAATCGCTAAACGAAAAACTTAATAGCCATGTTTATTCAAGTTTAATTTCAAAAAATTATAACCAAGTTCTGGCTGATGACATACCATTCCCTTATCTTGATTATCCAAATCTTTTGCCAGATAATACAAAAGTAATGTACTATGAGTCATCAAGAGGTTGCCCATATTCGTGTAGTTATTGTTTATCCTCTGCAATGTATAATGTTTCTTTTAAAAGTCTTGATAAAGTGTTTTTCGAACTCAAGTTTCTTCTTGAAAAAAAGTATAAAGTGATTAAGTTTATTGATCGCACATGGAATGTTAATGTGGAAAGATCAATAGATATTTTGAATTTTATTAAACAAAATCCATCTGACACTTGTGTCCATTTCGAAATAGCTGCCGACTTATTAACCGATGAAATTATCGATTTAATAGCTACGTTACCAAAAGACGCTATTCAATTTGAAATTGGTGTACAATCCACTAATTTAAGGTCGCTTGAGGAAGTCTGCCGAATTACTGATTTGAACAAATTACAAAACAATGTTAAAAAGCTAATGAACACTGGCAAAGTGCATATACATATTGATTTAATTGCTGGATTGCCATATGAAGATTTTCAGAGCTTCAGTAAATCATTTGATTTTGTAATGGAACTTAACCCACACATGCTCCAATTAGGTTTTCTAAAACTTTTACATGGTAGCAAGTTAAGACGTGACAGTGCCATGTACGAGTTAGTTTGCCACGAATTTTCGCCTTACGAGGTTATCTCAAATAAATGGATTTCATTTGATGAAATAAGAGATTTGAAACTAATAGAGGATGTTCTCGAATTATTATATAATTCAGAAAAAATGTATTTGACACTCTCGTATGCCTTTAATTTAATAAATAATAAGGCTTTTGATTTGCTTTCCTCAATGTCAAAACATCTTGATTCCGTTGGCTTTTTTAAACAAAAGAACTCTATAAAACAAATTTTCGAATTTGTTTATGATTATTTTAACCAAAACTACCCAGACATGATAAATGAGCTAATAATGTTAATGAAGCTTGATTGGATTTACGCTGGAATCAATTCGCCTACTCCTGATTTTTTTATTAACGAAAAAGAATCTGTTCTTAAAAATGAATTATTGAATAAAAAAGAGTCAAATATCGATAATAAATTAAACTTCGAACAAATTATTAAGGCAAACAAAAACTTTCTATTAGTAAACATCAACTTAAAAGTGTTCGAATTTTTAGATGCCCGTTCCAATATAGATAATTCCGTGAAAAGAGTTTCAATATTGGAAAACAAATCTTCAATGGTCGAAAAAAAATCTTCAGAAGCTAATATCACTCCTAAAGACTTATTTTTATTTGATTTAGTGTCTCGAGACACAGTTTCTCAAGAATCAGTTCCTCAAGAATCAGTTTCTCAAGACACAGTTTCTCAAGAATCAGTTCCTCAAGAATCAGTTTCTTCAGAAACAATTTCCCTTATTTTTAGCTCCTCAAAAGGGAAATCTGAAAAGTCTAAACTACTTCTAATTATTGACTATTTAAAATAGCATATTATTGACTCCTCTGAATAACATTCTATTGACTATTCTTCATAACATTGATTTCGGCCTTTAAATTGATAAGGTCTTTTTCTAATGTTTTTGATAAGAAATCTCTAAATATTTCTTCGATATTACCAAAAGCCTTTTCGGTCTCAAAAAGTGTTCTGCCGGTCTCAGCTGAATCTTCACGATAATTCAAAAGTTTCATATATTTATTAAATATTTCAGTAAAAGATTCAATATGATAATAGAAAAATCTTTTTGATTGAGGATATACCTCAGGATTTGATCTTACTTCGCCTATGATTTTGTCCGCAATAGTACAGATGCTCTCGATTTTTTCTTTTACGACCCCTTCTGGCAATTGAATCATATCTTTTCTAATTTCAAAAATTTTGTCAAACGCAGCTTCCGTGGCCTTGTCTGCATCGGTTTCGTCTGCTACATTTTTTTCAACTTCAATTTCAGCCATTCGCTCTTTTTTCTTTTCACTATTTTCTTTGAAAGAAATTATACCTGAAATAATAATGTTAAACGTTACCATCAATGATATTCCAATAGCTACAATAATACCTGCAAACATTATCTTTTTCATAGCAATAAAAATTATCAACGGGATTATCATTAACAAAAACAAACATAAAAGTACGTCTTTTTTAAATGCTACGAGTTTATTTTCCGTCTCTGGAATATCCTTTTTTTTGCCCATTTCATCCACTTCCTTTTTATTGCTCTGTGCTTTTTCACTGCGAACTGGTTCACCGTGAGCTGTTTCACTACGAGCTGTTTCACTACGAGCTGTTTCACTACGAGCTGTTTCAGTATGCGCTGTTTCGGTGTGTATTGATTCACTGCTAGTTTTTTTGTTTTGAAAATTATCATTTTGAGCTTTGCTATTATTCATATTACTATAATTATTTTTCGAGTACATTCTCGCACTTCCATTTTGTTTAAACGGTGTGAAAATACCGCTAATAATTTCAAACACTAGTTCAATTGATTTAAAAGTTATTTCAAAACTCATTCCAATCAAATACGATAACAAATCACCGATACCATGAAACCCGTCCTGTGAATGATTTCTATTTAAGTTTTTATATTTTCTACTCTGTCTTTCGTATTTTCTAGCGTCTCTATCATTATATCTGGTTTGTCTTTCATTGTATCTATTTTGTTTATCATTATATCTAGCTTGATTATCATTGGACCATCCTTGTCTTCCATTATCATTACTGTATTGATTTTGGTCTACACGTTTCCACCCATCATGTCTTGCATACGAGTTTGATGAGTTAGATGAGTTCGCAGAATTTGTTGAGTTATTGGAGCTAGACGTTTTTTCTTGATTATATTGTTTATCATTATTCGAATTATTTCCTCGATTATTATTTCCGCCTTCGCCGTTTCCATTTTCATTCATTTTAATCCCTCCAGATTTTGTTCTTCATAATACATACGCTTGGTACGAATTTTTGTTTCAATGTTTTCTGGCCAACTTTTGCATGAACACTTATATTTCAAGTCATGCAAACAACATTTTTAACCAAAATATAGTTTCAATACATTGTTAACAAAAATATAGATTTCATTGTTAACCAAAATATTGTTTTCGGTTGACAATGAAACTATTTCTATTTATAATCCTTGTATAATTAAACAACATTTCTATTATAAAAGGAGTTCTCAAATGAATCAAACAAAAAATATTAGAAGCATGGTTATGACCGCACTATTTGCGGCGATCTTAGTAGTTTTATCATTTATCTCTATTCCTGTTCCGTTTAGTACTGTACCAATAACTGGCCAAACGTTAGGCATTATGCTCATTGGTTCAATCCTTGGACCTTTAGAAGCTGTTGCCGCAGTTATTGTGTACATTTTTTTAGGCGCAGTTGGTTTACCAGTGTTTGCTGGTGGAAATAGTGGGTTAGGTACCTTATTTGGCCCATCGGGCGGCTTTCTTTTCTCATTTATATTTGGTGCATTTGTTATTTCGCTAATTAAAGGTGATGGCAAAAAAATCATGCGACTCGCAATTGCAAATATTTTCGGAGGAATAATTGTTGTTTACCTAATAGGTGTTCCTTGGCTTTCATTTATACTAAAGATTTCACTAACAAAAGGATTTCTCATTGGAGCACTACCATATTTGCCACTAGATATTATAAAAGCTGTGTTTGCAGTAATTATTGCTGTGGCTGTAAATAGAAGATTGGGATATATGACGGTAAAGTGAGCGTAAGGTGAAAGGGAATGAGGATAAAAGAGCGTAAGAATAAAAGAGAGTAAGAATAAAAGGACACAACGATAAAAGAGAGTAAGGTTAGAATAAGAGCTGGCCAAGCCAGCTCTAAAAATCTTATTATTTTAATATTTTTTATGTTCTTCTTCAATCAAAGAAATTGTTTTTTCTTTAATATCTACAGAACGCGCTATATCCTGCCAATCTTTTACTGCGGATTTTACTTCTTCAATTATTTTCTTGCACTTAAATGACTTGAGATCCATATTTTGACCACATGTAATTATATCATTTATCAGAATATTTGATTGCTTCCCATTAACTGTCATCTGATGTGCTTGTAACCATTTATTTCTCGAATCACACGCAAATGTTATATCGTATGCTGGGGATAAACTCCAATCCCCATTTCTATCCATTAAGAATGAAATATTCTTCACATGATCATCTTGATTCACTGCTAGAACATTAAATACCATCCTTCTGAAGAACTGCTCAATATCACTATTTGGCAATCCCAGTCTTCTTGCCGTTAAAGCCGCCATTTCATAGCTACACAAACCTGGTTCATTATAATCAATATGAGTAATTGCTCCCAATGACTGCATATGCAACTTTTTGCCATTCACTCTGTCAAATCTCTTTGTCATGAAATGTTTCCGACTTCCTTCTTCTAGCAACTTACACTCACTCATAACAACTCCTGCTTTTAGTGCCATCAGATAATATGCATATTCTATCGATGTATATTCTACAACATCTTCGAGATTATGATCTCCATTCTTTTTAACACCATCAAACTTAATTAACCAAAAATCATACCCATCTCCTAGATCAATCTGCCCAGAAAGTATATCACCTGTTATTTTATTATAGGAAATAACTGCCTTTGCTCTTGCTCCACCTGCTGATGTTCCTAGTTTTAATAGTTGTTTGAAATTAATATCGTCTTTTGATGATAATAAAATATTTTCTTTTTCTTCTAAAACAACTGAAGCAAAATCCGCCAATCTAGCAATGCTTACTTTATCATCTGTATCGCCAGATATTCTAGTCGAGGGTTTATATTCTAATGCACCCATTCCACGTTTACCTGTATAACATAGTCGTTCTACGACATTAAAAGATTCTGGTAATCTGCCTTCTGATGCAAGCCACTGATCTATAACTGCATTTCCAAACCTGTCTGGCAATGAGTCTGCTAATAAGCCCGGTACACCTTTGAATGATTGTGTTGCCAATTCCGGAAACTCATATATTCTATTTGATAAAGGCATCATGAGAGGTGATACCTCGATACCCATCCGAACAAAATTTTTATCATATTCAAATGACACAAACTTTTTTCCTTCTTCTAAATGAAAATATCCTACCGTTGTCCCCCATAGTGTTACGGTTGCTGTATTATTCATAGCTATTCATCTCCCCATTTAATATCAGCATTTGAGTTTTTAGGCACTTTTATTCTTGTGCGTTTTCTTTGTGGGGGATTTGATTTATCATTCAAATAATTTGAGGGTCTCTTTTTCGAATCTGGAACGAGCAACTCTAGATTGGCATCTAAGTCTAGTGCCATAAGAACTTTTATTATATTACCAAAATGTATATCTTCGCCATTCTCCATCCGCGATATGCTTCGTTTCGAAACTCCTGATTTAAGTGCTAATTCTTCCTGCGAAAGCGGGAAATCGATTCTATAGGCTTTCAATCTTGCACCAATTTCAGCTAATGTACCACGAGAAGTCATATATTTAACCATTATATCGCCTCTTTCATTATTATAAGTTACACATCTCTATAACTATATACATCATAACCTACAATTATTTAAATAGCAACATATTGCACTTTAAGTATCATATTTCATATATACGCGCCATATTTGGCATTTTATATTTAAACATTAATATAATAATTTTAACAAATCAATTAATAAAAACATGAAAAAAAGAGGCCTCAAGCCTCTTTAAAATCTTCATTATTATTACTCTTTTTTACTCTCATTTATTTCTTCATCAATATCTTCATGAACCTTTTCGGCCGCATGCTCAACATGTTTAAGGCCCTCTTTTATTTTTTCTTTTGCGCAACACAAGCCTTCTTCAATGTCTTCCTTAACACAGCACAAGTTTTCTTTAATATTTTCTACTGTATTTTCTGCACAATCAGAAATTTTTACACATATTTTCTTACATGCCTTTGTTCCAATTAATAGTCCAATTGCGATTCCAGTAGCTACTACTAGCGAAACTCCCACAGCGTGTTTACAAGCAAAACGTGCTCTTTCTTGTTTAATTTTTTCATTTTTCACCAATTTTAACATGTCTCTAATAATCATAATTTTTCCTCCTAAAACTTAGTGTGTATAGTATCATAAATCGCTCTTATTCGAATCGAGAATAGAAGAGATTTATCTCCGTCCTCGTCCAAAAATGTAATCTGATATGAATACAATCACTGCAATTACTAGCAGTATATGTATTAAACCTCCACCGATTCTTAATACAAATCCAAGTAACCAGAAAAAAACAATCACTCCGCCTATCCATCTTAATAGAGCCATATTATCGTCTCCGTTTCCAATATAATGAAAATGAATTTCACTATATTCAAATATAATTAAGTTTAGTTCAAAGAACATATATAAGTCCTTTAGTTCAATTAACATAAAGCATCTGTATATAATGCCAATATTTAGCATTAATTATATTATACCACACTTGAGGTGTTTAATCTTAAAAATCATAGTTAATCATTTTGTTTTTACTTCTTACTACACACCATGACAAACATTTCATCATTGTCAATTTCAATAATTGTTTCTAAGTTCAATTCACTAAAGCACTCCTTAAACTCATCCGTTGTTGGTAAATTATCTTCTGCTACCGCCTTTGAAGCATTTCTATGAAGTTTGTTTATTTCTTCTCTGCTTTGTGAATGGCAAACCATCAACTTACCAGCTTCTTTCAAATATGAGCTTAAGTTTTCAATCGCTATTTTTTTATTTTCAAAATGCGGAAAAACTGAATAACATATTGCATAATCGAAATACTGACTTGGCAAATCAGATTTTAAAACGTCATCACAAACAAAAGATACATTATCATATGTATACTTACGTTCTGCTATTTCTAGCATTTTTTTCGAAACATCAATTGCTACAATCTTTCCTTGTTCACCAACTTGTTCTCTTAGGAAAGGTATAAGAATTCCAGTTCCTGTTCCAACATCAAGAATCTTATCTCCATTTTGTATATTTATCAAATTTAAAATTTTCTCTATTTTATCCGTATCATGTTGACAAACTTCGTCCCATTTTTCTGCCATTGAGTCAAAAAATTCCCTTTGATTAATCAATCTGTTATACCCTCTCTCTTAATAAGGTTGCTTTTTTGTAAGGCTAAAACTATTCCTGGGATTAACACAATCTGTATTATTATACCTGGCAATCCCTGCAAAATAGCTCCAGCGATAAATACAATTGGATTTGGTAATTTAGCCATAAAAAACGTTACTAATACCCATACAACTATTGATGAAACAATCCTTCCGATTATCATACTTAAAACAAGAGAGATATAAATGTTAAGTTTTGATTTTCTATAAAGCAAACTTGCAACAGCCCCATATGTTGCCAATTCGAATATCATAAATATCAATACAGGGAATAAAGGTGGCATACCTGTTATCAACGAACTTAGAATTGGAGTTAATATTCCTACTGCAATAGCGAACGGTAATCCAACAACAAATCCTGCAATAAGGACTGGAATATGCATTGGCAAAAAGGTGTTTCCTGCACCAATCGCATGAAAGATCGTGGGCAAAATCAATCCTAACGCGATAAAAAGACCTGATAATACTGTTTCTCTTACTGTTTTATTTTTCATAAAAATCCCCTTTCATTACTTCGAAATGTATAAACAGATAAGTAATTTCTGTCCTAATAGATTATAATCTACTTCTGATTTAAAACAAGCTGACATAGGGGATATAAAATGGTCATTTTTTAATAAATTAAAAAATGACCATTTACAAGACTATTTTGTTAAATTGGATATCACGAAATTATTAGTTTCCTTTCATCTAATCCCCCGGATAGGGATATTACACATTCATATTACGGAATGAATCATTATCTCTATTTAATAAAATGATCAATTGCCTTATTGAACTGCATTTAAAATACAATTTTCCATATGATCTTTTAGAATTATCTTGCTAGTATTAGTAAGCGCTGCAATAACTGCTGATAACTGTATTAGAACCTCGCTACAGTCTCTTCCGTCTTTTACCATTTGTTTTACAGCTTCCAAATGTCCACTTGCACGAGAAATGCGATTGAGTACCGCTTTTGTATTTTTATGACTATGCTTATGCCCATGTTCTCGATCATTACTATGTTCGTGATCATGAGTATGTTCATATTCTGGTTCATCAGATTTTTTATGAGTATGAAATTGTTGTTTTTCCTTCATTTTCACATTTCCTCCTTGTTGCGTTTTTTATAATTATCTAATTTAATTTTATATTTGTCTACCAGGGAACTTTAAATATTTTTGACTTAGAAGTTATTTCTTTTCATTTGTGCAAATATTTCAACCCTTAAGATTGAGCCAATGTAGGGAAAATAAAAAAAAGATGACTCCCAATAAATCAGAAATCATCTTTACTTGCATAATTCATATTTTAATTAATTCACGTAATACGAGCTATTTAGAATTCCATTTCTTTCACTTCGAACTCTAATTCTTCCATTTCGAATTCTAATTTATTATTTCAAAACCCCGCGACCTTCTTGTGTCTCGACTATCATACCCTCTTTAAGCTTTTCAACGCAAACTCTTACGTTTGGTTCTCCGTTAACGACCATAAGACATGAAGAGCAGTTTCCTATCGCACAATAGAAACCACGAGGTCTATTAAGACCATGAGAGTGTCCTAATACTTTTATGCCAGCGGCATGAAGAGCTGCAGCTATCGGCTCATCCTCATATCCCTGATATTCTTTCCCATCGAAAGTGAATTTTATTAATCTGCCTTTTTTAAAGGTTAAGACAGGATGTTGTTCAATTCGCATAATTGCCTCCTATAACTTAAATTTTGTTATACCTTATTCCTTTATACATAAATAGTTTTTATATGTTCACTTTAAACTACTGAAGGCTCCCATTGTTCTTCTCCACGTTTAAACCTGTCTCTATCAAGCAAATGAACTGGTAATGTTGGTTTTTCGCCTAATACTATTTCAGAGATTACTAAACCGGTTGCAGGTCCAAACATAAATCCATGACCACTAAATCCTGCTGCAATATAGAAACCTTCTAATTCAGATACTTTGCCATATATTGGTTGTCTGTCTGGTGTCATTTCATATAACCCAGCCCACTGTCTAACTACTCGAAGCTGACTTAATTTAGGTAAAAGTCTACAAGTTGTTTTAGCCATTTCCTCCATGAATCTCCAACTAGCATTCATATTAAAATCTCTTGGTTCGCTAGCATCTCCACGTCCCATTATAAAGCTACCATGTGGCGTCTGTTGGCAATATATATTATGAGAGAAGGACATATACATAGGGCCTTGAAGCGGTTCTATAGGCTCTGTAACTAGTATTTGATGTCTTTCAGGATACAAAGGCAATTCAACCTTTGCCATATCACAAATATGCTTTGCATGTCCACCAGCTGCGTTAATTACAATATTTGTAGCTATTGTACCTTTGTTTGTATATACGCCTTTGATTTTTCCGCCTTCTATGTCAAAACCAGAAACCTCAGTAAATTTTTCTATTGTAACTCCGAGCCTTACAGCCGCTCTAGCAAAAGCATCTGTAGTCGTAAAAGGATTTAAATGGCCATCTTTTGGACAAAATGTGGCACAGCGAATCTGAGTTTCGTCCATATGTGGGATTATTTCTTTTGCTTCTTTAGGAGTACAATATATCGAAGGAATTCCCAGACTGTTTTGAAGCTTTAGATTCTTTAAAAACTGTTGTTCTTCTTTCTCAGTAGAAGCAACAATTAAATATCCACTTTGTTTAAATTCAATATCCTCTTCGTATTCAAGTATTTCATTTGCTTTTTCAAAGAACTCAATACTGTATTTTGAGAACTTACAATTCATTTCAGTTCCCCATTGCATTCTAACACCAGCACCACATCTACCTGTGGATCCACTAGTTAAATAGTCTTTTTCAAGAACTACTATATTTTTCATGCCTTTTTTTGCTAAGTAATAAGCAATAGCTGTTCCAGAAATCCCTCCGCCAATTATTACGCAATCAGCTGTTTTATTCATTTGATTCACCTCCGAGTAAAGCTCCTAATTTTATTGATTTAACCGGTGGTCTATACGTTGAAACTGGCATATCACCAATTTTTTC
>CAYZED010000015.1:0-15961 GCA_964477445.1 uncultured Clostridiaceae bacterium | reverse complement strand
GCAAGTAAATTTTGCAATCTCTTGCATTATTAGTTGTCTGCAAGTTCGTCCTTGGCAAGGACCCATTCCAGCTCTAGAAATTCTTTTGATCTCATTCAACGTAGTGTAACCTTTTCTGATGAGGTCACGAACTTCACCCAAAGTTATTTCTTCACATCTGCAAATAATTGTATTATCCGAATAATAATCCTCTAAATTAAGGAATCTGACAGTCATTGAGAATTCTTTTGGTACAACAAGCGTAATAACAGGTGTTTTATCTACTGCTTTATTGTTCAAAACTTTTAGAACTTTTGCGCGACAAACTGGTTTGCCTTCTCTATCAGTTCCAGTTACAAAGGTTCCTTCTTCTGGTAATGGTAAAAATTCATAAGGTAATTTAACTAAAGCTTCTGTTTCTGAATATGTTTCATCAATAACGGTTATTGCGAGTCCTGGGCAGTTATATACGCAAACTCCACATCCATTACAAAGTTCTTCGTTTATTTCTGGTCTATCGTTAATATCTATTAATTCTTTTATTGCTTTCTTCTTACACGAAGTGTAACAAGGGTTACACGGAATGTTTTGGTAGCATTCAATAACTGCAATAGGTCCTTTTTTTCTTCGTTCTTCTGAAGGTGTTATCGAACATACTAATTCCTCTGTGGCGACTCCAGTTTTTTCTAACATTACTAAAACCTCCTGCATTCTACTTGTTCAAGTCCATATCTAATCTTTTCACCTGCAGGTCCTGACCTTAAGTCAAGAAGCTGTGAAAGTAATTCTTCTTTTAAACTGGCATAATTTTCATGCTCAAATCCTATTGATTTAGCGGCACATATTCCAGCCAATCTTCCTGATACCATAGCTGACGATGCTTCCTCAACCCCTGAAACGTCACCTGCAACATATAAATTCGGAATTGAAGTTTTATGGTTCTCATCTCTAACGGGAACATGTCCACCAAGCTCTGGTACATAAAGCATTTCACAACCTGCCTGCCAAAGCAGTTCAGTTAATGGAGATAAACCTACTGAAATACATAAAACATCAGCGTCAATTGTCTTTTCAGTTCCTTCTTTTGGCTGCCAATTTTCATCAAGTTCGTGTATTGTAACTTTTTCAAGACTATCTTTTCCATGAGCCATTTTTATTGAGTGAGAAGTATATATCGGAATTCCCATTCTTCTTATTTTTGAGGCATGAACTAAGTATCCTCCGATTTTTGGCGAAGCATCTATTATTGCTTTGATATTTACTCCTGCCTGAAGAAGCTGATAACTTACAATAAGACCAATATTTCCGGCACCAACCATAACCACATTTTTCCCAGGTGCAACTCCATACACGTTCATCAAGGTTTGTACTGCTCCAGCACCATAGATACCTGGCAAATCATTGTTTTGGAAGGCTAAAAACTTCTCAGATGCACCGCAAGCTGCAATAATAACAGTAGGTTTAAATTTGAAATACTGATTGTTTTTTTCTACTGTAACAATTCCGTCTTCATAAATACCCATTACTGTGGCATCAGTTATAATCTCGATTTTATCTTCAAATTGCTTAAGTTCATCCAATAAAATTGTAACTATATCTATACCTCTCTTAGATGCGTGTTGTTTTTGCGACCCAAAAAACATATGCGTTTGCTTCGTAAGTTGTCCTCCTAAATCATCGTTTCGATCGATTAGAGTGACATTAGCACCTGAAGCAGCTGCATTTATTGCTGCACAAAGGCCAGCTGGTCCTCCACCTACTATAAGTATATCTGTCTTCTTCATATTACTTAAATTCCTTTCTTGAAATATCTTTTGACTTACAGATAAAACAATACCCTTTTCTAATATATATTATATTATATATTGTTTGCGAATAAATGCAATAATAATATGCGTATTACTTGCAGTAAATATTCCATTAGTATATATTTATTATGGATAACAAGTTTCGGGAGGGTATTATGAGCAAATCAAAATGCATTGATCAAATGTCTTTCTTTGAAATAAAACTAAAAAAAGGTGACATCATTTTTAAGTCGGATAAAATTTACGCTGAGATAGTTGATGAAAGTGAGACACTGTATTTCTTGAAGAAAGAGACTTCAACTCAAGATATTCCAACCCCTTGTGATAAACACCGGCTGATTGAAAGAATTATTAGCGGAGAATTAAAAATTTCTGAATACAGATATTAATGAACTAAGACGGATAGTGTAATTCAAAACCAATTTAATTCTAAATTAGTTTAATTACCAAAGTAAAGATGGGAGAACGCAATGCTTGGAAGTAATATTGAATCGATAGAGAGCAAATTAGTAATTTTATATATTTTAGATAAACTGAACTTCCCTCTCGAAAAATCTCAGATAACAAATATTGTTCTTGAAAATAATTTTTTAAATTATTTTTCGCTCCAACAAAGTTTACTTGAAATAGAAAAATCCGACCTTGTTTTAATAGAAGGTTCTGATACAAACCCTTTGTGGAGAATATCTTCACAGGGAAAAAAAGCTGTTGACTTTTTGTCAGATTTTTTGACATCCAGAATAAAGAACACCATCGATAGATATGTACAAACTAACAAATTGCTGATAAAAAAAGATTCGGAAATAAAAGCTACTTATAAAAAAATCAATGTTGATGAATATGTCGTTTCACTAAAAGCACTTGAAAACGGCATGGAACTAATTAATCTTGAATTGAACGTTGTTTCAGCTAGACAAGCCCTTCAAGTCTGTGAAAACTGGAAAAAAAACGCCGAGCAAGTCTATGGACTTATCATCGGCTCTTTAATGGCATAAAATCTTATAATCGACTCTTTAATAGCTTAAACTAGAAAAGGTCTAAATTATTTTTCACAAAAGTCATGACTTTCAAATAATAATCATCATAATCAACAACATTATAGAATTCATCTGATAAATGATTTAATTTGTCAATCATCTCACCTTCATCTATTCCGCTATCATTAACTTCTGCTGCCTTTTCTAAAAGGTTCGATAATTCATGCAGATCCACTTTTTTTAGAAGTTCGATGCATTCTAACGTATAAATCCCATCTTGCTCAATTAGATATTGATCAAAACCACCATTATTGACCTCAAAAATGAACATTTCGAGCAAAAAAACTATTTTTTCTCCCCGCGTAAAGGCTTCAAATCCTTCGTGTATTTCTTTATCCTGTATTAAATCTGTCAAATCATAATACATTGATTCATAATCTACACCGTTTTCAAGTATATCTTTTATTTCTGCTAACATTTTTTCTACTTCCCTTCAAAAGTATTCAAAAAAACTATAAAAACGCTTAGAACTCTTTGAACCAAAAAATTCTTAGAAAACAAGTTTCTCGCCAAAACCAATTTTTGTTAGCTTTTCATTAAAACTCTCCTTATGTTCAAAAGCTGAAATATAACTATGTATTCCTGCTAAAACAAGTTTTTCCTTAACCAAAACATTTATCTTTAAAAGATTCTCCATTTCTTTGTCCGTTTTATCTGTTTTTACTTTTCCATCTGCGACTTCTGCTTCATCTCTACTCTTCATGATTTCCATTATTTTTGAAGAAACAAAGTCAAATGATCTTGAAATCCTTTTATTTAACCAATTTTTCTTTTGTCCTTCATTTCTTAGTATAATAATCGAATAAAACTCGTTTCCAAAGGCAAAAACTTGTTTGATTTGTTCAAGCAGACTGCATCCAATTCCAGTAGTAATAAGAATCAGTCCTTTATCTTTTAAATTAAGGATAATTCCTTGCTTTACGGTTCTTCCTGAAATAGCATGAGCATAATTTACTGGTCCAGTTGACGCCATACCACCAGCAATAACAATTGACTGCCCAATTTTTACAGGAATCCCTATATCAAGTGCTTTGCTATCAGGTGTTAGGAAAATCGGCTTGTTTTCCAGAGCATTATACTTAGTTTCATTTGGCTTTTCAGCATCTTCCCAATCTTTAAGAGCACTAATCGTTTTAGTGTAACCAGCCGCAAAAACACCTCTGAATTCTTCTTTGATTATGATTTTTTCGTCAATGACTTTTGCTAATTCTTCTAAAGTTTTTTCAGAGTTATCAATTGAATCTAAAAATAGGTATCTATTATTATCTGCATTTATTAAAAGGCCACCTTTGGTTCCGATCATAATAGGCTCAATCTCTAATTCGTTTACATACCCAATTTCAACATTCTCTTTTAATTTTACTTTTTCATTTTCATAACTACATATTTTTTCATTTATTTTTCGAATTCCAAATGCTGCAACTCCTGCTACGACTAGTCCTCCAAATAACATTAACCCTGTTTTAAATTTCTTACTCATAAAATCACCACTCTCAATTTATTTTACCACCAGTTTGTTTTGTTCTTATTTCACACTTACATTATTTCGATAGCTTACTTACATAATTCTTGCGTCATTTTATACAATTTCTAATTTGTTTCTTCGCGATTTCCAATAGATAACCAGTTAAATATAACGATCCTGAAATGCAAATTAGAACTTTATTGGTCTCATTATTTTTCTCGTTATTGTTTTTTAACTCTTCCGCAATCTGAATAGATTTTTTAACAGCTTTAAGCCAATCAGACTCGTTATATACAGTTTTGTTTTCAAATTCACGAATAAACAAGCTAGCCAATTCCAAAGCTTCTAGTTTTCTCTCTCCCTCAATCTCAGTCGTTATTATTGAATCAAAAAGAGGTCCTAAATATTTTACGGCAAATTCATATTCTTTATCTTTCAACATGCCAATTAACAAAACTTTTTTATAATCTGGGAAGTACTTTATTACGGCATCGGATAGTGATTTCAAACCTTCTTTGTTATGAGCACCATCAGCTAGTATTATAGGGTTGTTCCCAATAACTGACAATCTGCATGGCCATATGACATTCCTAAGACCATTACGGATAGCTTTTTCGTCAATATCCTTATATTTTTCGGCTAGTATCAACATTCCGTTTATTACATTCGCAGCATTGATAATTTGATGTTCACCTAAAAGTGCTAACTTAAGATTTTCGAGTTCGAAATTAACACTTCTGAAATTAAAAACTTGATAATTGCTTGCCCAACTCACTTCTCTTCCACTTTCAGACGATGTGAAAATTGAGAAAACGCCTAATTTAGCGGCCTCACTTTCTATAACTGCTTCAGCCTCAAGGAATTTTTGTGGATACACCACAACCGGAACATTCTTTTTTATTATTCCAGCTTTCTCATATGCGATTTCTTTTATACTATTTCCCAAAATCTCAGTATGATCAAATGTTATGGAAGTGATAAAACAAAGCTCTGGTGTTATAACGTTAGTTGCGTCATACCTGCCTCCCAATCCAACTTCAATTACTGCAAAATCGACCTTCATATAAGAAAAATACTCAAAAGCCATTGCCGTTAGAATTTCAAACTGCGTTATTTCTTCAAACCCTTCAGATATTAGTTTCTTAGCTGCTTTAATTACTCTCTCACCAACCAGTGCAAAATCCTCATCACTTATTTCAGTTCCATTTATGCTAAAACGCTCATTTATTCTGACCAAATGTGGAGAAGTATAAAGACCAGTTAAGTATTCTGATTCTTTCAGAATAGACGCTGACATAGCAGCAGTGGAGCCCTTTCCATTAGTACCAGCTATATGTATAGTCTTAAAATTATTCTGAGGATTATTTAGAGATTCTAGAAGTTTGCTAATTCTTTCGAGACCAGGCTTTATTCCGAATTTCAACATTCTCTCAATTTCTCTATTTACTTCATTAAAGTTCATTTAATTTCTCCGAGTCTATTATTTTTTTCTTTTTTCTTTTTTATGTTTTCTATTTAATGTTTTCTATTCAATCTATTGATATATATATTATTTTATAACTATTATGTGTTTAGGAAAACAGCTAATTTTATTATACCAAACCACGCAAAACAATGGCAATAAACTTACGTCTATCGCCATTAATTGTGCAAATCGTTTCTCCGCAATTATTCTATAAAATTTAGTGACGGCACTTTACACATACATGTAATTAAGCTAAATCTTTTACTTCACCAGTGAAACAATTCTCTCTTTAACTTTCTCTAGCAGTTCTTTATATTTAGCCTCTTTTTCTCGTTCTTCCATAATAACTGACTCAGGAGCCTTTGCCACAAATCCTTGATTACTAAGTTTTCCTGTTACTCTTTTTATTTCTGCTTCTAACTGAACCTTTTCTTTGTTAAGTCTTTCAATTTCTTTTTCAAAATCAATCAAATCTTCGAGTGGAAGATAAATTTCAGCACCTTGAATTAAAACCGATACCGAGTTTTCAGGGAGAATATTTTTGTCAAAAATTAATTCAACGCCAGAAGCGGAAGCTAATTTTTCAAAATATACCGCTCCATTTATTAGAATTTCTCCCACGGCTTTATCTGACGCTAAAACAAAAATCTTAGCTTTTCTTGATGGAACAACATTCATTTCTGCTCTAATATTTCTAACAGCTTTAATTGCTTCCATAATAGAATTCATTTCAGATTCTGCTTCTTTGTTTTCAAAAGATGCTTCATACAATGGCCATTTTGAAATCATAATTGTCTCTTCATGGATTGGGAGATAGCTGAAGATTTCTTCAGTAATGTATGGCATAAACGGATGCAACAACTTCATCATGTCTGACATCGTTTCGCATAGTGTTACCATAACTGCCAGTTTTGCATTCTGATCTTCAGAGTACATTCTTGGCTTAGAAAGTTCAATATACCAATCGCAGAATTCAAACCAAATGAAATCATATAGCTTTTGGGCAGCGAGACCTAATTCAAATTTTTCTAGATTATCCGTTACTTCTTTGATAACTGTATTCAATCTACTTTTTATCCATTTGTCAGCTAATGTAAGATTTTCATGGACGATGTTTTTGTCAGCATTTATTACCTTATCATATTCAACATTCATTAGGATAAATCTAGATGCATTCCAAATTTTGTTCGCAAAATTCGAAAAAGCCTCAACTTTTTCCCAGAAAAATCTCATGTCATTTCCAGGTGAATTACCAGACACCAAATTAAACCTAAGCGCATCAGCCCCAAACTTTTCGATCACTTCTAGCGGATCTATACCATTTCCGAGTGACTTGCTCATTTTTCGGCCTTCTGAATCTCTAACTAGCCCATGGATAAAAACATGTTTAAACGGAACTTGATTAGTCTGCTCGATAGCGGAAAAAATCATTCTAGCAACCCAGAAGAATATTATGTCGTAACCAGTAACTAACACGCTTGTCGGATAGAAAAAGTCCATTTCTTCAGTCTTATCTGGCCAACCCAAGGTCGAAAATGGCCACAAAGCTGAGCTAAACCATGTGTCTAATGAATCTTGATCTTGGATAATACTTGTCCCGCCACATTTACTGCATGACTCTGGCTTAACTTTTGAAACAATTATTTCGCCGCAACTACAGTAGTAAGCTGGAATTCTATGACCCCACCATAGCTGTCTGGAAATACACCAATCTTGGATGTTTTCCATCCAATTAAAGTAAGTTTTTGAGAATCTATCAGGTACAAATCTAACTTCGTTTTCTCTTACAGCTTTTATCGCTGGTTCTGCTAAAGGTTTCATTTTTACAAACCACTGTTTTGACAAAATCGGCTCAATAACTGAAGAACATCTCTGGCAGTGACCTACACTATGACTGTGGTCTTTAATCTTAACCATATGTCCCATTTCAGTTAAGTCATGAATTATTTGCTTTCTAGCATCGTATCTATCCATTCCAGAATATTTGCCACCTAGCTCATTAATCGTACCATTATCATTCATAACTCGAATCATCGGCAAATTATGTCTTTGTCCAATTTCAAAGTCATTTGGATCATGTGCTGGAGTAATTTTAACCGCACCAGTTCCAAATTCAAGATCAACATAATCATCAGCAACGATTGGAATTTCTCTATTCATAAGTGGTAAAATTATTGTTTTTCCAACTAAGTGCTCATACCTCTTATCCTTAGGATTTACGGCAACAGCTGTATCTCCAAGCATTGTTTCAGGTCTAGTAGTCGCAATTTCAACAAATTCATTGCTATCCTTAACTGGATATTTTATATGCCAAAAATAACCGGCTTTATCGTCGTAGATAGTCTCGATGTCAGAAATCGAAGTTTGACATGATGGGCACCAGTTAATTATTCTTTCGCCTCTATAAATCAAACCTTTTTCAAAAAGTTTGATAAATACTTCAAGAACCGCTTTAGAACAACCCTCATCTAGGGTAAATCTTTCTCTTGACCAATCGCATGAACTACCGAGTTTTTTTAATTGATTCAGAATCATGCCACCATAAGTAGCTTTCCATTCCCAAGCTTTTTCAAGAAATTTTTCACGACCTAGTTCGTATTTATTAATTCCTTCTTTGTTTAACGACTCAACAATTTTCGCTTCTGTAGCTATACTTGCGTGATCTGTTCCAGGGAGCCATAAAGTAGCATAACCTTGCATTCTTCTCCATCTAATCAAAATGTCCTGAAGTGTGTTATCCATAGCATGTCCCATATGAAGTTGACCTGTAATGTTCGGTGGTGGAATAACTATAGTGTAAGGCTCTTTTGTTTTATCTACAACAGCCTTAAAGTAGCCATTGCTCTCCCATTTTTCATAAATTCTTTCTTCAACTTGCTTCGGATCATAAGACTTTGGCAATTCTCTTTTTTCCATTTTTTTGCATCTCCTCTATATATTATATTCACAATCCATAATTCAGCCAACCCAAAAGTGCAACGGCGGCTTCAAAAAAAATAATTCCTTTTAACATAAAAAACTCCGCCCTAAATAAAAGGACGAAGTATTTTCGCGGTACCACCTTAATTCTGTTCATAACAAACAGCTCTCAAGTATCTTATAACGGAGAAATCCGCCTCTATCTAATAAATTCAAAAGAGGAACTCTGGAGCGACCTTCATTGCGCATAATTTATAAAGCTTTCACCAACTGCTCTACTCTCTGAAAATTGCAACAACTACTCTTCTCCTTCATAGCTTATACATATAAAAAAATAACTAATATCCTTAATATAATGCAGAGTATTTCATATGTCAAGAATTCTTCTTCCTAATACTCTTGTTTTGATAGATTCCATCCTTAATATATTCAATCTCTCCATCCGGAATTTCCTCTGTTACATTCTTTTTTATTATTCTAAAATTACTGATATAAATAGTAAAAGAAATAACAGTTAAAAGAACAAATATTATAACAAAAATCATATAAAAACTTACTTTAAAAGCTATTGCCAAAATCGCTACATAAAATGCGATAGTTGCTGTCTTTCCGACTTTATTTGCTGGAATAACAACATCGTGTTTATTATGCAGCACAGTCGCACCAATTATCATCAATGACTCTTTTATTGCAACGATTAAAAGTATCCAGATAGGCAAAATATCCTTTAGTGTTAAACTGACAACCACTGTCATAAGCATTAATTTGTCCGCTAATGGGTCTAGCACTATCCCTACTTTCGTTATTAAATTATAACGCCTTGCAATCCATCCGTCTATTACATCTGTAGCTCCCGCCACTATTACAATAACAAATGAAATGGTTAAGCCATTTTCCATTTTTGAAAAGAAAAAAAAGATATACAAAGGAATCATAAGTATTCTTAAAATTGACAGCATGTTTGGTAAATTCAAAATTCGTTCCCCTTTCAAAATAATTTACCTAAAGATTAGTTTCTATTATATAATAAAAAAGCACCCTTTGAATATAATTTATTTTACGAAATGGAGATTTTATTGATTTATGGATAACTTTAATGTTTTAGTTATTATGCAAAAAGAAAAAGAAACCGGAGAATTACTAGATACTGTTCTCTCCGTGCAACTTGAAAGCGGTATTGAGCTTGTTAAGAAGGCTTATGTTACAGAAGAAAAAAATGGTATTTACCTCGTACTTCATTTAACGACACCAGATGTTGAGGATTGGGATTTTTATGGTATTTATGATAATTACGACCCAGAAGTATTCGAGGCAATTGGCGCGGATTATGACGAAGAAGAGGATTTTAACCCATCATGGATAATTAAAGTAGCCTTCAGAAAAACCGACTCCGAAAACCAGGAATTAGTTAGATCAATCGTAAAAGTTCACGAAAATGAATTAAAAAAAGCAAGGATTGCATCTAATTCAAAAAAAGAACATTATATTAAAGTCAGTAAAGAAGAAAACTAATAGAAATCAAGTATTGTAAAGGTAGTGTGTCATAACAGCCATTATTTTGATGTTTTACAGGTAAGCGATTACGGCGAAGACTCGAAATCTTAACAGCAGTAATTCTAAACAAAAAAGAGGCATGGATGCCGAGAATTTCAATGTTTGTTTGCAGGATGCATAGTTTTGAAATTCAAACTAATTTAGAATTACTTTATATGATTTCATAGTCGGAGCCGGTTAGCGAATCTGTAATACATCAAAATAAAAGAGGGTGTTATGACACACCCTCTTTGTTAAAAACTATATTGCTTTTACTATTACTAGACAATCCTCAAACTCATGATCATTAAATTCTGGATCTTCCGCAGAAGTATATACCTCTTTTTCAACTTCAATAAGTTTATACTTAAATAACTCAAAAATTTCTTCTTCTTCATTAACTTCATGAGTCTGAACACATTTAAAAGATTCAACATAGAATCCATTTTCGTCATTCTTAATCCAAAATAAATCAGTGGAATCATCATCCTCATAAATCATAGTAGCTACTTTTTTCATGTCTTCCAAGCCATACATTTCAATAATCTTTTCAACAGTGTCTAAATACTCGCGATCTTGAATATCGACTTCCTCTGGATTAACTGTTTCAATGTAACGTTTTACTTGAAATCTTTTCATTTTTGTCACGCCCTTTCATATCGCATATAAGAAATCCTTTATAAATAAATTATTTCTGGGCAAATTCTACTTCACAATCACAACTTGGGCAAACGCCAATTATTGTATTGTTAACTTCAAAAAGTTCCACAGTCTCATTACATTTCAAACACTTAACTACACATTTTTTCATATAAATTAACGTACCAATGTACTTAACTTTCTTTCCATGGTATTTCCCAACAGTTTTATTATAAGAAAGACTTTCATCTTTATCATGAATAAGCTCGTTTCGTAAAGTTACAAACTTAATATTTTCACCCTGAAGTGACTTTCTTTTTGATTCGAGTTCGTTAATCTCATCAGAGATTTCAAATATTCTCTCTTGATTATAAGTGATCTTTGTACTTAACTCTTCAACTATATTAACTTTTTTCCCGTAATGGAAATAAACTCGGTGTGCACTAATATAGTTTTCTTTATGATTGAATTCTTCTTCACAAAATCTACATTCGTCCATGTCTGGAATGTCAAACTTATCTACATATGTGTTTCCCATACTGTCACAATAAGGACATTGAATAATGAATAGTTCATCAACATAATCCTCACGATCAAGTTCGGCAAAAAGTTCTTCAAATTCATCGTTCGTGAGCTCAACCTGATCTAGAATTGAATCATACAAAATATCATTTTCTTCGTATGTATCAAGCAAACCAATAAATTTTTCTGCCTTTTCACCAGGAATAATTGTTTGTTTTCTTAAATATTCGATTAAATTCATATATACCCTCCATATCTTAGCTGTTAATTAATTATATCATAAATTCTTATTGAATAAACAAAAAAACTAATGATTGAATATTCTAAATATTTAAACGTTTTACCTTTACTTTTATAAGTTTTGTGTTATAATTAAGTTAATGAAGAAATAAATATCTTCAGCAGGCCCCAATTCATTACCGGTTTTCCCAGTATACAATATTAGCCAAATAGTTGGCCGTATACCAGTAGTTTTGGTAGTTGATTTAGGAAGTCTGTATCTGTTAGTTTAGTTTTTAGTAGTATTCAATCCGAGTCTGGTTGGTAATCAGAATTACTGTTTAGGAGTTTTTAGTCAGGTTAGTTTACAGGTTAGTTTACAGGTTGTTTTACAAGGTTAGTTTATAAAGTTAGTTTACAAGGTTAGTTAAGTTTATGGGTACAAAGTTAAGTTATTAAGAGGTTTAGGTACCATAAAGCGAAAGGATGTATTGATATTTCCACAGTAGAAGTTAGGTATGGATTGGGGCTTAGATAACCGGCAATTGTAAAAAAATTGTCGGTTATTTTTTTATAGTAAGGGAAGAAAGCGGCGAAGCCGCATTTCTTATTATTATCTCATAGCCATTCTTTTATATGTGTGCCTCTTGCCCCTGATAACTATTGAATATTCAAGTATGTTTTCTGGCGGTGCCATTCCACCAAACGCTCCATCACCTAAGTGGTGTAAGTCGGCTCCTGCCATTTTACAGTATAATGCAATAGTTCTTATAGTCTCAACATCAGCACTTTCCTGACTTGTTCCTACAGCAGTCATTAGTAGTTTTTTGTTTTTATGAGCTAAATCTGCCGCTTGACTAACATATTCAACAGTAGCTCCCTGTCTTGTTCCTGGTGCAGGTACAATAATAATATCCGCTCCAGCCAAAATAAATTTTTCGAGATCTTCCATTGTAGCGAGGGCACTCTTTCCCTGTTCTAGTGATCCTGCTGAATGCATTTTTCCAGCTGCTACTATTAAATCCATGCCCATTTCAGCTTTGATTTCTGTTATGCTATGTAAAATCGCTTGATTTGTTACACCAGTCTTAGGGTTTCCAGTTAATACAACAAGTTGCGCTCCTTGCTCATGCGCTCGCCTAGCGTTAGCCGCGGAAGCCACTCTGCCAGGTGGTAGTATTTCTCTTTTCCCATATACCGGGGTGTTCCAATCTACTGGTTCAAGTGTAATTCCTATAGCACGACCAGCCATTTTTTTTTGGCTTTCAAGTGGCTTAAAATTCATGCTATCTCTTATTCCTGCTATCAAAGGTCTGCCAACGTCATATTGATTCATTAAAAGTAAATCGGCTCCAAACGCAGCTGCTAATTCACCATTTGTGATCTCTGATATAAGCGGGGATTTATGGCTTACAATTTCTGCTATAATAGTTCTTCCTTCAGATAATCTAATACTCTCGAGTAGATCTTTAGGATGAATGGATGCAAGCTCCTCTGGTTTTAAGTCTAGTACTCTATCTCCCAATTTGTATTCCTCCAAGTAATTTAATGCTATTTTTATTCTACTCTCTTTTATTAATTATGTACATATATTCAGAAAAAAACGAGTCGATTCACTGTAAAAAAACGAATTGAATAAATTATTGCTATTATTAATTTATATTTAAAGGTTTGTAATTTATCTGTTATAATTACTTTCTTAATAAATTCATGCTATAATCTATTTTGTTCAAATTATATGACAAAAGTCAAAATATAGGAATTAAGAATTAAATACAAAATATTGGAGGATTTTTCAATGAACATAGTAATAATAGGAGCAGGAAATGGCGGGTCAAATTTATTGAAATTATTTTTAAAGTTTGACGGAGTTAGTGTTGTTCAAGTAATCAGTAGAAGACTTGACTCTCCAGGTGCATTAATTGCAAAAAACAATGGCATACGAGTTAATCAATCGCTTAGCGAACTAAATCTTAAAAATGTCGATTTAGCAATTGAAGCAACAGGTAACGAAGATGTTACTGCCGAGCTTATAAGATTTTGTGAAGGCAAATGTAAAGTTGTTGATTCAGTAGGTGCCTCACTAATGATGGATTTGGTCAATATGAATCACGAAGCAGTAGAAAAAATGCAGAATCAATTTAACCACATTACAAAATCCTCCACTTTGATTGAAAGCAAAATGAATGAAATTAATACTACTACAAATTCCACTAAAGATCTCGGCGAAAAATTAATTAGATTTACAGAAATATCTACTGCTTATATCAAAGAAAGCGACAAAATCGTAAAAAATGTAAACAGTATTGCAAATCAAACAAAAATTCTCGGATTAAATGCAAACATAGAAGCTGCAAGGGCCGGAGAACATGGTCGCGGATTTTCAATAGTTGCAAATGAAGTTCAAAAACTTGCTTTTAATAGTGAAAGCAACGCAAAAGAAATAACCAAATTTCTTTCAATGTTATCTGATGAAATCAATAATGTTAAAAAAGAAATAATTCAACTGGAAACATTGATCGATATTCAAAAAACGGCTACAACAAATGTTTCAAGCGCTATGCATGAACTCATAATTGAGACTAAGAACTAAATGAAAAAATTGAATTAATAGCGAGAAAAACCCACCAGCTTTCAATACTGGTGGGTCTTTTGGTAAACTTTTTTAAGCGTAATTCAATTAAGTTTTATTTTTTAACAGCTGTGATTCTCATCTTATAGAATGATCTCCAAACAAAGTACAATGCAACAACAAAGAACACTCCGCCAATATAAGGGGCAATGTTTCTAAACTGTTCTGTAATAGCAATTTCCATAGCCAAGAGCCCAAATAGTGTAGTAAACTTTATAATTGGGTTAAGAGCTACGGATGAAGTGTCTTTGAATGGATCTCCTACTGTGTCACCTATGATAGTAGCATCATGTAACGGTGTGTTTTTTTCTTTTAGATCAACTTCTACTACCTTTTTGGCATTATCCCAGCATCCGCCAGCATTAGCCATGAAAATAGCTTGAAAGAGTCCAAATAGTGCAATAGAAATCAGATATGCAACAAAGAATCCAACTCTTTCGTTTTCTCCGTTTGCAGGAGCTGAAAAGAATGCGAAAGCTAGTGCAAATGAGAAAATCGCGATGAATATGTTAAACATTCCTGCTTGAGCGTACTGAGTGCAAATCTTAACAACTACTTTAGAAGTTTCTGTCGAAGCCTTAGCATCTGCGTTTTCATCAAGTTTAATGTTTTTCTTAATATATTCAACAGCTCTGTATGCGCCTGTAGTAACAGCCTGTGTGGACGCTCCAGTAAACCAATAAATAACCGATCCTCCACATATAAATCCTAAGATTGTATATGGGTTTAAGATACTAAGAAGCGTTTCTGGATTAACTCCTAGAACTTTCTGAATTACTAAAATCAATGAGAAAATCATAGTAGTTGCTCCAACCACAGCAGTTCCGATTAATACTGGTTTTGCAGTAGCTTTGAATGTATTTCCTGCTCCATCATTTTGTTCAAGATAGTGCTTTGCTTTTTCAAAATCTGGCTTAAATCCAAAATCTCTTTCAATTTCTTTTTTTACATTAGGAACTGTTTCTATTAATGAAAGTTCATAAATGGATTGAGCATTATCTGTTACTGGTCCATATGAGTCGACAGCTATGGTCACCGGCCCCATTCCTAGGAATCCAAAAGCAACTAAGCCGAACGCAAATATTGATGGATATATCATTATCTCTCCGAGACCGTATTTTGATGTAATATAAGCTACGAACATCAGTGCAAAGAATAGCATACCCTGCCAGAAAGCACTAAAATTACCTGCTATAAGACCTGCAAGAATGTTCAAAGAAGGGCCACCTTCTCTGGATGCCATAACTACTTCCTCAACATGCTTTGATTTAGGCGAAGTAAATATTTTTGTGAATTCAGGTATCAAAGCAGCACCTAGAGTACCACAAGAAATAATAATTGAAAGCACAAACCATAGATTAGGTGATTTTTCGGCTATTGCAGTTCCAGGGCCAATCATTACATAGCTAACAATAAATGTAACTATCATTGACAAAACTGAAGTTATCCATACTAAATGAGTCAAAGGTTCTTCAAAATCAAATTCATCTTTTTTACCATATAAGAATGAACTCAGTGCTGTATTTACATAGAATGCAGCTATCGAAGTAATAATCATAAGAATACGCATTACGAATATCCAAACTAATAGATTGCTCTGTAATAATACTTTTTCAGCTTCTGGGAAGGCCATTCCCACAGCAAGAACTATAAATGAAATTAAAGCAACTCCTGTAACTCCATATGTTTCAAAACCATCTGCCGTAGGTCCAACACTGTCTCCAGCATTATCCCCAGTACAGT
>CAYZED010000014.1:70639-70990 GCA_964477445.1 uncultured Clostridiaceae bacterium | reverse complement strand
CTCTTCCGCTGAAAATAGTGAAAAACGAAACGGAATTAGACAATTTGAAGCATGTTCTGGTTGAGGAAGGTGCGAATCTCGTCAAGTTCCTTTATTGGATGGAAAAAGAGATTGATCAGGGAATTTCGGAGATGACGGCATGTGAAGCATTAGCCCGTTTTTTGGGGAAGTCCGAGCGCTTTATTGAGCTTTCTTTTATCCCTGTGCCCGCCTACAAGGATCATGCGGCGATGCCGCACTATTCGGTCTCTGAGGAAACGAATTATATGCTGAGCAGGGAAGGCGCCTTCCTTTTCGATACCGGCGGACAGTACTTCGGCGGAACAACAGATACTACTAGGATGGTCATTC
>CAYZED010000014.1:67159-70629 GCA_964477445.1 uncultured Clostridiaceae bacterium | reverse complement strand
ACCCGGTATTATAACTACGATTGAGCCGGGTGTCTATAAAGAAGGAAAATACGGTATTCGGATCGAAAACATGGTTGTGGTCAGAGAAGCGGAAAAGACACCGGACGGCATTTTATATCGATTCGAGACCTTGACGAAATGCCCAATCGATATCAGAGCCATCGATTGGGAACTGCTCAGTGAAAGTGAAATAGATTGGATAAACCGCTATAATCAAGATGCTTATACAAGAATCATGGACCTTCTGGATGAGCCTGAAAAGCAATGGCTACGCTCAACATTTTTGAATTGATATTACTAAAAAGAGTCGGTTGATATAGTATTTGCATTGATCAACCGGCTCTTTTTGGTATCTATTAAACTTTAAGATCCACGTCTTGCAGCTATTCAATTTGATTGATTGTCAAATAGAGCATGTTCGTATTCTTTAAATTTCTTATTTCTTCTTTAGAAATTAAAAGCCAATCATGAAGCGCTTGATTGCGGGACAACGGATTCTTAGAAATAACCACTTTTGAGCACATGGGAGAAATCGGGTTGCTTGCAAGACCGGCTAATAATCCAGCCACTTTATCGAATTTCTTTAAGGTATTAACGAAAATAAGGAAAATCTGATCTGTAGCATTATCCTGATTATCCAGAATAATGATGATAGCCGTGTCGAAGTATTTGAGCTTTCCTCGATAAAGATATTGGGCTGTTTCGAGAGACTCTTCATTTTCTAGATTTAAAAAAAGGGTTACATCAACCTCATCCATAACATAATTGTGTTTGAGCTTTAATATCGACAGCTCAATTTTCTTAGTAATGCCGTTGAAACGATAAATATAAACCTGCTCAATTGTTGTTGAAGGGCCTTTGATAAGCTTTGAGCCTGCTCTTTCATCTGGAGAGACATAATCTACAAGTTGCTGCAATTGGACGCCAAGTGCCTTGGCAATCTCAAAAAGTGTTGCAATATCAATGGCAACCTTTCCGGACTCGTAGTAGGATACGGTTGCTTTACTCTTTTTAAGGCGGTCGGCCAACTGTTGAAGACTCAGACTTCTGTAATGCCGATACTGTCGGATGCGTTTTCCGATATGCCTTAGGATTTCTTCTTTCATGAATTAGACCCCCTTTAACGGCGATTGTATTGCAATACGTAGAGAAGAAATATAGGTGTTATATAAAACAGTTTAACAGAATAAATGGATGATGTCATTATGCTGTTTAGAGAGAGCGGAATCGTATCCATATTTTTCTAATCATACCTGAAGCATAAAAATGGGATGTTATAGTAATCAGATTTCATGGATCTTTAAAAAAATAGTTTGTTAAAAATAGAATTGATAGTTTTTAGTCCACATGGTATGATAAACTCAGAAAATTAGATTGATCAAGAGAGGGAATAAATATAAGAAAATAGTTATCTTATGTAGATAAAGATTATATATTTCGTGAGAAATCAGTATATGGTTTCCCTCTTCAATACTTATCAAATCCGGGGATACGGAACTAAGATATATGTGCGCTTTTGAATAAAGAATGACCCGGTAAGCGTGCATATTTTTCAGGCCAATTACAAAAGAGCACTCTGACTTGCGATGCACAAAAATCGCTCGCTATTATTGAAAGATTAAAGTAATTTCTCAATCAAAAAACATGAGGGATTATTTTTTGAGCATAGCTATTCATATAACTGGCAATCAATAGCGATCGGATATTCATTATAAACCAATCGGTGTTTTATAGGGGGATGTTTGCAGATGATTGATGTTATCTTATTTCAACTCGGAAAAAAAATAAAGTTTTACCGAAAAGCACGCAATATGAATATAGAAGAACTGGCTGCTCTGATACACAAGAGCAAAGCAACGATTTCTAAATATGAAACCGGAAAAATTTCAATTGATATTGCAACCATATATGAAATTGCAAGTGCACTTGGAATCGATATTCACCAGCTGCTTGACTATAAACTACTGCCGAGAAATGCCGCAGTGAACGCGATCAACAGCCCATTTAAAGACCATGATATACTCTATCTATACACGTATAACTACCATAAAAAAAAAGTAGTATTGTCCGTAATGACATTTAATGCAAACACTTCATCAAAAATTAACGAAGCCACTCTTTTCATGAATGCGGTATCTTGCAAAAATTACGAAGAATGTGAACATCTATATCAGGGATATATGAACTCTTATGACAACTTCACCACCTTTATACTCGAAAACCAGAACAATCAGATCGAACAATTAATGATCAATGTCTTTAATCCGTGGGGTAGGTTCACCTCCGTGATGGGCTTAATTACCGGCATCGCTGCCGACTCATTTAATCCGACGTCGATGAAGGTATTGATTTCAAAAAAAATAATCTCTAACATTAAGGAACTAATCGATATGCTGATACTATCAAAGGAAGAATTATCAAGGATTCGAAAGACAAATCGATTGGAACTAACACCTAAATCCTATTTATATTCGCCAAGGAATCAGCCGGAGGAGTAAGATACTCGTCCGGCTGATTCCTTTTAGGGGGATGCCTTTGTATCAGGATGTATGAAATCTTTTGATTATATTACAAATTTTGTAAAAGATGAACTCCTGCAAATTCACAAAACGAACCCTGCGGTTCTACTATTCGTACAAAACGCAGGAAACGAAATGATTTGCAGAAACTTCTTTTAAACTCAGGTTCTGCCCCGTACACTTATCTGTCACATTTGGGCAACGCTGTGCAAAACGACAACCCGGCTTCGGGTTGATGGGAGAAGTAATCTCACCCTTTATTATTTCAAAAGGCTTCCCTTTTGAGGAAAGCGTTGGCGCAGGTATAGCTTTCAACAAGGCTTTCGTATACGGATGCATTGGGTTTTTGAACAGTTCCTCCGACGATGCTCTCTCTACACATTGCCCCAGATACAAAACCGCTATTTCATGAGAAATATGCTTTACAACACTCAAATCATGAGTAATGAACATATACGTGATGCCCATCTGATCCTGTAAATCCATCAGTAAATTCAGTATTTGTGCCTGAATGGAAACATCCAGTGCTGAAACCGGCTCGTCGCAGACAATAAATTTTGGCTCCAGTGCCAGCGCTCTCGCAACACCAATACGCTGACGCCGCCCACCGTCAAGCTCATGCGGATAGGTGTTAATAAACCGCTGCGCCAATCCTACAATGTCCATGATTTCAAGCACGCGTCGGTTGATCGCATTTCTTCCTTTAACTGCATTGAATGCTAAGAGCGGTTCAGCGATAAGCTGCATGACCGTCATTCTCGGGTTAAGACTTGAATACGGATCCTGGAAGATGATCTGCATTTTCTTGCGTTGTTCTTTTAGCTGATGATGATCATATTTTAAAATATTCTCACCATTATACAGTACTTCTCCATTAGTCGCTTCTAGAAGCCGGAGAATAACCCGGCCGAGGGTCGACTTACCACAGCCGGATTCCCCAACCACGCCAAG
>CAYZED010000014.1:54178-67149 GCA_964477445.1 uncultured Clostridiaceae bacterium | reverse complement strand
CGTTTTACCTTCATAAATATCCAGAGAAATATGGTCAACGGCATGCAGGTTGCCTGCAGGTGTCTTGAAATACTTTACCAGGTCCTTTGTGCTAACAAGTGGTTTGGTCATTACAAAACCTCCCCTTCTGTACCCTTAAACAGGTGGCATTTAATCGTATGCGTACCCTTTGTAACATCTTGCGGATGTTTTAATTTACAAATATCCGAAGCATGCTTACATCTGGGATGGAAATAGCAGCCGCTGGGAAGATTGGATGGGTCCGGCATAAGCCCTTGAATTGAATTTAATCGTTTTGTCGTCGTATTGAGATCTGGTATAGACCCGAAAAGTCCCACCGTATACGGATGATGATCGCCTTCACTGAATATATCTTCTAATGTCCCGGTCTCAACAATCTCTCCGGCATACATAACCGCCACATCATCGCAAATGCTTGCGACAATGCCGAGATCATGGGTTATAAGCAGCATTGATGTATCAAGTCTCTGCTTTAAATCCGCCATAAGTGCCAGTACCTGCGCCTGTATCGTTACATCAAGTGCCGTAGTCGGCTCATCAGCTATCAAAAGTTGCGGGTTGCAGGCCAGTGCAATTGCAATTACGATGCGCTGCTTCATTCCACCGGAAAATTGATGCGGGTATTCGTTCTTTCGGGAGGCTGGAATGCCGACCAGCTCTAATAGCTTATCCACAGATTTTTCAATTTCTTGCTTAGACAGCTTGCTGCTTGAATGAAGCTTTATTGACTCTGCTATTTGAAAGCCCACAAGCAGCACCGGATTAAGACTTGTCATAGGATCCTGAAAAATCATTGAAATACTGGCTCCTCGTATGGCACGCATATCCGCTTCTTTATACTCAAACAAGTTTTTCCCTTCATAAAGGATGGAACCACTTGTTATTTTAGAGACTCTTTCGGGCAGCAAGCGCATAATGCTCAGTGCTGTCGTCGTTTTTCCTGCCCCCGTCTCACCTACAAGTCCAAAAATTTTCTTCCTATAGAGTTTTAAATCAATCTCATTAACCGCTTTAAATAGTCCGTCTTCTGTACTATACTCGACAGACAAGTTCTTTATTTCAAGTAAATTGTTATTATTCATCCTATTTCACCTTGCCTATCAGTTTTTCATTCTGGGATCAAGTGCGTCGCGTAAGCCATCCCCAACGAGATTGAGCGCTAAAACAGTAATGACAGTTGCCATACCTGGGAAAAAAACGAGATAAGGATTATATCTGATCTGCCCACGGCCTTCGGAAAGAATTAATCCCCATTCGGGCGTGGGCGGCTGGGCGCCAAGTCCAAGAAAGCCAAGCGCAGAAATTGACAAAATTATGCCTGCAAGTCCAAGCGTAGCCGAAACGATCGTAACGCCCATAATATTCGGAATCAGATGCTTGAATATGATCATGATATTGCTCGTTCCGCAAGCATGAGCTGCCTCGATATACTCATTATTCTTTATGGTCAGAATTAATGACCTAACCATTCGCACCGTACTCGGAATACTGGATATTGCCAAGGCTAGCAAGAGATTAAACAAGTTGGGCCCCAGCACCGCTACAATAGTAATGGCCATAAGAATGGGAGGAATCGCCATGAACATATCTGATACTCTCATGTTAATTGAATCAATTATACCTCCCCAGTAGGCAGAGGCAGCACCGATAATAATAGAAACTGCGAGCGTCAGAAACGTCACCGCAACACTCACACTAATTGAAATACGACCACCGAAAGCCACACGCGTTAACAAATCCCGACCATAATAATCGGTTCCAAACGGATGCGCAAAGCTTGGCTTGTTTAGTTTAATAGACAAATTTTGCTTGATTGCATCTTCATAGCTGAAAAACAAATTTGCGCCATAAGTAAAGATAATCACGGCGCATAAAATAACTAAGCCAATAACGGCAACCTTATTCTTCGTAAATCTGTTCCAAATAACGCGTGCCTGACTCTTTTTCTTTACAATAATAACATCCTGACTCAAAATTTCACCCACTTTCATTTGTATTGCGACTTAAGCCGAGGATCCACATAGAAATACAATAAGTCTACCAAAAGATTAAGGATACTGAAAATAATTGCAAGAAATAAGACTGCACCCGTTACAACTGGCATGTCACGCATTCTGATGGCATTGAGGGTCAGCGTGCCAAGTCCGGGTATAGAAAACACAGACTCAATAACAATCGCGCCACCCAAAAGATAGGCAAAGTTTGTACCCACAACTGTAATAACAGGCATCAATGCATTCTTAAGAGCATGCGTAAATATAACGACGCGCTCCGATGCGCCTTTAGAGCGGGCAGTTCGGATATAATCCTGCCGAATCACCTCAAGCATCATAGAACGGGTTAAACGCAATAAAGTGGCTGAGCTTGCCATAGATAAAGTGATGATGGGCAATACAAAGCCAAGAAACGTGTCTGTTCCAAAGGAAGGAAACCACCTAAGATTTAGTGCAAAAATAATAAGAAGCATCAAGCCAAGCCAAAAACCCGGAATAGATGCAAATACCAATGCCACAACCATACTGACACCATCCAGAATGGTGTATTGCTTGACTGCGGATAAAATTCCAATGGGTACTCCTATAATGATTGCCAGCACTAAGCTAAAAGAAGCAAGAATCAGCGTGGTTGGAAACCTTTCGATAATAGATTTTATAACCGGCTGTTTTGTTAGATATGATTTACCAAAATCACCATGAAGTCCGTCATAAATATAGTTGACATATCTGACTAGTACAGGATCGTTTATACCAAGTTCTTCCCTTAAAGCATCAACGGCGACTTGAGGTGCTTTTTCACCCAGCAGCTGGCGAGCGGGATCTCCTGGAATAAATGACATAATTAATACAATAATAAAGATAACTCCCAAAATTACGGGAATCATCATCATAAGCCGCTTCGATATATATTTAAGCATATTTCCTCCTCTTTGCTTCTAAGGTTTATAAAAAACACCCATTCGTATAAAGCCCCTTTTCATTATACATACCTCTCCATTGACTGGAGAGGTATGTATGTGAATTCTGTAATTAATTTGTTTACAGAATCTAAATGATTAAATTGAGAAAGTGCTTACCAAGACAGCTTATCCGTATAAAACATACCTTCCCCGGTTAAATGTATTCCTTTTAAATCCTTGGAAGCAGCATAAATTAGCTTAGACTGCAGTACGGGAACGACAGGAACTTCTTCTGCAAGGATTTCAGCAATTCTTGCATACTTTTCTGCTCGTTTTGCTTGGTCTTGTTCTTTTTGTGCCGCTATAGCCAACGTTGTAACTTCGTCATTTCGATAATTGACATAATTAACTACACCGATATAATCTTTACGGTAATAGCTTCCTAAAGTAGTATCAGGGTCAACATTTGACTCTGAAATTTTAAGGAAAGTTAAATCATAGTTGCCTTTAAGAAACTCTCCAAGAAATGCGACGCGCTCAAGTTTCTCCACTTTTAAATCAATGCCTACTTGACGCAACTGCTCCTGGATAACTTCAGCCGACTTGCTTACGAATTCGATGTCCATTATTTTCATAGTCATGCTTAATCCGTTTGGATAGCCTGCCTCCGCTAACAAGGCTTTTGCTTTTTCCGGATCATATTGTGTGCCTTTTACATTTTGGGGATATAAAGTTGATTGGTTAAACAAGGGGTTTATGAGTACGTCACCAATCCCGCTAAAAGCACCTTCAATAATATTCTGCTTATTGATCGCATAACCAATAGCCTGACGTAGCTTCACATTCTTAAGCAATTTTGAATCGCAATTCATCAAGACCATACATAGATTTAAGCCGGATTGTTCATATAACTTAAGGTTTTGATTATCTAATATGGCTTGTCTATCATCTATTGCAACCGTATTTAAGACATCAATTTGTCCCTGTTCAAGTGCAATAATAGCGGTGCTTGGGTCTGTGATAAACTTAAAGGTTACTGTTTTAATCGGTGCTGGTCCGCGGAAATAGGCGTCATTACGTTCAATTGTAATACTCTGACCCTGCACCCATTCTTTAAACTTGTATGGGCCGGTACCTACCGGATTTCTCATTGCTGCGTCTTCGTTCTCAGTTATTAATTTTTTATTGACAATAGCAGTATATGGATTAGCCATACAACTCAAAAAAGATGGTAATGGGCTGTTAATGGTAATTTTGAGCGTTCCGGGATCAACCGCTTCCATTTTACTTATTAACCCAAATTGAGGTACTAAACCGACTTTTTTTACCCGCTCATAGGTAAAAATAATATCGTCAATCGTCAGGTCATCTCCATTGTGGAACTTAACACCACTTGCGATCTTAAGTGTATATTCCAAACCGTCGCTAGAAATACTCCACTCCGTTGCAAGATTGGGTATAGTCGCTTGATTTTCATCAAAACGTAGCAGCGTATCAAAGATAGCTATCTCAGTATTCAAAGCGTTACCGTCCTGGGTTTTTTGTGGATCAAGCCCCATCGGCTCAGCAAGATAGCCCCATACTAATGAATCTTTTTTTGGGGAGGCATCCGGGCTCTTAGCCGGACTGCATCCAACTAGGAGCACTAAAAACATCACCATAACTAAAAATAACGTTAAAGTTTTTCTCATTTTCTTTCCTCCTCCTTTTTTACGTTTTATAAAAATATATAACTAATAAAATTATAATTCAGAAAATTCAGATTTTCAAAAGAAGCGTTGTTCAATTTAATTTAACAAAATTCGTTTTTTTATTCTTGTAAGTTAACAAAAGAAGTAAATTATCAAATATATGTTTTGAATAAAATGACTTTATTATAAATTCCGCATATAATATATTTCTATTAAACAAATTGCATATCACAGATAAGGCATTCCATTAAATTGTTCCAATATCTTTTCTGTCTTATGAAACAGGACCATGAGGATGCGAAACGTGACATTAGCAAAAGCAACCTGAACACGCTTTAAGGCGTTTTCTGACGGCCAACAATCATTTAGAACAGGTTGTTATCGCACTTTGGTTACTTTACCTCCGGTTTACTTCCCTCGGGAAGCAGCGTTAGGTACTTTCTTCCACCCAATTCAATTTCCCAGTCCTTCTTTGCCTGAGCTACCAAAGCCGGATCAGTCAAAAATTCATACGCTGTTGCAGCCATGGCCTTTGCTGCAAAAAGCATGCCTTTATGAAAGATTGAGGATTTCCCTTGCGCTACGAATTGCCAGGAATGATCGCCCGTGCCTGCCGCAACACAAGCTACCCCGATAAAAACAGTCGGAACGACCCAACTGACATCCCCGACATCTGTTGAACCCAAATCAAGCCTTGTACTGGGAATCAGAAAATCAAGCATGGGCATACTCATGGCTTCGTTTCTTTTCTCTTTGGGAACCAATTTGTTTAAAATATATTCCAGGCCGGTCTTATCCTGTTCAGATAGCGTATTCTGGAATTTCCTCGCGTAGGCAATCTCTTCTTCGCTGTACCCGAGCGGAAGGAAATGCGCCATATTTTCATCTGCCTTTTCATTCAAAGTGCGGCATGCTATGGAATCCGAATAATTTGCGACGACCTTAATCTCTACCTCCGTTTCCGTCATCAGCGCAGCGCCCTGTGCTATTTTCTTGAGTCTTTCGAACAGTTCGGCGACCTGCGTTATTTTGGGAGCCCGTATCGAATACAGCGATTGGGCAATGGACTGAACGACATTGGGTACATCCCCGCCGGTATTTGTTATCGCATAATGGAACCTTGCCTCGGGAATAGCGTGTTCTCTCAGATAATTCGCACCCACATTCATGAGTTCAACGGCATCCAGCGCTGATCGACCGAGATACGGGGTGCTTGCCGCATGCGTTGCTATGCCATGGAAAGTAAAGTATGTGCCAATAGCGGCCAGGAAACAATCGGGAGCAACCATGTTTAAAGCAGCAGGGTGCCATGCCAGAGCGATATCGCAATCTTCAAAGCATTCATTCATGACCATGAAACTCTTACCGGAGCCGTTTTCTTCGCCTGGACAACCATAATAACGTACTGTTCCGCCCAGTTTTTCATCCTCCATTATCTCCTTGAGTGCGACAGAGGCAGCCAGAGCGCCTGTTCCTAGTGCCTGATGGCCGCAGCCGTGTCCCTGACCGCCTTGAATAAGTTCCACTTGTCGGTCAAGGTCCGCCACCTGTGATAATCCCGATAGAGAATCAAACTCTCCCAGAAACGCAACGACCGGCTTCCCGCTTCCGAACTCAGCCACAAAAGCGGTTTCCATACCGGCAAGACCTGATTGAATTCGAAATCCATGATTCTTTAAATAATCCGACTGCAATTTTGATGATTGATATTCTTGAAACCGAGGTTCAGCATATTCCCATATTTTATCGCTGATATCTATATATTCAGTTTTTCTTGATTCAATCAATGCAGCTAATTTTGCTCTGAAATCCATGTTTTTTCACCCCTCTCCAGTGCCGTATGATACAGATTAAGCCAATTCAACCCCAGTATTTTTGCTATATCATTCTCTTGATAACCATGGGAAATCAGGAGGTCAATCAATTTCGGCAGTTCGGCATGCTTAAAACAATCCCCGCCGCAGTTTTCATAAGAATCATTGATCATCCCGTTTTCCCTTGCCCAATTCATCACTTGAAAGAAGGCTGTTGGATTGATTGTATAATTGGAACCAATACCCACATGTGCAGGCCCAGTCAGTGTGCAAATATGGTCAATTTGGCGAAAAAGAGTCTCTGCATCCGGTATTGGATTTCCGAGATAACCACCGAGAAAGGTCAAACCGATCACACCGCCCGTTTGTGCACAGGCCTTAATTTGATCGTCTTTTATGTTCCTCGCATTTTTACACAGGCTAAAAACATTGGTATGGGTAAAAACAAACGGTTTCTCTGAAAGCGCCATTGCTTCCATGGTTGTCCGATACCCGCCCAGCGTTCCGTCAATCAAGATCGGCCCTTTATTCATTTGTTTTATGAGGGCTCGTCCACTGTTGCTTAATCCCGTATCACTGAACTCATAGCAGCTATCAGCATAAACATTTCGTACAGATGAAAGGACGATATGGGTGACTCCCAGCGCAGAAAACATCTCGGTATCCGAATCTGGATTTTCTATGAACTGAGAATCGGCTAAACAAAAGGTTATGGCCAATTTTTTTTCCTTTTTGGCCTTCATGATGTCTTCGGGTGTCTTTGCCACAATATACTTGTCACCAAATGCTTTGAAATGAACACGTTCTTTTGCCAAAGCAGTTAGAGTTCCCCGATTAGTGCCGTCATTGGCATTGATTTTAATCGATACAGCCGTGACGCCTGAAGTGCGGATTTCTTCCAATGACGCAAGGCGATTTGGCAGTCTCTCCGCCCAAACAATAGCATTGTCCCATATAATTGATTCATTTAAAATCTTGATTGCTTTTTCAGTCATTTATGGTTACCCCCTCCTTGAAACGTTCTGTAAAAATAAGAGCTATGACAATTATAATTCAGAAAATTCACATTTTCAAAAGAATCGTTGTTCAATTAAATTTAACAAAATTCGTTTTTTATTCTTGTAAGTTAACAAAAGAAGTAAATTATCAAATATATGTTTTGAATAAAATGACTTTATTATAAATTCCGCATATAATATATTTCTATTAAACAAATTGCATATCACAGATAAGGCATTCCATTAAATTGTTCCAATATCTTTTATTCCATAGATTTTTTAGAATTTCTTTATATGCGTCTATTGAAATCTTACTTAAATCACTCATAAATAAGCCTCCAATCTAACTTATTCTTCCAATTCAAAAAAATCCTCCAAATAATCCTTCACAAAATATCTTTTTCCCTTTTGAATGATGGTGTGTCCTTCCATCTCCAGCCTCATCTTTTGTCCATCAATGCCTTCAGGATATTTCTCATTCAGCACACCGTCTTTCTTGAGAGTTCTCCAGTAAGGGGTCTGATCAACACAACGTTCAACCGAAGCCTTTGATGCAATGTTTATGAATATTCCTGCAGTCAAAGGACAGGTATTATCGGCACCATGCTTTCTTGCTAAATAGCTTCGAATATAATCGGAAGTAATAACCTTTCCTGCCGGAATCATTTTCATTATTTCATCATAAGCGAGTGGGGGAGCAATAAGCAACTCCTTTTCTTTTTATTGTGTTTTCCATAATGCCACGGGGTGCAGTTTTATTCGTTCTATAATGTCTTTGTCATCAAAAAGCAGTTCCGGTATATACTCCTTATTTTTAAACCTGTTTAAAAACTTCTGCTCCATAGGTGTTAGCACCATAAGCTTAGTAATGAATCTCTTAACATATTCGCTCTAATGTAGTATACTTCAATTATTAAACAATTAAAAAACTACTTGCACGAGGAGGAAATTACATGGAATACCTTAAGAAAGCTTTGCCCCCTGAAAAAGGCTCTGATCTAAAATTATTTGAAAGTGTAAAAGAGATTATTGAGGATGTTAAGTTGCATTCTGATAACGCTCTTTTAAAATATAACGAAAAATTTGATGGTAGTCATAGAAAACAGCTATTGATAACAAAAGAGGAAATAAATCGCGCTTATGAAAACTTGACTTCCGAGCTAATAACATCGATAAAATTTGCTGCTTCTAATATAAAGGCATTTGCTGAGGCTCAGAAATCAACCTTTAAAGAGTTAGATTCTTTCGAGGTTCAACCAGGCGTCTTTTTAGGTCATAAAAATATTCCCATAGATTCATGTTGCTGTTATGTTCCAGGTGGTGGATATCCATTGTTTTCAACAGCTCTTATGTTGGCCATACCTGCGAAAGTAGCTGGTGTTCCACGAATTACTGCCTGCTCTCCTTGTAAAAAAGGTACTTCTGAAATTGACAGCGCTACACTTGTAGCACTTGATATAGCAGGAGTTGATGAAATATATGCTGTAGGTGGCGCACACGCTATAGCCGCCTTTTCATATGGAACTAACCAAATAAAACCTGTTAACATAATAGTTGGCCCTGGAAATAAATACGTTACTGAAGCAAAGCGTCAATGCTATGGTCAAGTTGGTATAGATTTCGTGGCTGGCCCTAGCGAAGTTTTGATAATCGCTGACAAAACCTCTGATCCAGAAATCATTGCAGCTGACTTACTTGGTCAATCAGAACATGATTTAAACGCGAGTGGCATTCTCCTTGTATCTGATAAAAAAGTAGGATTAGCGGCTATAGAAGCTGTCGAACGTCAATTAAAAACTCTGTCCACTGCTGAAACTGCTAGCATTAGCTGGAAAAACAATGGTGAAGTTATTTTCTCAGAATCTATAGATGAATTAATAAATATTTCAAACGAAAAAGCTCCTGAACATTTAGAATTGGCGTGTGATAATCCAAATGCTATTATAAACAAGCTGACTAACTATGGTTCATTATTTATAGGAGACAACTCTGCTGAAGTATTTGGTGATTATGTCGCTGGAACAAATCACACTCTACCAACTTTAAGGGCGGCTCGATACACAGGTGGCGTTTGGGTTGGTACATTTATTAAAACAGTTACTAATCAAAGAATTGAAACTTTTGCACTAGAAAACATGATTAATCATGCATCTTTAATGGCAAAATCAGAAGGCCTCGCAGCACATTCTAACGCTGCTGAAATCAGACGTAAATTATTATAATAAAGTAGGTGATGGCATGAGAAAAAGCAAAAAGCTTTCAAGCTTTATCTTGTCTAGATTTTTAGCAGTTACGATTCTCCCTATAATCGTGCTTTCTCTTGCGCTGTCACTATATACTTCAAACATAGTAAAAAAAGAAACTGAATTAAACGACAATAATACAACAACTTTTTTTGTTGATCGAATTAATACTTTTTTAAATTCAACAATCAAAATATTACAAATCAGTCTTGAAAATGCAGAAAATAACGTATCAAAAAATGACTTACAAAAGATACAAAACTCTATTCAGATGATATACCCTTGCATTAGCTCAATTGATATTAAAAATTCTACTCAATCAAGAATTTCAGAAAGAATTGGTTCCCCTAATTTTTCTGAAGTAAATTACTTGAAAAATAGCAATATTCCTTACGTTACTGTCAGTATAAAATCCGCTCATTTTGTTTTAACAGCTAACATTACTCTTGACAAAATATTCAACAGTTCTTCTAGTTTAAAAATCGATAAAGATAGCTTTATTTCGCTTATAGACAAAAACAATATTTATATTGTCGATTATTTTTCAGAAAAAGTTAAGAATAAAACCCCCTTTGAATATATTGTAGATTTTAAGAAAATAGATAATACATATGTTCGTGCTCCACATGATAAGCGCTTTATAAAAACAACACTTATTCCTCTCACAGGTTGGCGTGTAATAACCAATGTATCTTATTCAGACATATACAGCCCTTTGACGTTCATTCAAATTTTTGCATTAATTGTTATCCTGTTCGCCTTAATCATTTCTCTATTAATCGGATTTAGAATCACAAAAATGATTTTATTCCCAATAGAAAGCTTGATAAATAGAACCAATCTCATTTCAAAGGGTGAATATCTTGAACGTGAAGAAACTACTAATATTTCAGAATTCATAAAATTAGAAAATGATTTTGAAGGTATGATAGATGTTCTGAGAATTCGCGAAGAAGAATTAGCTATTCAAACAAATGAACTAAAAATTGCCAAACAAGATGCTGACGAAGCAAAGCACGAAGTTGAAAGAGCAAATCAAGCAAAAAGTCAGTTTTTAGCGAACATGTCACATGAAATACGAACCCCAATGAATGGCGTTATCGGCATGACTCAACTCCTATATATGACTGATTTAAATTCTGTCCAAACAAAATATCTTGAAATCGTTAGCCGCGCATCAAATGCTATGATGCAAATTATTAATGATATTTTAGACATCTCAAAAATCGAAGCTGGAGCTGTGACGTTCTTAGAAGAAGAATTTAGTCTAAAGGAAATGTTGTTTAGTCTGTATTGGATAATTAGTGTTCTTGCGTCCTCAAAAAACCTTGAGGTTAACATTTTCATCGGTGAAAATGTACCCGATAGAATAATTTGTGATTACTCAAAACTTAAACAAATTCTTACGAATTTAGGAGGAAATGCTGTCAAATTTACCGAATCTGGCGGTGTTATACTCAGAGTTGAATATTTAAATGAATCAGACGGACATGTAACATTAAGATTCTCTGTTGAAGATTCTGGCATCGGCGTTCCAGACGAATGGAAGAGTGCCATTTTCGAGCGATTCACTCAAATCGATGGATCTATAAAAAGGAAACAGGGTGGAACCGGCCTTGGCCTTGCTATTTCCAAAGAATATGTTTCTCTTCTTGGTGGTAATCTATGCTTAAAGAGTCATGAAACAGGTGGAACAAAATTCTATTTCGACATAAATGTAAGAGCAGAAAGAATAAGTAATATAACTAAAAAACACTCATTTGATGAAAGTCGAAAAATTATCATCTGTACTAATGAAAAATTCACAGGAGAGATAGCTGGGGCTTATTCTACAGAGTTAGGCGCAAGTGTTTTGTATGCTGATTCATTGAAAGATTCCCTCCTGAAAAACAACTTTATTGAGAATGGAATTTTCATTTTTGACGCGAGAGTCTTTTTAAATGAACTTGAATTACGCAAGCACAAAAAAGAGTTAGAAAAAACTTTTAATTCAAAAAACTCAATTATTATAGGCAGTTCTAGCAATATTAAAAACAAAATTGAGGGATTTTCATATGTCGAATTAAACAAACCCTATACAATTGATGAATTTTATAATGCATTAGAAATTGTTTGTGAGAAAACCCCTGAAATAATTCAATCACAGCCATTTTCTTACAGAATCAACCCCTCTGTATTAAAAGGAAAAAAAATCTTACTTGCCGAAGATAACCAGATTAATCAACTAACCTTTAATGAAATGCTTTCTAAATCAGGAGCAGAAGTAGAGTTAGTCGAAAACGGAAAAGAAGCAATTAATGTTCTCTTAGATAAACATTTTGATGTTATTTTAATGGACATTCAAATGCCAATCATGAATGGCATTGAGGCTTATGAAATCATTAGAGCCCAAAAAATTTGCGATGATACTCCAGTAATAGCCTTAACGGCACATGCTTTAAAAAATGATAAAGAAAGATTTCTTCAATTAGGCATGAATGGATATATCTCAAAACCAATTGACATCCAAGAACTAATTGAAGAAATTATAAGAATAATAAATTAAATTTTTGCTTTTAATAAGGCATCTTGAACTGCATCCATTATTCCGTTACTTGAATATGTTGCTCCTGAAACAGATGCCACATTTGTGCTCTGAGTGGAAATTATTCGGCTAATTATTGAATTCTTAGCCCTGTCAAAGAACTGTGCGTCATCTCTATATGATAAAATACTTATATTTGTTATTTCATCATTTTTTATTGTTACAGATACACTTGTTGTTCCTCTAAACCCAGATCCACTACCTGTAAATGTACCATTATTAAAAGTATATACCACATTGTTATTTGTATTTGTTGGTGCTGGTGTATTTGTTGGTGCTGGTGTCTTTGTTGGTGCTGGTGTATTTGTTGTTACTGGAGCTTTTGTTGTTACTGGAGCTTTTGTTACTACTGGAGTCTTTTTTACTGCTGGCACTGTTTTTGTTGATTTTTTTACTGTTGGAGTTTTTATTGGTGGTTTAGTCGCCGAAGCAATTGTTTTTGTGTCAATTGTATTTGATGTCTTTGTGTTTGTCTCTACTGTTGGTGATAACTCATTTAATGCATCACTTGTGTTTTGATTTATTTGTGCTGTGTTTTCGATATTTGCCTGCGCATCCATGGTATTATTTACTGCATTTGCGTATATGTTTCCTGCACCATAAAACCCAAGGAATCCTATTATTGCAGCGGCGGCGGTTAATCCAGGTTTGACTTCTTCTCCTGCTAATCCTATTCTAGTATTCATTCTCGGACAAGAATCTAAACATTTCATACACTGTATGC
>CAYZED010000014.1:46349-54168 GCA_964477445.1 uncultured Clostridiaceae bacterium | reverse complement strand
CACTTTTTACTACATCTGATTTATAAAGTTCTATTCCCATTGAACAACTATTTGTACAAGCCCTACATTGACCACATTTGTCTTTTGGCTTTAGGATGTTGAAAACTCTAACTCTGGAAATTATACTAAAGAAAGCTCCAAGAGGACAAAGGTATCTACAAAAGAATCTTTCTATAAACGCTGCCCCTACCGTTATTATTCCAAGTACCACAAAACCTATTATCATACTCATATAAACTGTTGGAAATTCTCTAATTCTTGCGAATGCTTCCCATGGACTAACACCTGGATCCACCTTAAAACCTAAGAACCATACAAAAACTATTATAGAAGCTAGTAGCACATACTTTATGAGTTTCATTATTTTGTCATCTACTACGTTAGGTCTGTTTTTCTTTTTAAACAGTTTTGATGCTAGAGCATAAACTAAATCATTATATGTACCAAATGCACACATCCATCCACAAAAAAACCTTCCAAAGATAAATGTAAGTAATGTAACTACCAAAACTTCTATTGTCATAGGTAGCATATCAATAAAATTAAAAGTGCCGTCTACTAACGAAGTTACTACCATTTTCATTTCGCCAAATACTTGTATAAAGAGTCCAGGTAATACTATTAAGAATCCGAGTTGAATTATCATTCTAATTATTTCAATTGTTTTTATTTTATTTTTTATTTTATTTTTCATTTCGTCTCACCTCACTATAGATATACAACATCAAAACCTTTTTGGGTAACAAAAAACCTATCCTTTAAAGATTTTGTGATTTTTATTTTCTTATTATCTTCAAGTATAATTATGCCGATTTCAGAAATCTCATTTTTATAATATTTATTAATTATTTCGATAGTTTCTTTCGCTCCAAGTACATAAATCATTGTAGTCAAAGCATCAGCTAGAAAGGATTCTTTGCACAAAACCGAAACACCTGTAATATTTGAATCTATCGGAAAACCTGTCCTCGGATTAATAGTATGGTTGTATTTCTTGCCTTCGATAAAAATGCTTCTTTCATATGCCCCTGAAGTCACTAAGCTTTCGTCTCTTAGTTCAATTTGCCCAAAATACTCTCCCCGTTCACCCCATGGCAACTGTAATCCTATAACCCAATCTTTTTTCTTTCTGTTTTTCCCAAGAGCGAGAATATTTCCACCTAGGTCTATCAAGACATTATTTAGTTTTTTATCTATAAAGTAATTTGCAATATAATCTGAAGCATACCCTTTTGCTAGCGCGCCAAAATCTAATGCCATTCCTTCTTTTTCAAGATATATCGTTTTAAGTTTCTCGTCTAAAGTTACGAGCTTATAATCCACTATTTTTTTTATTGCTGTAATTTCATCATTTGTGGGAATAAGAGTTCGAGCTACTTTTTTCATTCCGATTTTATGCCCAAATCCCCATAACTCTAGCAAAGGTCTTACTGAAATATCTAACGCCCCACCTGACATCTCGCAGAACCTAAGTGATTTCTCAATAATATCAAAACTTATTTCACTCACTGCGATAGCCTTTTTACCCGAATTTTTATTAACTTCTGAAATTTCGCTCTGTGATTTGAAAACTGATAATTTATCGTCGATGTTTTGCACTATTTCAGACGCCTCTTTCAGTGCTTCTTTTATATATAATATTTTTTTTCTTTTATTATCACCAAATAGTTTTGTTTCGAAAATTACTGTAATCTTACATAATGTACCAAGTGCGAAAAAAGTAATTTCTGATGATTTTTCAATATTCAAAATGTACCTCCATTTAATTCTTTTTTGTGAATAGCTGTGAGCTTTCGATAAGAATTCAGTCGGATTAATGTATTAATATATTATTAATACATTATAAACTTAATATAGATAATTTATATTATCAAATAATGAAACTATTATAAATGAATTGTGTTTCATTTGTGATTTCATTCGTGACTTTGCTTGAATTATATTGAGATTTTATTATAAACGGAATTTTATTGTTCATATAACTGTGGTGATATATAATTATCATAATGGGCGGTGATTTTATGATAAATATTCTATTAATATCTCAAAATACCTTTAATTTCAAACTGATTGACAGATTATCATTACACCTTGATTTTAAGTACAAATTATTAAAAGAGCCTGAACTCGCAGGCGAATTACTCAATTCTGAACATTTTGACCTTATTATCTCTTCAACTTATTTTGGAGATACTAGCTGTGAGAATTTGCTTATAGGTTTAAATGAAGGAAAGACGCACGACATTCCGATAATTATACTCTCAGAGAGTGAGAATTTCGAGCTAAAGAAACAACTTTACTCATTAGGTGTTGTTGACTCTGTACTTTATTCTAATTTCATTGATACACTTGAAGCATATGTAACAAGAATTAGATATCAACATCACCTTGATGAAACTATTAGAAATAGAAGTTTTGCTATTATTGATGATGATCATCTTGAAAATGCAAAAGTTACTTCTCTCTTAAAGGGTATGGGTGTGAAAGATATAACTATATATGAATCCGCTGAAGATATATTAGTTGTTGATATCCCTTATGATATATACTTGGTTGATTTGATTCTCCCAAAGATTTCTGGCGATAGAGTAGTTCTAGAACTCAGAAAAAAATATCCATTCAGTGTAATTATTGCGATTTCGTCTGTAAATCACCAAAGAGTTATCTCAAATGTATTAAATGCTGGTGCTGATGATTATATTGTAAAGCCTATTGTAGATAAGGACTTTAATGCTAGACTTAAAGCCAATCTTAGAACATTCCTTTTACTTGACGAACTAAAGAAAAATAACTCCGAACTTTTAAAAATGGCCCAAACCGATAGTTTAACCGGATTATATAACAGACGCTTTGCTTTTGAGCGACTTGAACAAGAGCATTATAGATTTGAAAGATATAGTACAGGCATTTCTGTAATTATGATGGATTTAGATAGATTTAAATATATCAATGATCAATACGGGCATATTATCGGAGATGAAGTGCTTGTGGAAGTTGGCGAAATACTTAGAAATAATATTCGAAGAGCAGATATTGCTGGACGATTCGGAGGCGAAGAGTTCATGCTAATTCTTCCTAATTCTGATTTGACGCACGGCCTATATACTGCCGAAAAAATTAGAATTATAATTAATGAAACAGAGTTCACACAACACAAACTTCGCATCACTTCTAGTTTTGGCGTTGCTACAGGTGAAAGTACTCCTCTTGAATTGCTGCGAAAAGCTGATAAAATGCTGTACAAAGCTAAAGAGCGTGGACGCGATTGTGTTGAGCCTTGCGATAAGCTTAAGGAGGAATGACTTAATGACTCAAGAACAGACTACCCCTGAAATCCTGCCAATTCCCGATCAAATAAACCATTATAAAACCATGATTTCTAGATTAAACCACATAGGTATTATGCTTTCAGCCGAAAAAAACACGAATAAGTTGCTTGATATGATTTTGGACGAAAGTATGCAAATAGCTAACTGCGACGCCGCAAGTATCTACGTTAAAGAAGAAAAAGATAATTTGCCAATACTAAAGTTTACAAACACAAGAAATACAAGCCGAGACTTTCCCTTTAAAGGTTTTTCAATGCCTATTGATACAAATAGTATTTCTGGCTCTTGCGCTTATACAGGTGAATCCTACAACTTTGAGAGTATGGATGACATACCTCGAATTTTAGGGTTCAAATATAATGATTTTTTTGACAAAACCATTAATTACCATACAATGACCATGCTAGTAATACCTATGAAAGATATAAAAGGAGAAATTGTTGGCGTTCTCCAGCTAATAAATAAGAAAAGAAATTTTGAAGCAAAGCTGAATACTGAAGAGGACTTTAAACTTCAAGTAATACCTTTTGAAAAAGAAGAAGAATCGATTATTTTTTCTCTTGCTTCTCAAACTGCTGTTCTCTTAGAACGAAATAGTCTAATGGAAGAAATTCAACGTCTTTTTGATTCTTTTGTGGAAAGTATGGTAACCACTATAGAAAAACGAGACCCCACAACTTCTGGACATTCTATTAGAGTCGCAAAATACGTAGAATACTTTGCCAAGGCTGTGAACAGAGTTAACTATGGCCCATATAAAGATGTTTTTTTTACTGAAGTACAGTTGCAGGAGCTTCATTATGCAGCATTATTGCATGATATCGGAAAAATCGGCGTCAGCGAATTTGTCCTTACTAAACAAAACCGCCTCACTGATTCTGAACTTCAAGCAGTTATTTATAGATTTAATTATTATAAAAAGAGTCTGGAATTTAAGAAAAGTCTAGCCTTTAAGAAAATTCAAGAACCCCTTGATGAAAAAGAAGAATTTTTGCTGAACAATTTAGAAGATTATTGTAAATTTGTCATTGCCCTTAATACAAAAGGATTTCTTCCAGATGAAGAAGAAGAGAAGCTAAAGTTTATTTCATCCCTTGAAATTGAGGACTTAGGTGGCGAAGTTAAGCCACTTCTTAGTGAATATGAAGTTACTAACCTAATCGTAAAAAAAGGAAATTTAACAAATAGCGACAGAAACCAGATGAATATGCATGCAGATTATACGTATCAAATTTTAAAAGATATCCCTTGGTTAAAAGCACTTAAATCAGTTCCAAAAATTGCAGCAGATCATCATGAAAAGCTAAACGGAAATGGTTATCCTAATCACCTTAAGACTGATGAGATAAAAGTACAGTCAAAAATGCTTGCTATAATTGATATTTTTGAAGCGTTAACTGCTATTGATAGACCATATAAAAAAGCAATGCCAGTGGACAAAGCCCTGAAAATTTTAGAAGAGGAAGCTTCATTTAATAGTATTGATAAGGATTTGCTAGAAATTTTTATCAAAGAGGAATTGTTTGACACATGTCTAAAAGTAGACTGCGTTGGGGGTAATTAATGAAAAAATTAAAAGTTTGGCACCTAATTGTTATAGTTTTTGTTTTACTTTTCCTAGCTGAATATAGAGTTATTGATAAGTGGGATGCCCCCGATAACGAAGCCACTTATCGATTGTTCGGTCAAATTATTACAGTTCCCGTTTTGACACCCCCAGAAAAATTATTTAGAAAAGCCGAAAATTCTCTTCAAGACTTCTTATTTCAGTCAAAAAAAACTATAGACGAAAAAATCAAATTAGTTGTAATAGATGATGAAAGTCTTACTGTGCTTGGCCAATTCCCATGGGACAGATCAGTATATGCAAGGTTTCTAGATATTATGGCTGAAGGAAAAGCTGCCGCTGTGGGACTTGATATAATTTTTGCAGAAAACTCCACAAATCCTGACGCTGATAAGGCTTTTGTGGAAGCTGCGAAAAAAGCAGGTAATTTCGTCGCTGCTTCTTATGGTAATTTAGATGGCGTGGATTTAAAAACAAACAAAATAAAAGTAGCCAGCTTCTATCCACCTTTTGCTGATTTAGATAAAGTCTCAACAAATGGTCATATTAATGTTATTCCTGACCCTGATGACAGTATTATAAGAGAATCACTCAATTCTTTTATATATAGAAAAGAACTTGATTCAGGCAAGTTTGAAAATATTAAAGTCGATAGTTGGGATATTGCTTTATACAAACAATACTTAAAAAACACAAACCAGACTGCAGATTTATCAAAAATAAAACAAGATGTTTTTAATAAATCATATATCGATTTTATTGACACAGCAAATAGATACAGTCCGATCCCATTTTCAAAAGTTATTGACGGCACTATGCCTCCCGATTATTTTGAAGACAAAATTGTTATAGTCGGTCCTTACACCGTTGGGATGTCAAAGGATTTTTATTATACATCTATTGACAAAAGTTCCTACACATATGGAGTGGAAATTCACGCCAATATAATTCAGAACCTTCTTAATAATAGTTTTAAAGAAAGACTTCCAGTCCTTCCAAACTTATCACTATTAGCGGTTCTTGGACTATGTGGTATACTAATTTGCTGGAAATTTAATCCTCTTCGTTCAGGTTTAATTTCAATAATATTAGCTACTATTATTATTGGCATAACGAAATATGTATATTTCAAAGGTTACCTACTATCGATATTTTTCCCATTAATACTTATACTAGCAATATATCTTGCTGCACTAGCTTATAACTACATTTTAGAATTGCTTGAAAAGCGCCGAATAACTAGCATTTTTGGGCGTTATGTCGCACCTCAGGTAGTAAGTCAGCTACTTGAAGGTGGTGAGGAAAGTCTTAAACTTGGTGGTTCTAGAAGATTTATCAGTGTGTTATTCGTGGATATTCGTGGATTCACCCCTATGTCAGAAAAAGCACAACCAGAAGAAGTTGTCGAGATTCTAAACGATTATCTAAATCTAACTGCAAGTTCAATTTTCGAGTTTGATGGAACTTTGGACAAATTTATTGGCGATGCCACTATGGCAATCTTCAATGCTCCTTTAGAACTTCCAGACCATGCATTTAAGGCTGTACAAGCCGCTTGGGCAATGAAACAAGGATCGTACGCACTAAGAGAAAAGCTCGAAAAAAAATTCGGCAGAAGCGTTCAGTTTGGCATAGGTGTTAATACTGGTTTTGCTGTTGTAGGAAATATCGGCTCAAAGACAAGAATGGATTACACTGCCATTGGCGATACAGTTAACACAAGTGCTAGACTCGAAGCAAACGCTAAACCGGGCCAAATATTACTAAGTCAAGCTACTTATGATTTAGTTAAAGGACGTGTAGCTGTTAAACCACTCGGTGAAATTAGTGTTAAGGGAAAGACACAAGGAATCCAGATTTACGAATGTGAAGGTATAATGCCTGAAGGAGAGTTATCTGAGATTTTCGAAGTGGCTCCACTGGCTGAAATAATAAGCGCAGAAATAGTTTCAGATACTAAAAAAATTGTTATTTCTGATGATAATAAAAAAACAGACATACCAGAGTAAAAAATATTTATTTATGAGGTTAATGAAATATGCTTAAATTTTTAGGAATGGGCAGCGCCTTTAATACTGAGTTAGGAAACAATAGTGCATATATTAAAAATGAAGATTCGCTCTTCTTAATAGATTGCGGTGGAATGGTATTTCATCTCCTCCAAAAAAATGACCTTATTTACGATTCTAAAAATATCCATGTATTTATTACTCATACTCATCCAGATCATATTGGAAGTCTGGGCGATCTTATTTTTTATATGTTCTACATTAAGGGTATTAAGATTAACATTCATTTTCCTGATAAAAAACTTCTTAAAAATCTATTAACTCTGTTGGGCGTTAATCGTAATTTCTATATCTTACATGACGAATGTATTGTTGATTTTGAATTCGTTGAGAGTAAGCGTATTGTTGTAGAATTCTTACAAGCTGAGCATGTAGAAACAATTCCCGCATACAGTCTATTAATTAATTTTGAAGATTTTAGAATGTATTATAGTGGCGACACATATGTGCTTCCTGATTTTATTCTAGAAATGCTTGAGGATGGTTATTTGACTCACCTTTATCACGACACTAGCGGTTGGGATTCTGAAGAAAACAAACATATGCCCTTTAATAGGTTAAAAAAACTTATAAAGCCTGAATATCGCGAAAGAGTCTATTGTATGCATTTTGACAAAGGGGCGGATTTCGAGGAAATTAGACAAGAAGGTTTTAAAATAGTTGAATAGATTCAATGTTTCGAAAAAAGTATAGGTTCTTACGATATAAATCTCATATTTTCATATTGCTTTGCGAAAAGCATTTCATGAATTTCCCCTAAACTGGAAAAATCCCGACAGAATTTATTTCTATCGGGATTTTAAATATTTGAAATCAACTATTATGATTTAACTATTAAAGTCTTATATCAACTA
>CAYZED010000014.1:24045-46339 GCA_964477445.1 uncultured Clostridiaceae bacterium | reverse complement strand
TCAACTACCTTCCCAGTCCTCATGGTGTTAATAGCTTCTTGTTGTCTTCGGATGTTTAAGTTTTGGTTTTCATTACCTTTTGCTAACTTATTAGCCGTATTTGCAATTTTTTCTTCGGTCTTGTCGAGTCCAGCTTTCTTTTTTATGGCCTCTGGACTAGTAGCTTCTTTTTTTGCTTTCTCAAGTTCAGCTTTCTGTTTGTTTTCAACGGTTTGAGTAATCTGATCCATCGTTGATTTCTTATTCGCATTAATGTTGCTATACTTCTGAGCCGCAACACTTGGTTGTACGTTTGCTACTGAATCAATTTTCATAAAATCACCTCTTTTTTAGATCTTACAACTTGTAATAATAATATTGTACTCCAAAAAAACATATTTTTCAAGTAATACAAATTTGCTTTTTTTAATAAATCTTAAATATTTAATATTTTTTATGAGAATTAATTTACCACAAATCTGTATAATATCACATCGTGAACCGCTTAAATTAACCCAAAATTATTTCTTCCATTGAAAGTCTTGGTGATGGAATTTCTCTTTTTTTCAGTTCTTCAGGTAATTCATTAGGATTGCCATATTTACCTATAGCCACAACAGCACATGGAGTATATTCCGTTAACAAACTTTTATCGTCACTTTCATTTAATTCTATGCTCAATCCAAAATTATCTAACGCTTTTTTCTTGTCAAATCCTCCCATTGCATGTGTGCAAATACCTCTCCTAGTGGCTTCCAGAGACATAAATCCCCAAGCAGTCCCCGAATCAAAAGCATGCCACGGGTTTTCGCGCCCACTAATTTTGAATTTTTTTATTGCATATATTATCATAAGCACCGGCGCATCTTTTGCCCATATCTTATTTGAATCTGTTAAAAGTTCAATAATTTTCTCAAATTTAATAGTTTCATCTCTGTGCGCATACAAAAACCTCCATGGTTGTTCATTGAAACACGACGGAGCTATCCTAGCACCCTCTATTATCGCTTTGATATCATCATCATTAATTTTTTCGTTACTAAAAGATCTTGGCGACCATCTAACTTTGATTTCCTCTAAAATGGGATAATTAATTTTTCTATTACTATAATCCACCATATTATTTCCTCCTTCGTATTATTTCGTTTAACTTTATGGGTTTATATTTCTTCAATACTATAAAAATCTTTCTCAAATTCATATGACTATTTGCGTTTATGCGTTTTTATGCTATGTTAAGTATAAAAAATATTTTCTTTCATATTGATAATTTTATTGATAATATAACTATGCTATAATTTCATTGGTTTTTCAACTCTATATTAAAGGAGATAGTAATGAGCAATACAAGTATTTTTGATATAATGGGTCCTATAATGATTGGTCCTTCGAGCTCTCATACAGCTGGCGCAGTTAGACTTGGAAGAGCTGCGAAAATAATATGTAATGACTTTTTCACAGAAGTTGTATTTAATCTTCATGGTTCTTTTGCTAAAACATATAAAGGACATGGATCCGATAAAGCTTTGATTGCGGGCATTTTAGGATTGGAAACTGATGACGAAAGGATATGCTCTTCAATAGAACTTGCAGACGAACAGAATATCAAAGTCTCATTTAAAGAAATAGATTTAGGTGAAGTTCACCCTAACACTGTTAAGATAGATATAAAAAAAGCTGATGGCGATATTTTTTCTATGACAGGCTGTTCTGTTGGTGGAGGGGATATTTTGATTACTCAAATTGAGGACGATAAGGTTTCTATAAGTGGAAAGTACCCTGTAATAATAATTCGACATAGCGATAAACCGGGGATGCTGAGCAAAATTAGTTTTGTTATAGCACTTCAAAGGATTAATATTGCTACATTAAAGGTAAGTCGTCATCTTAAGGGCGAAACTGCTACAAGTGTTATCGAGACAGATAATTTGATCTCGCAAGAAGCAGTCAGAGAACTTAGAGGAATTGATAGCGTTATATCAGTCAGAATCCTCGGAAAGATATAAGGGGGGGAGTTTCATGTACAAAAATGCTGCAGAATTATTAAACTCAATAAATTCAAAAAATCATCATATCTCTGATGTAGTAATAGAAAACGAAATGAGAATTTCCGAATTATCTAAAGAAGCTATTATTATACGAACTCAAAACGTTCTAGCGGTAATGCGCGATTCAGCAACTTTAGCTTTAAACAAAGAAATAAAATCAATAAGTGGTCTGACTGGTGGAGATGCAAAAAGAATGCAAGAATACAAAAACATTGGCAGGACCATTAGTGGCTTACCTGTTAACAGCGCAATGGCAAAAGCCTTTTCATGTTCAGAAGTAAATGCATCAATGGGAAAAGTTGTCGCAGCGCCTACCGCTGGGTCATGTGGTATCGTTCCTGCTGCACTTTTTACCGCTGAAGAAATGCTAAGTGAAGAAGCGAACTCCCATGAAAAGAACAATAATGATGCTAATGATAATATTAGTGACTATGAAGAAATTGAGAAGATTAGAATTCAAGAAGCTAAAATTTCTAAAATTTTAGTTCGTGGTTTTCTTACTGCTGCTGGTATCGGTCAAATAATTGCAAAGAATGCCACTTTATCGGGAGCAGAAGGCGGTTGTCAAGCAGAGTGCGGCTCAGCAGCGGCTATGGCAGCAGCGGCACTCACCGAAATGTACGGTGGAACACCAGATATGTGCTTAAATGCTGCTGGAATTGCATTAATGAATGTTTTAGGACTTGTTTGCGACCCAGTTGCTGGTCTAGTTGAACTTCCGTGTTCTAGGCGAAATGCCTCCGGAATAGTTAACGCAATGAGCAGTGCGGATATGGCACTTGCTGGAGTTAGTAGTATAATACCTTTTGATGAGATTGTGGTTTCAATTTACAACGTTGGAAAATCAATGCATTCTTCTCTAAAAGAGACTGCATTGGGAGGGTTAGCCACTAGCCCAACTGGTATTTCTTTATCTAGAAAAATTTATGGTGACAGAAGAAAAAAAACTGAATAAATTGAATTCTAATAGTCTCTTTATTCGTTAAGATAGAGGGACTATTTTTTATCTATATAATCTTTCAATTGTTTAACCTTTGCGGCCATGTTAAGTGATATTTCAGCTAGTTTGATTGCTTTATCATAAGTTATCAAAAATTCTCGATTCAATAAATCTATATGCGTCGGATCTTCAATTTGCTCTTCACTGTAAATCATTTTTATATTCTGCCTGACCTCTTCGATTTCCGATTCTGCTTTATTTATCAAATCGTTTATTGATTTAATGACAGGTCCGCTAGATACTTCCGTTTTCTCTAGCGCGATATTATTCCTATATAATATGTGCGCATCTTGTCTTAAACTCCAGTCCTGATGAACAAAAATGTCTTCTACTTTTCTCACTAAAATTACCCCCTAATTATAAATTTATTCCCAATTCTATGTAACCATATATATAAAATGTAATTTAATGTAACGCTTTGAGTATATTATAGTTCCTAAAAGACACCATGTCAATGTTTGTAAGAACAAAAAGTTCATTATCGACACTTGCGTTTATTAATACGACCATTTGAAATATAATCGTTGTATGGCGGTGAGAAAATGGACTTTTCTGATAGGCTCAAGGAATTAAGGGAAAACGCAAAAATGACTCAAGAAGATTTAGCAAAAGTTCTTGGTGTAGTGAGACCAACTATTGCTGGCTATGAAACTAAAGGAAAACAGCCAAGTTATGACATTCTTCTAAAACTTTCCGAAGTGTTTAATTGTTCTACTGATTACTTACTTGGCGCTGTTCCATACAAACTCGACAATCATCCAGTTAGTGAAACACTAGCTCCAGATTTTGAAGTTCAAAGAATTCTAGAAGCTCTCGAAAAAAACAATAATTTGAAAACAGTATTAAAAATAGTTATTGACATGTCTCAAAAAGATTTGAAAACAATAGAGATTGTTGCAAGAGGAATTAAAGAGTCAAATCTGTTATGAATTTGGCATAATTTATCTGATACACTTAAAATTGCATTCACCTGAAACGTATTAAAACTGCACTCACCTAGAGCTTAATAGAAACTGCACTCACCTAGAGCTTAATAGAAACTGCATTCACATGAAACATAATAAAAACAGGCAGCAAACTAATTTTTTACATTTAGTTCGCTGCCTGTTTAAATTAGATGCAAAGTTTATTGTTTATAAACGATAGCTTCACATGTTTTGTACATACATTCTGTTGGTGTTATTCCAAGTTCCTTTGCTTTGTTAAGGTTTTCCCATGTTTTAGTTGGTACTATTCTTTCAATCTTTGCATTTAAAACTTCTAAACTTGCATTTTCTCTTTCAATGTACTCTTCGTGCCCAGCCAGAACTCCCGCCGAATTATGCCACCATGCTTCTTGAAAAAGGATTCCTCTCTTTTCGAGAAGTCTAGCTAAACGGATTTCCTCTTCTTGGCTACTAGCTCTCAGTTGATTATTTGCACCACCAAAAATTATTTCACAGTTAAACTTGTCAATGTTTCCTTCATGAATGATTCCACCTATAGCATTTGGGCTTAATATATCAACTTTTACTTCAAGAATTTCACTTGGGTCAACATACTCAATGTCCTTAGAGCTGTTTTCCTTGATAAAATCTAAAGCTCTTTCTTTATTCATATCTGTAACATATAATTTTTTTATTCCACCTTCTAAAAGGTGCTCTGCCATGTATTTGCCTACAGCACCTAATCCTTGAACTGCCGCTGTCATTCCTTCAATGCTGTCATTACCAGTTTTGAATCTAACTGCTTGCCTAAGTGCTAAATAAACGCCGTATGCTGTAGGTTTTCCAGTTTCTCCGAGTTTACTGTTAGGTCCACCATTAAAATACATTGAGAAATGTTTATTCATAACATCTGCCATAGCAGTTGGGAAGTTCATATCTGGTCCTGTAGCCGCTCTCATACTGTCTTGGGAGTATGCTATAAAGCCCATCATTTCCATGTTTTCTAGGTCTATTGGATCCATATGCACTGTTGTTTTCGAGCCGCCAAAATTGATCTCTGCAGCGATATTTTTAAAACTCATTGCTCGGCTCAAATTCAGTCCATCAATAATTACATCGATTTCTTCATCTTCAAATCCATGCCTTCTAATTCCACCAAGCATAGTTGCGTGATATCTATTGTTCACGCCAAGTGTTCTGCTGTGCATGTTCCCAATGAACCTTATGTTAAATTTTTCGTTGAATACACATTCCATCCCGAAATGTTTACCTTTGCGGAGTAACCCGATTACTTCTTCCAAATAATCTTCTAAGTCATATTTTTTGTACAGTGCTCGGACTTCTTCATCATTTAAAAACTTCGCGGTTTTAGTCATGACGCTGTCTACATAAAACGTTTTATTATAATTGCTAAAATCGAAATCTTTTTCCCAAAGTTTTGCGGCAAATAAAAACGACTGGCCACTTTTCCAATCATATCTTATTTTTAGAGTTGTTAGTCCCTCCGATAAAAGTGGTGTAAATAAACTTTTCATTTTTTCTCCCCTTCTTTTATTTGTTTTCTATTGACAATTTATACTTATATCTAAATTATACTATCTTTATATAGAAAATTTTCTTGCAGTATTGTAGTATGAAGAAAAATTTTGCTTAATTATATTCGCTAAAGTAGAACTTTCTTCAAAAATATAATATAATATCAATAAGCGATTTTTATATCAATATATCTCCAATAATCTATTATTCATATGAAAATTTCACATAAAGAATTGATGAAGGAAGTGTTTTTTTGAATAGCGTATCTTTGCATGTAGGTAGAAAAATTAAACTTTTTAGAAAGATTAAAAATATGACTCTAGAAGATTTATCCAGAAAAATCAGTAAAAGCATAGCCACACTTTCGAAATATGAGAACGGGAGTATATATATTGATATCGAAACATTGTTTGATATTGCTGATGCTTTAGAATGTAATATCAACCAGTTAACTGACTATATAAATCCAAATAGACCTATAAAGAGACTTTTGCCTCACAAGTCAATCTTTGGAAACAAAAATCTTTTATATATGTATCTACTTAAAGGAAATCATAAAAAAGTGGAAAAATGTATTATTCATTTAACCAATAATGTTAGCACCGAGCTTTATGCCGTGACTCTATACATGGATATTCATTCTTTTGAAGAGTTTCATACTTGCGAACATCTTTACATTGGTACTTTTAAGCCATTTGATACATTATCAAATTTTCAATTCGAAAACCAAGCTAACGATATCGAACAACTTAGTATTAATGTAATTAATCCCCTTAGTAATTCGTCCGAAATGTTTGGATTAATGTCAGGCATATCTGGCTACCCATTTCTTCCATCTGCCACGAAGGTTCTATTATCGAAAGAAATTCTTAATTATAGTAACGAGGAACTCATTGAGAAGCTTTATTTTACTAAAGATGAGATAAAATATATAAAAAAATATAATATAATTGCTGTTGATAGGTAAAAAAATCCAGTTGGTTTAACCAACTGGATTTTTTTAATATGTTTTTACTACTAAATTTCGTTAACTATTTTATGTTAAATGTACAAGCTACGAAATGATCTGGAGATACTTCATCAAGACTGTATGGATTGTCCTTGATTGTGCAAATACTTGCATTTGGACATCTGTCTTTAAATCTGCATCCTGGAGGTGGTGCTATCGGTGATCTTACTTCGCCCTGTAATATCGGCACTTCCATACCTCTGTATTTCAAATCTGGTATTGGAATAGCTTTTAATAGTGACTGTGTATATGGGTGCAACGGATTAGAAAACAATTCTTCGGAGCTTGCTCTTTCTATACATTGACCAAGATACATAACTGCAATTTCATCGGAAATATGTTTAACAACCGATAAATCGTGTGTTATAAACATGTAAGATAAACCAAAATCATCTTGAAGATCCATCAAAAGATTAAGAATCTGAGCCTGGATACTAACATCGAGTGCAGAAACTGGTTCGTCACAAACGATAAACTTAGGATCTAGGGATAGCGCTCTAGCAATACCAATTCTTTGTCTTCTTCCACCATCAAGTTCATGAGGATATGTATTTATTAGTCTTCTTGAAAGTCCAACCGTATCCATAAGTTCTTCAACTTTTTTCTGAATATTAGTTCTTCCATGGATTGTTCTGTTAACAATAATAGGTTCTGAAATAAGCTCTGATATACTCATTCTAGGGTTAAGGGATGAATATGGATCCTGAAAAACTAACTGCATTTCTTTTCTAAGATCTCTCATTTTATACTTGCCATATTTAAGTATATTTTCACCTTTATAAAGTACTTCACCCTCTGTCGCTTCTAAAAGTCTAAGAACTACTCTTCCAAGTGTCGATTTACCACAACCTGACTCGCCTACTACCCCTAATGTTTGACCTTCAATTATTCTAACATTAACTCCATCAACTGCATGTAGGTTACCATACGGAGTTTTAAAGTATTTTTTTAGGTTTTTTGTTTCAATAATCGTTTGTTTCATCGTTATCTCCTTACATAATAGGACTAATAATATCCAGTTCTATGCCTGGGTCGAGCCGGTATATAAATGACAATGTATTTTATGTTGATCGTCAACATAATCGGTTGGTTTAACTGTTTTACAAATTTCCATACAGTGTGTACATCTTGGATGAAATTTACATCCATTAGGTAAGTTGGTCGGATCAGGCATTAATCCCTGAATAGGTGTAAGTCTATCTGAATCATCTTCCATGTTAGGTAATGATCCAAATAATCCAGTTGTATATGGATGATGTTTTTCATTATTAAAAATGTCTTCAACAGTTCCAAATTCGATTATTTCACCAGCATACATAATAGCAACTTTATCACATGTTTGAGCTACTATTCCTAAATCATGAGTTATCATAATCATTGAAGTATTGAATTTTTCTTTAAGACCTTTCATAAGCCTTAAAACCTGAGCTTGAACAGTAACGTCAAGAGCTGTAGTCGGTTCATCAGCTATTAATAGTCTTGGATTAGCAGCTAATGCAATAGCTATAACTACTCTCTGTTTCATTCCGCCAGAAAATTGGAAAGGATAATCGGTTTTTCTTTTCGCTGGTATACCAACTAATTCTAACATTTCTTCAACTTTTTTTTCGATTTCATCGTTAGAAAATTTCTCCGTATTGTGCAATCTAAGAACTTCTCCAATTTGTTTTCCAACTGTATGAACTGGGTTTAAACTTGTCATTGGATCTTGGAATATCATCGAAATCCCTTTGCCTCTGAGCTTAAGTAGTTCATCTTTGTTTTTTTCGAGTATTTCATCACCCTCAAAATTAATACTACCGCCATTTATAACTCCTGTTCTATCAGGCAAAAGTCTTAAAATGCTAAGTGCCGTAGTCGTTTTTCCGGCTCCTGTTTCTCCAACCAAACCAAGTGTTTCCTTTTCAGCAATGTCAAAACTTATTCCATTTACAGCATTAACTATTGATCTTCCAGTTTTATATATTACATTTAGATCTTTTATCGATAATAAATTCTCAGCCATTTTCTCCTCCTAATTAGTCCTTAAGTTTAGGGTCGAGCGCATCTCTTAATCCATCACCAAGTAGGTTCAAAGATAACGCTGTTATAACTATTGTAACACCTGGAATTATTACTAACGAAGGAACATCTCTCATATAATCCATTCCATCCGATAGCATTGCACCCCATTCAGGAGCTGGTGGCTGAATTCCCATCCCTAGGAAGCTCATTGCTGAAGCTGCTATAAGCATCCCCGCAATACCTGCAGAAACGTTAACAATTACAGGCCCCATAGCATTAGGGAGTATATGACGTAGAATTATTCTAGTATCAGAAGTCCCGCAAGCTTTAGCTGCTTCAACAAATTCCTGTTGAGTCACACCGAGAATAACTGATCTAATAAATCTAGCGTACCCTGGCACTCCGCCAACTGTCAACGCAATAATAAGGTTTTGCATTCCAGGTCCCAATGCTGCAACTATAGCAAGCGCAAGTAACATACCTGGAACAGCAATCATAATATCACAAGCTCTCATAATAATATTATCTACCAAGCCACCATAAAAAGCGGAAACCGCCCCTAATAGCAAACCTAAAGATGTTGCAATAGCAACTACTAAAATACCAAGAGAAAGCGATACTCTTGCGCCATGAATCAATCTGGCAAATACGTCTCTTCCGAAGCCGTCAGTACCTAAAAGGTGTTGCCATGATGGTCCTTGAAGTCTATTAATCGCATCTTGACCCAATGCCATGATTTTGTAGTTTGCTATTACATCTGCAAACACTGCAAATAGAACGACTATAGTGAATACTATAAGTCCTCCAACAGCGGTTTTACTCTTTAAAAGTCTAGACCACAATGCAAGAAATTGACTCTCTTTTTTTAATTCGATATTTTTTTTGTTCATTTTTTACCATCCCTTATTTCGAAAATCTTGCTTTTAATCTTGGATCAACATAAGCATATATTACGTCTACTATTAACATTACAATCATAAAGAATGATGCGAGGAAAATTGTATCTGCCATAACCTGCATTGTATCTTTCGATCTGATAGATGTTAATATAAGATTTCCGAGACCCGGCATACCAAATATGCTTTCAACAAGTATAGTTCCTCCAAGTGTCAGCCCAAATCCCATACCAATTATTGTGATTACTGGCAAAAGTGCATTCTGTAGTGCATGTCCCCAAATTACATCTCTTTCAGGAGCACCTTTTGCTCTTGCTGTTCTGATGTAATCTTCTCTTATTGTCTCTAACATTGTGGATCTCGTCATTCTCAGTAATCCACCTGCACTCGGGAGAACAAGAGTCATAACAGGCATAATGAAATACTTTATGTTTGTAAGACCTCCTCCTGCTTCGCCAATACCACTTGTTGGTAACCATCCGAGTTTCAACGAGAATAGTAACAGCAATAATAGTCCAAACCAGAATCCAGGTATGGCTGACAGCAACATAGCTGCAATTACACTAATATAATCCGCAACAGAATACTGCTTTACTGCTGACAAAATCCCTAGTGGAATTCCAATCAACGCGCCCCCAATAGTACATGCTATGGTTAGCTTCAACGATGTAGGGAATCTTAGAATAATGTCATCAAATACTGGTTGTCCTGTGATAAAAGATTTTCCGAAATTTCCTTGGAAGGCGTCAATAACATATCTTCCGTATTTAATTAAAAACGGATCGTGAAAATGGAGCTCATTGTCGATCTTGTCGACCTCCTGCTGTGTTGCATTAATACCTAGCATAATTCGCCCCGGGCTACTAGGTGTCAATGACATTACGAAGAAAACGATGAGGATTACACCCAATAAAGTTGGAATTAGGATAAGTAACCTCTGTAGAATAAATTTTAGCATCCTTTCATCTCCTTTGGAAAATAATACTTTAATAAGACTTTAACATTATACTCAGAAATATATAACTTAATCAACATAATACCACAAATTGAGATAAAATATTTACAAGTTCTTTTCTCAGATAATTAATTATTAGCATTTAGATTATATATGTCGTTATATTTTTCGTTTAAATATTGAATGAAATAATCCGCATTAAGTCCCTCTCCAGTAATTCTTCTTATTAATTCTCCTGCTGTATAAGTATTACCATATTGATGTACATTTTCGGTCATCCAAGAATTAAGCGGCTCAAAGTTTCCTTTAGCTATCTCTTCATAAACATTTGGAACTGCTTTGATAAGTGCATTTCTAATTTGACCACCATAAATATTCCCAAGTGTATAGCTCTGGAAGTATCCAAACATACCGACGGACCAATGAATATCCTGTAGAATTCCGTCATTATCATTTTCAGGTCTCATACCTAAATATTCAAAATATTTGTCATTCCATGCATTTGCTAAATCTTTGAACTCAATTTTTCCACTCATTAATTCTTGCTCAAGCTCAAATCTAATAATAGGATGTAAATTGTATGAAATTTCATCTGCCAATATTCTCTTAAGTGATGCTTGACTCTTATTTATAGCTCTGTAGTATTCATCTAGCGAAACACCCTCAAATTGTTTGAATCTTTTCTGTGCTTCAGGATAGAAACATTCCCAAAACGCTTTACTCTTTCCGATGATGTTCTCATAAAATCTCGACTGAGCTTCATGAAACCCGCCTGGAACGCCACCCCAGAGATTTGAGTCGTTAACTTCGTCATTGCCTCTATAACCGTACATAGCATGCCCAGCTTCATGAACCGCTGCTGTAACAGCACCTTTATATGAACTAAGGTTAACCGTAATTCTCGCATCTTTAGGCCCAACCATAATCGTAAATGGATGAGGCGCTTTTCCATACGCACCACGATTAATATCATATCCTGTTTTTTCGCATACAAATTTAACAAAATCAAATAGTTCGTCTTGATCAAATTCTTTATCAAAGAAACTGTCATCAACAGTTACGTTTGATGATTTTATTTTTATCATGAGTTCCTTAACCGCGTATTTTATTTTATCAAACTCACGGTTTACTTCTTCAAGATTAAGTTCCTCATCGCTCTCATCTACCATAATCTCAAAAGGTGTCTTTGTTTTATCAATTTCTGAAGCCATTTCCATTTTCAGCTCAAAAACTGCTTTTAAACTTGGTTCAAAAATACTATAATTATTTTCGGCCCTGGCCTTCATCCAATTCCCTTGAGATTCAGTTTGTAGTTTTGTCAGTTTTTTCATTTTTTCAAGTGGTACATTAACAGTGTATTTATATTTATATAAAAACGATCTTATAATAGCTCTATCGATTACATTTTCGATGTTTTTTAGATCAATCCCAGAGAAATACTCAGCTAATCTTTTAGTTTCTTCTGCATTAATAAGTTCTGAACTCCTTGAAGAAATATAATTTTGGATTTGTACTCTATAAGCTGTTCCCTCTACAGGAAGCCCAACATATTGGTCCCACATGAAAAACATTGCCAGTGCTCTTATGTAACCCATTTCATTATTAATTTTTTTTAAGCTCTCTAACGCAATTTCATAATTCATTCTTTTCACCATAAATTCCTTCTTAATTTTAATAATATTACATTTTTTATATGCATTCAATAAATTTTTGTAAACAGATGTATTCATTTTGTAAACTTTTATTTACTAGTTTATTAACTCAATTTGCCGATTGAGTAGATTGGGTCACCCTCATTAATGGATAAAGTTTTTACTATATATAGTGCAACGCCATCTGCTTCAGAAAAATGTTCTGCTAAAACGTTTGAGAAGAAATCTCTAATTTCGCCAATTTTTTCACCTTTTTTAAGTATATCACTCTTCTTAACAAATGGATACCAACAGCCACTTTCTGCCGCATTATCACTTATAAACTCCTTTAATTCAATTAGTTCTTCATGGTTTTTCTTAGCATTTCCATCAAGAACCCGTAAATACATTAAAAGATTATTCACACCTTCTAAATATCTTTCAACTTCTTTTTCTGTCCATTCTCCACGTCCACCAATTTCAGCTAACAACGCGGGTATCCCCATTTGTGCTGCTGCTCCGAAACTGGAATTTGTCGAAGGTACTCCAACTATATATTTTATGCCCAAAAATCGCGCTGCATCTTTAGATGCACAAACAATTTCTTCTTTTACATTTGAAGCATATGCGACAAAAGGTTCTAGATCCTCGTGTAAATCCCCACCGTGTAAATCAATAACAAAATCAGCCTGAGCATACATTTCATTAGTAATTATATAAGAGATTTTGTCCGCGACAGAGCCATCTTCTTTTCCTGGAAAAGTCCTATTTAGATTCTTACCATCCAATGGCACTACATACTGATTCTTTTTGAAAAATGAAGTAGTATTTACAGGATGAACAATTATCAATTTCCCGTTTACATCCTCTGGCTGCAGTTCCTTTGCTAATCTAATTGAAGTTTCTATACCTGTGTATTCTCCTCCGTGTATTCCTGATGTAATGACCACAGTTTTCGGGCTAGAATCTTCATTATGGTTATTTTCATTCTGTACATTATTTATATTGTGCTTACCAATACCATTTATTAATGTAATTGGGATTTTTAAACCGGTATCTAGAATATTAATATATCCTTGCTTTTTTTCTCCAACTTCTGCTGTTAGTTCTCCAACTTTTAATGGCTTATTATTCATTTTCCACCATATATCTTTCAACATATTTCTCTAAAAGTGCCATAGGAACATTCCCGACTCCTAGAACAAGAGAATGGAATTCTTTGATGTCAAATTTCGAGGCTCTTTTTTCTTCAAATCTTTTTCGTAGTTCTGCCATTTTTACGCTTCCATATTTATAAGGTATACATTGTGCTGGAAGCAATGCCGCATATCTAATTGCCTCTGTTTTTGCCATCTGTGGCGTAGCGAAAGTGTTTTCTAGAATATAATCCTCAGCTTCTTTGAGTGTCCATCCTAATTCATTCAAGCCTGTATCTACAACCATTCTTACACAAATAAATTTGTCCATCTCTAGCTTTCCATATTCATCAAATTCGTCTCTGAATAGCCCCATTTCTTCAACCAAAGATGCTGCATATTCGGCCCATCCTTCGGAATAACATGTGGTAAACATTTTTTGAAACAAAGGATGCAATGTTTCACTTTCAAGAACAACAGATGCTTGGAAGTGGTGCCCTGGCAACAATTCATGTGAAACTATGAACGGAATATTTATTTGACATTTTTCTTCAAGTCCTGATCCATTATAATAATAAACGCCTTCTTCTCCGCGTGCTTTTGAGCCCGTAAAAAATCCAAAAGTCATAACTGGTTCCAAATTCAAAGCAAGCCGCTTTGCCACACAAGGTGCCGTAATTTTTTCATTAAAATATCGATCTAACTCACTATCAATTTTGTCCCTGAAAGCGTTCATCATTTCACCGATTTTTTCTGCTTCTTTCGGATAAAATCTTTCATTTCCCTTTAACTTTAATAAAAACTCATCATGTGAACAATCAAATCCAAGCTTCTTTCTTAATTCCCCTTGTTTCTCTAGTGTTTCAGCTAGTAGTCTTTTGCCTAATTCATGTAGATCTTTCGCTTCTATATCGTAACTTAAATGATTAATTCTACATGCCTTATAATATTCCAAGCCCTTACTGAATTGACCCCAACCTGGATTTATAGGTGCGCGCTCCCGATACTCTTTAGAATCTAATAATTCAGCAATTTCTAAGAAATTTTTGTTTGCTTCAATAATATACTCTTTTTCAATACTAATCTGTTCATCCGTAGCCACACTGCCTTCTTTCTTAATACAAAGAGGGTGTTTGTTGTAGTCATCAATGGCTAAATTCTTCATTAAGCCAATCGCGCTATCTAATGCAAAAGAAAAGAAATATATTCCCATTTCTTTCTGTTTGAATGTTTTATCTCTTAAATTTTTTGTGAAACTAACAAAATCTTTTACGAGTTCGATATGTTTTTTTACATTATCTTCTGTGCTTACATCAAATAAACTGAGATCATTCCAAATAAGAGCTAACATACAATTATAGGCTGTTATGTTGAAAGTTAAATAATAGTATTCATCCATTTCTATGCTCTCAGGGAACATTAAATATTTAACAAAGTACGAAGTAACATCTGCTGCGAGGTCATCGTAATTAGATAGTTTTTCGTCTTCTTTTATCTGTCTAATCTCCTCTATTATTCTTTCCCCTAATTTTTTGTTCTCTATCAAAGCCTCATAAGACATATCAGGAAATTTATTTACTTTTGTGTATTTACCTTTTGATAAATTATTAAAACTAGGATTTTCTTCGCAATATTTATAGACCTTATCCACTACACTAACAAGATTTTTGTTTTTAATCCTCATTAAATACCTCCAATTATTTTTAAAATATTCTAATCAAAACGCCAGCGATATCAAAACTCCAATTATTCCCTTAAATTCTCCCTTAATCTTTATTGGAGCGAAATACCAAACGCCATAATTATACGTCGTTCCGGAAATATTCGGCGGAGTAGAAGTCGTCTTCCCATTTTTTGCGTCTAGGAAGAATTCCGCAGCCGCAAAAATACCTGGTGTTTTTTCGTAAACGGCATCCGGATTAGCTGAGCAAGTTGCATAATAGGTTCCGCTTTCATCAATAACCCATAGCTCCTCGTAAAATGGCTTTTCTTTAACTATCTCTTTTAAATACTCTTCTGTTTCACTCTCAGAATTAAATAAACGATCTGCATTTTCGCAGTAAACCAATATTTCGCTTTTCTCTTTTTCTAATTTCTTATTAATTTCATCTGTCATTTTAAAATTAGCTGTAAATTCAAACACTGTTTTTCTGGTATTATTGACACTTGTTCCTAATTCAGCGGTGGATGATGCGATTGTTTCAATTATTGACAATTGTTCTTCTACTGAAGCCGTAACTTCTTGAGAAACCGCCGCGTTTGATTGTGTAGTGTCATTTAATGCTGCAAAAGTACTTGTAATTCCCGTGATTTTTTCAAACTGTTGATCAGTTAAAGAGCGAATCTTTTCTGTCGAATCCATACTATCAATTAGTGCTTTTTTTATGGCATCAGCATTACCAATTGTTTGTTTCGCGAAATCAACATTATCCTTAATTAAAACTGCTTCATGATTAATCTCTTCTTTCAAATCATTTAAACCAAGAACGATTTTGCTTAGCAATTCTTCTGTGCTTTTTGCTGAATCAGATGATTGGAAAGCGAGTTTACCAACTTCATTCGCAACCACCGCAAATCCTTTCCCAGCGTCTCCTGCTCTAGCCGCTTCAATAGATGCATTTAAAGCGAGCATGTTGGTTTGACCTGCTACGCTTTTAATATTCCCTACAATAATATTTATCTCTTTGGTAATATCATTTAGTAGATTTACCTTTTTAGTGACACTAGAATTAAATTCTTCTAATGAATTAAGTTTTGAACTAATTTCTACCAACATTTTATTACTATCAGTGATTATTACCCCTGCTTCCGTAACAATACTATGGCTTGTAGCTGCATTATCTCGAATGCTGCTACTTTGGTCTGCTATTGCTTCAATCTGCCTCTGAAGATCAGTTGCTGCTTCTACTTGATGATTCGTAGCTTCAGCAACACTCTCAATTGTTTTCGCTATTTCAACTGCTGAACTTCTCAACTGATTTGCCTGTAAATCGAGTTTACTTGAAATGCTTTCGGTAGTCCAAAGTGAATATTGAAGTGTATATAATAGTTTCCTAACCTGTTTTGCAAATAAATTAAACTGATTTAAAACCCTATTAAAAACTTTTAGTCTTCCCATCTTCAAAACGATGTTAATTTGTCCTTCAACTAACTCTTTTATTCTTTTTGTCACGTTTATTGAACTTTTGTTAATGTAAACATTTTGAATTAACATGGCAATCACAACTAATATGAAACCGGCTAGAAAAACTACTGAGAATATTGAATCCATAATATTATTCCTCCTCAAAATATTTATTTATACCATCCAGTATACCATTTTGTGAAAATTTATAATATTCGGAAAACTATACTTTTGCCTTACTTTTATCAATTTCCCTATCAATATATTTTTCAAGTATGTTCAATGGAACTGAGCCAACTCCCAAAACTAACTCATTGAAATCCTTTATATTAAAACTTTTTCCTTTTGCTGCTTTATATCGATCTCTAATTTCGATCATTTTTAACCTACCAAACTTATATGGTAAACATTGAGCATTAAAGTCAGTAGCATATCTTAATATCTCAGCATCAGCCATTTCAGGAGTTATATAAGTGTGTAACAACATAAAATCCTTAGCATCTCCTCTTTTCCAACCTATTTCGTTTAGAGCAGTATCTACTATCAATCTTGTGCATATGAATTTTTCAGTTTCTAGGCTTCCATATATGTCATACAAATCAGAAAACAAGCCTTCCTCTTCGAACAGCAACTCACCATAGCCGGCCCATCCGTAAAGGAAACTAATAGAAACATTCTTCTTAAATAATGAATGAAGCTCGGAATCTTCTTGAGATGTACAAAGCTGAATATGATGGCACAATTCGTGCGCCATTAACGCTGGCATAGTGATTTGGCATTTCTCGCCTAGTCCGCTACCGTTAAAATAATAAATTCCTTCATTTTGATTTTTATTTGAGTCTTCATAGAACCCGAATGCCATAACTCCCTCTAGTTCAAGAGGTAATCTCTCAATTTTGAATGGCGTTTTAGGAATTTTGTGAAAATACTTAGGAAGTGCTTTTTTATAATCATCCACGAACTTATTCAATAATTCAGAAACTTTTTCAGCGCTTTTCGGAAAAAATCTTTCATTTTTTCTTAGGCTTCTAATGAAATCTTCATGACTCCCCTCAAAACCTAAAGCTGTTCTAATTTCTTCTTGTTTTAAACATGTTTTTTCCAAAGCGCGCTTACCAATTTCGTGTAATTCTTTCGCACTTAAATCGTAACCAATATAAAACTCTCTCAAAAAACGATAGTATTCAAGTCCACCATCATACTGTAAAAGTCCGATACCTTTTGGTGCTTTTGCCTTATATTCATCAGATGAAATGAATGCTACTATTTCTAATAAATATTTTTTTGCTTCAATATAGCATAAATCTTCAGCAGCTATTTCTTCTTTGGTTGCAACACTGCCCTCTCTGCCCATATACCCTGGGTGATTTTGGGGCTCAACGGCATATTTTTTCAGATTTTTTATTGCCCCTGAAATAGCTTCTGCATAAAGATAAATCCCTTTAGCAGCCTGTTCCTCAACCTTTGTCTTTAATTGTTTCATGAATCTAGGATAATCACTAAACAGTTCCATATGTTTTTTTACATTTTCTTTCGTGTCACAAGGTAGCGTACTCATCCCCTGCCAACCAAAAAAAAGCGGGAAACTGAAAGGTGTAATATCAAATGATAAATAGTAGAATTCCTCCTTAATAGGTGTATAAGTCGCGAAAATTCTAGATTTTAGAATAGCCTCTAATTCTTCTAAAGCCAAAATGTCATAATTTGAAAGGCTACTATCTTTTTTTAAGTCTTGTATTCTTAAGAAGTAAGGCTCAGATTCCACTGTTTTTTTTCTTAACTCTACTATTGAAAGGTCTGGAAATCTATTGTTAATGCAATACTCTCCATCAGACCCCCCAAAACTAAAATTCGGAATTGCATTTATAAATGTTTCTACTTCGTCAGCTAGATTTCTAACCAAGACAGATTTGATCTTCACGTTATTTCACCTCGCATTCTAATTGTCGAATTCAATATTGTTAAATTTATTTAGCGTTAAATTCATATAAGTTTCCATATTTTTCATGTAAATACTCTAAAAAGTAATCTGAATTTAACTCTTCCCCAGTAAGATTTTTTATAATTTCTGAAGGTGTCAAACAATTGCTATGACAGTAAATATTATTTTCAAACCAATTAGAAATGGCTTGAAATTCTCCGTTTTCAATTTTGTTATAAAAATCAGGAATATCCCTTGAAATTGACTTTAATATCATACCATCATAAATATTCCCTAGCGTATAGCTTTGGAAGTATCCAATATAATCACCCGCCCAGTGCATGTCTTGTAATACACCTTCTGCATCATTGGTTGGCCTAATGCCAAGATATTCTTCATATTTGTCATTCCATGCCTTTGGTAAATCGTCAAAACTCAAACTACCATCGAAGAGTTCTTTCTCCAATTCAAATCTTATTATTGGATGCAAACTGTAGGTTACCTCATCCGATACAATTCTTTTCAAGCTCGGTTGAACTCTATTTATTGCCTTATAGAAGCTATCCAGAGATATGTCTTTAAATTCATCAAATTTCTGTTGAAGTTTTGGGTATGCATATTTCCAATATGCGTAGCTTTTCCCTATAATATTCTCGTAAAATCTTGCCTGAGCCTCATGAAAGCTTCCCTCACTGCCGCCAAACATATTCATGCTATTTGTTTTTTCACTTCCGCCATAACCGTACATAGCATGCCCGGCTTCATGAATATATGTAAACAGAAGACCTATTTCGTTCCTTGCGTCGACTGATACTCGTGCATCTTTAGGCCCTATAGAAGAAAAGAATGCGTGTGGCACTTTGGCAAAACCACCCTTTTCAATATTATACCCAAGCTCAAATATTAATTCTTTTGCCATAGCTTCAATTAACTGAGGGTCCAGATTTTTTTTGACTACAGAATTATCTATAACAACACTGCTATTGTTAATTTTTGTCAATAAGTCCTTTATTCCAACTCTTATCTTTTCAAACTCTTTTATCACCCCATCATAACAAATGCCCTCATCTGTTATGCTAACTAAAACTTCAAAAGGTGATTTCCCCGGATCTATATAACTTGCAATTTCCTTTTTTAGGTTAAAAGCTTGTTCAAGAAATGGTTTGAAGATGCTATAATCTGATTTTTCTTTTGCTTCAATCCATTTCCCCACTGTTACACTCTTAAATGCACTTACTTCTTGAAGCTTTTCCTTTGGTACTCGTGAGATATAATTGTATCTAAATAGAAAACTTCTAATCAAGCCCTTTTCTACATAGTCTTCTATCTTCTCCAAATCATAAGAAACAAAGTAATCCACAATAATTTTTGCTTCGTCCGAGGTCATAAGATCAAACTGTTGACCGGTTAAAAATTCACTAACTTTTTTACGATACTCTGCTCCCTGTTTTGGAATGGCCGACCATTGATCCAAATTCATAAGTGATTCGATAGTTTTAAAATATTTTAATTGGTCATTTATCTTTCTTAACTTCTCAAAACAGTCGTTGTAGTTCATATATTGAACTCCTTTTAATCTATAAATTTGGTGGTATTGTATACTTCGCCTTCTTTCATTACAAAGCCGCAATCAAGTAGCGCTAAATGATCAGTTAGTATGTCTCTTGGCCAAGCTGATATATCCGCAATTTTCCCCGCTTGAATAGTGCCCACATCCTTAAGCCCTAATATTTCTGCATTAGTCGCAGTAGCTGCTTTTAATATTCTAAATGGCTCAATTCCATTTCTCATCCATGCAGAAAACTCTCTTCCACATTCATAGTTGTTATAGCCTGTTACAAGATCAGTCCCATAGCCAAGTTTGATCTTACTGTTGATAATTGTTTTTCGCCCATTTACAAGACGGTCTCTATAAAATCTAAGTTTCCTCTGGAATTCTTTCGGTTTTTGGGCAAGCTTTTCTTCATTAAGAATAACTACTTCATCATAAGGACAGAATGTAGGAACTAAGTAAACATTATGCTCTTCCATAAGTCTCGCAGTATCCTCATCAATCATCGCACCATGCTCGATACCGTCAATCCCCATTTTAACCAACTTCGTAACAAGTTCAGGAGCATATGCATGTGCTGTTACTGTGGTGTTAAGTGATTTTGCTGTATCTATAATTGCCTTAATTTCATCGTCGCTTAATTGGATATCTTCAGGTGAATCATTTGGTGTGAAAAATCCGCCCGTTGCCATTATTTTAATAAAGTCAGCGCCTATCTTAACTTCTTTTCTTACTGCATTTCTGAAAAAATCAGCACCTGTACCCATTGTAGGTATTTGGCTTTCCAAAAAATTACTTATCAAAGGGTTTACTCCAAGCTTTTGGGTGGAGTCTCCATGGCTGCCCGGTGAACACAAAAAGTGTGGTGCAACTACCATTCTCGAACCTTTGATATATCCTTTTTCAACTGCTCTTTTTACATCTAATGAGCCATCTTCTCTGAACCATCCAATATGTCTAACAGTAGTAAATCCACCTGCGAGAGTTTTTCTTACACATTCACTAACTGCGATGGCTCTCATAGCATCTGAGTAATATATATCATCATTCCCAATTTCTCTCCAATCGAAATATGATGCATGAATATGTGCGTCTATCATTCCAGGTGTAACTGTAAGGTGATTTAAGTCAATAATCTCAGTATCTGCTGCACATTCAATGTTTTTGCCCACCGAAATTATAATTTTGTCTTCAATAAGTACCTCCATGTTTTCTTGCAAAGTATCGCGAATCCCATCATAAAGTTTACCACACAATATTTTTTTCATATTTATTTACATTCCTTTCGAAATTCAGACCTAAAACGAGTATTATATATAACTTTACTTTCTTTTCAAAACAAGGTCAAACGTTGCCAGTCTTGTCTTAATGAAACTTATTTGCTCTAATTTTCTTTAAATGAAACAAATATCAGTTTTATTGATTCTATTGAGAAAAATTTAATAAACATTCGGATTTGTCAAGAAGACTAGTATTGGGGTGAAAAAAAGAAAAAACGCCGCAATTACTTGCGACGTTCTCATTGCTCCAATTATTAATTTATAATTTCTTACGATATCATTTCAGAATATCTACTGCTTCTTATCCAAAATCCAAATATATTATAATAAGTAAAAGTAACTCCACCACCACTCAAGTAAGCATTATTTGAATTCTTGGAAATTGCCCAGCCATAATCCAACCTCACTATACACTTAAAAAAACCGACACTAATCTTATTAAACCTTAAATAAGTAAAATCTCCCTCTTTGTCTGCTTTTTCTTGGATAGCTGATTGTTTCATACTTATTAATTTATTCCCATAAATCTTAGAGATTAATTCTTTGTCAACATTGTCTAATGAAATGATTGTCGTGACGCTACTCTTTGGCAAATTATATGTTGGAATTTTATTTGATGCATATGCCCATTCAAGTGTTTTTTTCATGACTATATTCTTAGTTAGCCCTGTGACATTAGGAAAAACAGTCATTACGACAAGAATAACTAGCAATAGAAGTGAAATCAATTTGAATTTGTTTTTCATGAAATATTACCTCCCACAAATTCTTTTAAAATGTCATTGGCTTTAAAGTCAATTTCTATCCTGTCTTTATAAACCCAAATAATATCGATTACTCGACTTAATAATATTTTCTTCTGGTCATTATTAGCATTATCAAATATTTCCGACCAATTGAATAAATGCTCTTTCAAATGGATAATATCATCCACTTCTGCTCGTTTATCTTTTATAATAAAATTTGCCTTTTCTATTTGAACCGAAAGAATATTAATTTCAAATTCAGTCTCTTCAATCATAATATTTAACTCTTTTTTAGTATATTCGCTTTCTCCTCTAAGTATCTTTTTATTCTCTTCTTTAAATAAATCCAAATCCCTATAGTACATTTCTTTTTTTAGTTTTGTTTCTCTTAATATATTCTCATATTCAATATTAATATCATTTTTCATTTCAGCAATTATGTTAGTAAAATCTTTACTTTTAAGGCCATTAATAAAGTCCTTAGTCTTGTTAATTACAACCTCTTCAATTTTACCTTTTCTGTACGTTGTTTGACCATCACATTTTATGTT
>CAYZED010000014.1:17170-24035 GCA_964477445.1 uncultured Clostridiaceae bacterium | reverse complement strand
ATCTATATATTGGGACTCCTTCTCTTACTATCGTTTCTCCAGTTGTTTTTTTAGTCCATCTAGGATAATTATATGAAGTAGAAATTATATTTTTACAGTGACCACAACGAATAAAACCTATCAATAATAACGGACTTACATTCCCTATTCTTCTTACAGTAGTTCCTCTACTATCGACTTCAAGTTTTCTAACTGATGGAGATTTCGAATGGCGGATTTCTTGAACTTTTTCCCAAACATCATTTTCAATTATCTGGATTGCTACATTTTGCTCTCTTGAAGTAATCCAATTACCACTTTCATCTTTACCGTATGTTAAATAACCTTTATAAATCGGATTTTTTAGTATCCTATTAACATTTGTTCTCGTCCATATCTTACCCTGTTTGTTTTTAAAGTTATTCTCATTTAAGTATTCCTGAATTCGGTTTGTTCCAAAACCTTCTTTATGTACAAAATTAAACATCAGCTTTACTACTTCTGACTCTTGTTTATTAACAACAAATTCTGCTAATATTTCACCTTTTCTATTCTTATTATTTAGTTTTATAGCGTCATAACCAAAAGGGGTTTTCCCTCCTCTATAATTCCCATGTTCTATAGCATATCTATGAGAGTCATTTACTCTCGTTGAAAGCTTATTTGATTCTCCCTCTGATTGTATACCTCTAAAGTAATTAGTAAAATTATCAACTTGTGTATCGAATCTTTGTTCTCCCTCTCTTGCAGACCATAATTCTACTCCATGCACGGAGATATCTCTCATAACAATCGGAGTTTCATCTGCAATTCTTCCCAGTCTATCAAACATATATACTAATAGAACATCAAATTTATTATTCTTTGCGTCTTGAATTATTTGTAATAGTACTCCTCTTTGGTCTTTTGTTTTCTTTGTACCCGATACGCCTTTTTCAGTATATTCGTCGACCAATATCCAATCGCCATGGCTGTCAATGAAGTTTCTACACGCTCTTTTTTGAACGGATAAATCGCCTTCTTTGTCTACTTGTTTTTTTGTGGAAACTCTATATAAACAAACCACACGTTTCTTTGCAAATAGTCGTTCTTGTTCAATCATAAATGTTCCTTTCCTTGAACTCTATTGATTAAGTGTTTTTAAGTGCCAAAAGATACTTATATACATGCTAGCACAAAAAAATAAAAAGAGATAGTTATTTTCTATCTCTTGCTTTTTAGTGGTGCGTCTTCGGGGACTCGAACCCCGGACTCGCTGATTAAGAGTCAGCTACTCTACCAACTGAGTTAAAAACGCATATAAGATTTTCTTTATTCACAACCCAAGTTTCATCGGTTTTTTGTGAACATTCTTATTCTAACTCCATGAACTCACTCTGTCAACCGATTAGCGCCTATTTCTCTTGTTTTTTTAGTGTTTTTATTTAATATATCCGAAGCTAAAATAATTCTTTTTTTAATTACAAAGAATAACTATTGTATTATATCTGTATCCATAATTTCATAATCAGCTTTATGGATGTACAAAGCCTTGCCATCAATCGTTACGAGTGTAGTTTTCGGAATGTCTGTAGACACTGAAACCGCTATGTTGTCGCCTTCATAAATTCCAACTACAATTCCTAACTGTGATTTTATGACCACTACTCTTTTTTTGCCGAGAATGTTTTGAAAATTATTTAGTGTAAGTGTATTGTTTCCATAATCATCTCAAATTTCATTATAATTTGTCAAAATATATACATATATCTTAAGTTATTTGTTTAAAATCAATCTTTCCGCTACTCTTATAATGCTTTTGAGGTTATAATATAGGTGTTATAAAATCTGTAATGAAAGCTGAGGTTTTCTTAAAATGGATAGTAAGCTTATATATGTCGCAGACGATGAAGAGCGAATTTGTGAACTAATAAAATCATATCTCGTAAAAGAAGGATTTGATACCGTTTGTTTTAACAATGGCAAATCAGCACTTGATGCGTTTATTTCTAACCCAGCTGATATGATGATTATTGATGTGACTATGCCTATTATGGATGGATATACTCTTTGTCGCGAGATTCGAAAAACATCAGAAATTCCAATTATCATGGTATCCGCAAGGGATGACGAAATAGATCGGGTGCTTGGTCTCGAACTAGGAAGTGATGATTATATCTCTAAACCTTTTAGCCCAAGAGAACTTGTTATACGTGTAAAAAACATTTTTAAACGCCTACAGCCAAAAATCAATCCACCAAACTCATCAATTGATGAAATAATAACGTGCAAAGATATAACTCTTAATATCACTCAAAGAACTGTCTATTGCGCTCAAAAAAGCATTGAACTTACCTCAAAAGAATACGATTTATTTTGCTTCCTCCTCCAAAACATTAATCACCCCTTTAGTCGTGAACAAATGATAGAACGGATCTGGGGATATGATTACATAGGCGAAACTCGAACTATAGATGATTTGGTTAAACGTCTCCGAAAAAAGATTAACGAATCGGGTAGTATCGTTGAAATTTCAACTGTTTGGGGTTTTGGTTATAAGATATCTGACAGCGATTAGTCTTGGGGTAGTTTAGTTAACCTTTGATCAAACGCATTTCGAACCTCCCTTGGCCAAATAATGGACATTAATTTTACAATTCCTTAGAAAAGGAGCAAAAATGAAAAACAACATCACAAAGCGAATGATTTTGTCCTATATTGGTCTTTCAATGTCACTTCTATTAGTTGTTGGCATTGTTTTCCTTCTCACTGTGAACTACTTGACACTTAAAAATGCAAAAACAGATCTTTTTAGCGATGCCACTAATTTAAAAAATATTCTCATTGCTTTCAATTCAAAATCTTATATTACAAGCCAAACCATAGATAAACCGACCTTTAAACAACAGCTTAAAAATAAATTTGGTAGTTACGATATAGTTAGTCGCTTGGCAATAACTGACGTTGCTCTAAAATTACTCTATCCAAGTAAATCTCAAAATAATTTGTTTTATAATAATATTTTGCTTGCTTTAAAATCGAAAATTAATAAGTCCGAAATTGAAAATCAAACTTTTTCGATAAGTGTTAATGGAAAAAAATACATGATTGCTGTGCTTCCGCCACATTCCAAAAGTTCTACAGACTTTGAATATTATATTTTTCTTTATGTTGAAATTGATTCAGTAGAAAGACAAGTTAGAACGATGATTTTCGTACTACTTGTAAGCCTTTTTGCCGCTTCTTTATTAGCCGTTGTTTTCGGGACTATTTTCGGAAAAACTTTTGCTAAACCAATTTTAATATTCCAAGAAGGAGCTGAACGTTTGGCAAAACGCGACTTAAAATCTCCAATTTTTCTTCCTAGTAATGATGAATTCGAGTCTCTTGCAAACACATTTAATGACATGGCTTTGGAAATTATGGCAAGAGAAAACTCCCAAAAAGAGTTCTTCCAAAATGTTTCACACGAGTTAAAAACCCCTCTAACTAGCATACAAGGTTATGCAGAGGGGATAAAAGATGGAGTATTTGCCGATAATGATAAAGCACTTGATATTATATCCGATGAAGCTATAAGGCTAAAAGGATTAGTTGACGAATTGCTCCTTATTTCAAAACTTGATACTTATAACGATATTTTTAAATTCACAAATACAGATGTAAATCAAATTTTAGTCGAGACTGGAGAAAAGCTAGCTGGAATAGCAAATACATTGGGTAAAAAAATTACTTTGAATATGGATAAAAACGCTATAATATTTGCCGACCATGAAAAATTACAACAAGCATTTATTAATATTTTAGGTAACAGTCTAAGATACGCAAAAAACGAAATCGAAATATTAACTACTGTAAATATAAATGAAAAAACGGTATATGTTACCGTGAAAGATGATGGAGAGGGAATAGAGCCAACTCAAATAAATAAAATCTTTGAGCGGTTCCAGAAAGGGCGTAAAGGCGATACTGGACTAGGACTTGCCATCACAAAAATGATTGTTGAAAAACATAGAGGAATAATCACTGCCGAAAATGTTGAAAACGGTGGCGGAGCCTTATTCACCGTCAAATTGCCTATATGCCTTTAAAAAACGAGCCATATACACGAATTTGCGTAAATAAATGAAATTTATTGAAAACGCAAATTTGTATTAAATGACTCGTAAGAATACTAACTAATTTTTAATTTATAGGTGTTGGTGTTGGTGTTGGTGTTGGTGTTGGTGTTGGTGTTGGTGTTGGTGTCGGTGTCGGTGTCGGTGTCGGTGTTAATTTTGCTAATTCAGCCTGTAATTTAACAAGTTGCGCTGTATATTTAACAATCGAATCGTTAATTGAATTTATTTTTTTTGTAATTTCTGCCACACTCATATCTTTGTCATGTTCATGTGAATCATTATTAATTCCAGTCGAACTATTGGCTTTTTCTATTCTCTGAAGGATTTCTTTTTTGTCAGTGTCATAAATTGATTTAATAACATCTTTTTGAACTTGTGTTAATGTAGTCAAAACTAATTTTTCTTTATACCAAGCTTCTAATGATGCTAGTCTTGAATTCAACACTTCAAGTTTAAACTGTTTCTGTGCATCAGCTGTAAGTTTTTGTTCAGCAGCTTTTGTTTCTGCTACAACCTTTTTGTCAGTCCACATTTTTAAATCTTTTTTTAGTAGTTCAATCTTTTTTTGTACAGAAGCTATTTCATTTTCCAACTTTTTCTTGTCATTTTGAATTTTCTTTGTTTCTTTTTCTGAATGTGATGTAACCACCTTCGAGTGACCGTTATTCCCATTTTGACTTACTGCAAATCCCACCGTTGTAATAGAAAGCACCATTACCAGTGCTAATACGATTGCTAGAATTTTCTTGTTCATTTTCTTTACCTCCATTATTTTTTTGCTTCTCGTTAAGTAGTACAACCTTATTTTCGGTTTTAGGTATGTTTTTCTCTCAAGTAAAAAGCCAAACTTCCTAATAACCTAAATAGCGCTGTTATTATTAACGCACCTATCATGCCTATGTTGTGCAAAAACAAATTTGCAACAAGAGGAGAAACAAATAGCGTCACATTAGTAAGGGTAGCATGTACATTCATATAGACCATCCTATCCTTATCAGGTGAAGCATCAATGGTTGAGCACAGAATTGCGACTGTGCACCCAGAACTAAAGAAACCTATTAGTCCGTTTGCTAACGCAAGAAAATAAAGATTAGGTGAGAGAATAACCAATATCGGCGATAATGCCATTCCTAGCGTAGAAAATGCAATTACTTTTTTCAAGCCTTTTCTTCCTATTTCGCGCTGCCAGTAATTATATGTGATGAACATAAAAAATTGAACCACGACAGCAATAATAGTAATCCACATTTCATCAGCGTTTAAGTTTTTTATTTGATATATTGCAAAAAGAGGCCACCCCATTTGCCATCCGAAATGGAAAAGTAATGAACAGCTAAGAAAAATCATGTAAGTCTTATTCTTAAAGACCTCTTTAATTGCTTTAAACATTCCTTCTTGTATCAAGGGTTCTGGCTCTGTGATTTCCTTCATCTTTACAAAAGTTAGTATTTCGAATACAGCAAATATTGAAGATGCTAAAAAGAATAGCTGGTAAATAAAAATTACGGTAGCGTTATCCGAACCGAAAGCTCTCATGATTTGTCCCAAAATTATCATCAAAACAATACTTATTAGTACTGCCATTTTATTTCTATTTGATATCGCATACGCTCTATGTTCTACTTCGAAACAGTCTGCACTAATACTCTGTAATGCATTAACTGCAATAGATTCTGGCAAAAACATCAGTGCTGAAAGGATTACGAAAGTTATGGCTTGATATTTCGGTGGCAAAAATGGAACTACTGCAAAACTAACCACCATAATTCTACTCAATATAAATAGAATGCTTACTAGTCTGACTTTCTTTTTTGCCTTTGATATAAAATAGACGCCAGGAATTAGGACTAAAACTGCCATTAACCCTGGAAGTGCATTAAAGAGCGAGACCATAGTCTCGCCCCCTCCGATTCTGAAAATGAATTTTTGTGCATAAGGCTTATATAGATTAGTTACAATCATATAAAATATACCGTTTAAGATGTAGTATTTCAGATTCGCCTTTTCTATCAGTTTTTTTGTAATATCATTCATTTCTCTAGTAATTTTATTAACAATTTAACTGCATTATCAACATCGCTTATGCATAATTTTTCTGCGGAACTATGCAAATATCTTGTAGGAACAGAAATACATCCAGCAGGTATTCCACTCTTAGTTAGATTTATAGAAGCAGTATCTGTAGAACCACCTTCTAGAACTTCCATCTGATAAGGGATCCCGTTTGCTTTACATGTTTCAACCATATCTTTTTTTACTTCTGGCGGAACAATTATTCCAGCATCTTTTACTTTTATTGCTACCCCTTCACCTAGCTTAACAGTCATAGGATTGCAGTTTGGTGTATCTCCGCTTGGAGTAACATCTATCGCGTAGCCCAAATCAGGATTTATGCCAAACGCCGCAACTTTAGAGCCTCTTAAGCCTAATTCTTCTTGAGTAGTGAAAACATAATATATTTCATTTTCTGTTTTACCAATAGCCTTAGCCGCTTCAATCGCTATGTAACAACCCACTCTATCATCAAGCGCTTTGGAAGTTACAAAATTGTCATCTGATGTGAATTCTGCAGACACGATGGCAATGTCTCCAACGCTAATCATTTCTAGTGCTTCATCTTTAGATTTTGCTCCGATATCTATATACATTTTTTCTAATGTTAAATCTTTCAAGCCACCTTCAAGTTTTTCTACTCCAATAACACCTTTTGTACCATTTTCAAACTGAACTCTCTGAAAATATGCAGCCGCTGGATTGTTTGCACCTACTGAAGAAAACTTTATAAA
>CAYZED010000014.1:6989-17160 GCA_964477445.1 uncultured Clostridiaceae bacterium | reverse complement strand
AGCAATATGGCAAAAATCATTATTTGCAAATTTTATAAAACCTTTTTCATCAATACTCTTCACCATGAATCCTATTTCATCCATATGTGCCGCAACCATTATTTTCTTTCCTGCGCCTTTTTTAACCGCAATAAGATTTCCTAACGCATCCGTTCTTATTTCATCAACATAAGCTTTTATTTCTTCTGTAATAACAGCCGCTACTTTAAATTCATTTCCACTTGGCCCATATGCTTGAGCAATTTTTTCTAATAATTCTTTATTCATTAATGAATTCTCCCTCTTTTATATTCTTTAAGAAAATTTTGTTTAGTTTAATAAAATTGTCATAATCCGAAAGATTGATAACACTCGCTCCAGAATGAACATATCTAGTCGGAACTGTCAATGCAATGCATGGAACTCCAGCCCTACTCAGCTGAATTGCTCCTGCATCTAGTCCACCTTTCGAAGGTCTAGCTTGAACTGGTATGTTATTTTCCTGTGCTAATTTAATAGTTCTATCAGCTAACTTTCTGTCATACAAAGTGTAACTATCAAATAACGATACAACAGGCCCTTTCCCGAGTTCTGAGCATTCAATGTCATCATCTTTTACTACTACATCTGAAGCTATTGCGGAATCCAAAGCTATACCAAAATCAGGTTCTGTCGCATATGCCACAACGGTTGCGCCTCTTAATCCAATTTCTTCTTGGACAGTAAAAGCAGCAATAATAGTTACATCATATGTTTCCTTTAATATTTCGATTAACCCAGCACATCCTAATCTGTCATCAAAAGCTTTTGCTTTCGCGAATCCATCACCGAATTCAACGTACTCACTGTCAAAGGCTACAAAATCACCTTTTTTAACATATTTTTCGGCATCCGCTTTATTCTTTGCACCAATATCAATATACAATTGCTTCATTGTTAATGGAATTTCACGTTCTTCTGGTGTTTGTAGATGTATTGCTTTAGCACCAATAACTCCAGGGATTTTTTTGTCCCCAATAATTACGGATTTAGAGACCAAAATCCTAGGGTCTACGCCACCAACCGGAAGAAATTTAAGAAATCCAGCTTCATCAATACTGTTTATCATAAGCCCAATTTCATCCATATGACCAGCTATTATAACCTTTGGAAAACCTGGTTTTCCTTTTTTTATTGCGATTAGATTTCCGACATAATCTGTTTTGATTTCATCCACATAATCTTTAATTTCTTCTTTAATGAAGTCTCTAACAGCTCCTTCATCTCCAGTAAGCGAGTTAATGTCACATAATTTTTTTAGTAGCATAATAGTTCCTCCCAATCTTTGTTATTAAGGCTCACAATATAGTGGGCAAGCAATTTGCCACAAGCCTTTATATCATTCAGACTTAGAAGCTCTACTGAAGTGTGCATGTATCTTAGCGGGATAGAAACTACAGCCGTAGCAACACCACAACCTGTAATTTGCATAATATTCGCATCTGTTCCTGTTCCACCAGTGGTAAATTCATCTTGAGTAGCGATATTATTATCAGCCGCAGCGGCTTTCAGTCCTTCATGAACTTTTCTGTGAATATTTGCGCCATAAGTTAAGCTAGGTCCACCATCGATTTCTTGTGTTTGATCTTTAGGTAACTCAGGAGTGCTTCCAAAAGTTACATCTACTGCAATTCCTATCTGGGGTGCAATTTTGTATGTGGAAACGCGGCCCCCTCTTAATCCTACTTCTTCTTGAGTCGTTGCTACCGCGTAAACATCACACTCGTGCTTCATTGTTTCTAAGTGCTTTAAGCATTCGTATAAAACCGCTACTCCAGCTCTATCATCAAATGCCTTTGCTGCAAGAATATTATTTTGAAGTTCAATCATTTTTCTCTTAACAGTAATAACATCTCCGATGCTAACTATCTGAGATACCTTTTCTTTGCTCAATCCAACGTCTATTCTCATGTCCTTCATCGGAACGGCTTTCTTCTGATCCTCTGGTGTCATTACGTGCGGCGGCTTACTACCGATTACACCATATAAAGGCTCTGTTCCGTGAACGGTCACTTCTTGAGTTAGAAGTGTTCTCTGATCTACCCCGCCGATGTTTGTAAAAGAAATAAATCCTTTTTCATCGATATTATTAACCATTAGTCCAATTTCGTCCATATGCGCGGCCAGCATTATTTTTTTCTTGCCGTCCCCATATCCCTTTTTTAGTGCAGTATAGCATCCAAGACCTTCTTTTCGCCATTCATCTGAAAGTGGTGTCATATATCTTTCGATGATTTTTGCGACTTCATGTTCATAGCCCGAAACGCCTGATGCTTCAACCATTTCTCTTAAAAATTCTTTTATCACTATGTCTCCCCCTTAAAATTATTTAATATATATATTAAGCTATTAGCTTAATTTTCCCCATTCTCTCAGATACGCTTCTTTATTCATAGGCGCTATAAAGTTTTTCTTTATTTCAAGACCAACTTCGGCTCCATCAGCCAGTAAGTCGATCGCTAGCATGGTCAAAGCCTTTGCTGGAATAATATATGCAATATCTTCATCAATAATTTCGTAATTCTCGCTGTGAGCAGTTCCTTTGGCACCCTTAAAATAAGAATGAATAGTTGGCATCAAGTTTGAAACATCTCCTGCGTCTGATGCCCCACCAGTCGGCATTTTATCTGAAGTGATTTCAACAAAATCCTCTCCCATAGTTGAAACTAAATTATTATACATTAGTTTTTCGAGTTCATTGTTTCTAATTAATGGCAAATATCCTGGCAGTTCAGTAATTATCGTCTCAGCTCCAACTGCATACCCTCCCGCACGGAAGGCTCTATTAACTTTCTCTGAGGCATCTAAGATAGCTTCTACATTATTTCCTCTAACATAAGTTTCAAGTCTTACATCAGCTGGAACAACATTAACTAAATCTCCGCCTTTGGTAATAATAGGATGCACCCGAATGTTATCTTCATCTCTGAAGGTCTCTCTTTGTGCATTTACTGCTATCAAACCGATATTTGCAGCATTCAAGGCATTTATACCTTTGTATGGTTCTCCTCCAGCATGAGCTTCTTTTCCAATATATTTTATAAGTTTTCCTGTGAATCCATTTGATACTTTCCCACAAATTGCATTAACCCCTGGAATAACCTCGGTCATGGTGTGTTGCATTATCATCATGTCAACATCATCCATAAGACCTAATTTAATAAATTCCTGCTTTCCTCCAAGAAAAGCTATTTCTCCCGATTCTCTCAAGCCATTTCTATACTCAATTTCAACATATTCTTCCGCAGGAACTGCCATTAAAGCAATATCTCCTGACAGTTCTTCTAAAATACTAGGTGTAGAAAGTGCGAACGCCGCCCCTACTAATGAAGCACACATCGCATTATGTCCACATGCATGTGCTGCGCCACTAGATTTATCTGCGCATCTATGTTTTGGAGATACAACCGCATCCATTTCTCCCATTATAGCGACTTTTATTTTTGATTCTTTTCCCTTTAATGGTGCAATAACGCCTGTAATCGCCTGTTTATCAATGTAATCTAATCCTAATTTGTCGAAAACGTTCTTTATTTTCTCTGATGTTTTAAATTCTTTATAACCAAGTTCTGGTTCTTCAAAAATTGATCTTCCAATTGCACAAATCTCCTCACGGTGTTCATCTATAGCTTCACATGCTAGTTTTTTTAATTCTTCTTTAGTTAACATATCGTTTAATCTCCCTTTAAGAAATGCGGTTTAGTCGCTTTTTTCCCTTCTGCGGATCTTTGATAATTGTAAAAACAAAAAATAGACTCTATAAAAAAGTCTACTACATTTCAAACGATAATAAAATAGAAAATGATATAAAAAAATAAAAAGCATATCGACAAATTCAATATGTTGTCGATATGCTTTTATTTTAATAGCCCTTTTCCTAGAATCACATGATGATAATTTCGACTTATCTCGAGTTGTTCTTCATAAATCGTAATACATCATGAATTCGCCAGGAGTAGGCATAATACTGAGTTTTTTAAACTCTTTTTCATACTTTTGGTTAATCCAATTATTGATAAGCATTTCATTAAAGACCCCACCTCTGAGAAGGAATTCATGATCATTTCTTAATGCTTCTAATGATTGTTCTAGAGAAGTTGGAAGCGATTTAATTTTCTTTTTTTCTTCTGCTGGCAAGTCGAAAATATTAACGTCAAACGGTCCGAAGCCTTCCGCTGTAGGATCGATTTTGTTAATAATTCCGTCAAGTCCTGCCATAAGCAGCGCTGAATACGCAAGATATGGGTTACATGTTGCATCAGATGATCTGAATTCAAATCTCTTATTCTCTGGTTTGTTGGCATATCCTGGAATCCTTATTACTGCACTTCTATTTGAGAGAGCAAAACATATGCTTACAGGCGCTTCATATCCTGGAACTAATCTTTTATATGAATTTGTACTAGGGTTAGTAAGTGCAAGTAGTGCCGGTGAATGCTTTAGGATACCACCAATATAATAGAGTGCTAATTGGCTAAGTCCACAGTATCCATCCTTATCATAGAATAATGGCTCACCATTTTTCCATAGCATCATATGAACATGTAGCCCATTTCCTGCTTCTCCTAGTATCGGTTTAGGCATAAATGTTACTGACTTTCCATGTTGAACTGCAAGGTTTTTAAGTAGATATTTTGTCAAAAATGTTTTATCGGCCATGTCTTTCATCTTGCCAAATTCAACTTCTATTTCTACTTGACCTGGTCCGCCAACTTCATGATGATGATATTTAACAGGTATGCCCATTTTCTCCATCAAAAGCGAAGCTTCACTTCTAAAATCATTATTTAAATCAAATGGCAATGCAGCGTGATATCCTGCTTTATGTCCTACAAAGTATCCGTTTCCATATAATTCATTTGAATTCCAATCAGATTGGTTTGATTCTATTTTTACTTCCATATGATTCGGTTTATTCTCAAATGAAACCGAATCGAAAATATGAAACTCGAACTCTGGTCCAATTTGGTTTTCATCAGCTATTCCTGAATCAATAAGAAATTTTTCGGCCTTTTCTGCTATAAATCTTGGGTCACCTTCGTATCTTCGAATCCCTTTATCTAATGTAAAAATATTGGCAATCATACTTAATGTGGCAATTGAACAAAACGGATCCATAAACGCCGAACTTAGGTCTGGTATAAAAACCATGTCGCTTTTTTCAACAGTAAGGAATCCATAACTCGAACCATCAAATCCGATTCCTTCGTCCATCATTTTTTCGTTAAATCTTTCAGTAGGAATGGATAAATGATGCCATCTACCATTTAAATCAGCAATTTTAAAATCAATTATTTTTACTGAATTTACTTCACAATATCTTCTTACTTCATCAACACTCTTAAACATATTCTTCCTCCACTGTTCTCTTCTCTAATATTTAGCTCGCCTTATAGATTATATCACTTGCATGAAAACCTTCGCAACCAATTTAGGCTTGCAACGTTTCTTGCATATTATTAAATTTTTGGCTTTTTTTAATATCTAGTATTAGTAGTGCTAATAGTTCGACGTTTAAAAACACGCTGTAATTTCACAAATTACAGCGTGTTTTTAATATTATATTTAGATTATTGGCTATTTGATTCTGTTTTTTCGAGCAAAAATTCTGTACTCTCCTGGAGTCATCCCTGTCTCATTCTTAAACATTTTCATAAAGTAATCTGTATTCTTAAATCCTAAAGTCAAAGCGACTTCTGCGTTTTTCATGGAACTACTTAACAAATGTAATTTTGCTCTTTGAATTTTTACTCTATTTACATATTCGATAAATCCCATTCCTGTTTTTTGTTTAAACAATGTACATACATGATTTTTACTATAGTCAAGTTTTTCGGACAATATATCTAGGTTAATATTATTTTCTATCTCTTTAACTGCTAACTCACAAATTCCTCTTATTCGTCCGTCATTTTTCCCGATATCGAATTTATGAACAACTTCCTGTAACATTGAAAAAAGATGCGTAGCTTTCTCTTCTATTTCATTTAGTGTCATTTCTTTTTCCCACACTAAATTACTATACAAACTAAAATCAATAAGATTATTGAGCCAGGAATACTTCTTCTTAATTTCAAATACAAATTCAGTCCAGTTTTTATTAAAACGTGCTCTCTCATTCACATGAAAAGCATGATCTGGCACTAAAAAAATTTTTAGAAAATTCCTAATATGTTTTTCTGGATTTTCAGTGCTCTTCTCGATAGATTTTAATAGTATAAAAGCTGCATTCTCTTCGTGAGATAAAGCATTCTCTTTTAGATAGTAATAACATTTAGAAAGTGAATTGTTTAAGGACTTCTCATCAATATTTTTATAAATAACGTCTCGCGCACCGCAACTTATAGCTTTTTCAATAAATCTCTTGGATTTATACCCACCCATTACCATTGGATATACTTTTACTTTGTTTAATCCAATTTCTTCTATAATCTGATTGCCATTTAGACCTGCTAAATTAAGATCAATAATTGCTATGTCTGTATCATTTTTCTTAAGGTGAGATAATGCATCAAATCCATTTGACACTATTTTAGTTATTTCCATGTCAAATTCATTCCATTTAGCATATTCTTTAAAAAAACCAATAATTTTTTCATTATCTTCTGCAATTAAAACCCTGTACTTATTCACTTTTTTACCTCGTTTTCCTAAATACCAATAAAATATATGTGACTAAATCATTTACATAAATATTTTATATCTAGGTTCTGACAATACTCTGACAAGTGTGAAACTTAAAAAGAATCAATTTCCTTCAGCATTTCATTAGCTCTATTTTCTCCAAATAAACGACTAGCACCTCTCTTATATAGTTTAGTTGCGGTTTCATTTCCTGGAGAAACAACTAGGAGTTTTCCAAGGTATTCTATAGATTTTTCTAATTCTTCTCTTTCGATGCAAGATTTCGCAAGCACTTCGAGGACTCTCTCATAACGCATTTCCAACTTAGTTTCTGTACTTCTAGACCAATTCCAACCTTCTTCAGAAAGAAACCCTCCTGAATAAATGCTTACCGCTTTCGTGAGATTAACTAAATCAGGTTCATCTTCGTCGATTAATGATGTGTAATTCAAGAATTCTTCATAATCGATATAAGCACTACCAACAATCACTCTGTATCCATTACCCGAATACTCAATCGAAAAACCCTCCAATTTACTCTCTTCAAGTGTTCTTCTTAATTGGTAAATGGCCGTTTGAAGACTTATTAATGCTTTCTTCGGTTCTTGTTCAGGCCAAAGCACTTCACAAATTTTTTCTTTATATATATACTCGTTTTTATACTGTAGTAAAAATGCAAATATTTCCATGGACTTTCTGCGTTTCCATCTCATCAGCTCACCCGATACCATCAATTCAAACTTACTGAAAAAGTTGATTTTTATTATATTATCCTCAATTATATGTTTTTCTCTAGTTTTAAGTACTAACTTATTCATACTCTTTATGAATCTATCTTCTCTTACAGGCTTAAGTAAATAATCAATAGCATCCAATTCAAAGGCTTCTGCGGCATAATTATTAAATGCTGTTATGAAAACAATACTAATTTTGTTATTTAATTTTATTAATTCTTCTGCAAGTTCAAATCCATTGCCAGTTGAAATCTCAATATCCAGAAGTGCACAGTCGACTTGTTCTAATTTTGCAATTTCTAAAGCCTCGTCCACAGAGCTAGCCGTTAGTACTTTGTTAAATATCCCATATTTAAACAAAAATGATTCAGTGTTTTTTCGAGAACCAACTTCATCATCAACTAAAATTATATTCATAATCGCAACTCCTAAAGAGAAATTAGATTCTCTATATCTTCAAAAAATATTTCTTTTTTATATTCACTGACCGAGTCTTCTATAATTGCGTATCCCAAATCATCTCGAATTAAGAATTCTATTGAAATATTTATGCTTGATAATTTTTTTTCAATGCAGTTTTTGAAATAGGATTCAACATTTCTATATACTGAACCTGAACTAATCATAAGAGAATCGTCAATATCCGAAGAAACCATATATCTCAAGCGATTTCCATGTCTTGTTTTTTGTAAATTTAAATATGCGTTAATTAATTCTACTTCTCTTCCCACTTCCCAACTTGAAGTCTCAAAATTGTCATCTAGTTCCGCCCTTAAATAATCTGACAAATCAAGTATCAACTCCTGTGTTTTAGTGGGATTGACTCCTGCTGTATAATACAAAGAATTAAGAGAATTAAAAATGAAATGTTGATCAATTACTCGCGGATTTGACTTTTCATCTCGTGACACATCTTTTAAGTCGATTGACGCTCCAGATTCTTCTTTTAAAACAGAACTTTCTTCTCCTAAAACTTCGTCTTCATCGTCATAAAAATCAAGAAAATTGTGTTTTTTACCATATCTTTGCCAACCAATTATGCAGTCCATATTAACATTTTGAATCGCTTTCATAATATTCATATCAACGCGATCAATTTTGCCGTTTAATTCTTCAATCCATTCTTTCAATTCGTATCGTTTGTTTGCAATTTTCCCTGCTGATACCATACAAGCACAATTCAAAGGCCAAATGCCGTTAAATTTAGTGAAATGCAGTATTTCTTTTTCTTCTATATAATATAAAGGCCTTATAAGCTCCATGTTTTTAAAGTTTGTAGATTTTAACCTTGGCATCATCGTTTTTATGCATCCGGTGTATAACATGTTCAGCATTGTAGTTTCAATGGCATCATTAAAGTGGTGACCCAAAGCCAGTTTATTACACCCTAATTCCTGTGCCTTAGAATATAATGCGCCTCTTCTCATTTTAGCACATAGATAACATGGATACTCTTTAGAAATTTTGTCCACTACTTCGAATATCTTTGAGTCAAAAATATTTACTGGAATATTTAAATGTTCACAATTCTCAATAAGTAATGCTCTTATATGTTCGTGATAGCCAGGGTCCATAGCAATAAACTCAAGCTCAAAATTTACTTTCCCATGACGTTTTAACTCCTGAAAAAGTTTTGCCATCAGCAAACTATCTTTGCCTCCGGAAATTGCTACCGCAATTTTATCTCCCTCTTCAACTAATTTATAATCCTTTATGGCATTTATAAACTTTGACCAAATGGTCTTGCGAAATTTCTTATTAATACTTCTTTCGACTTCTGAATTTGGTTTCCTGTCTTCATCTGGGACAATTCGCGCACAGCCATTCCCGGCAATTTCACTCATCTTTATTTCCTTCCTATTAATCCGCAATGGCAATAATAAGCCTTTTTCTTCTATAGAATTATTGCTTACCGAACAACGCAATAACTCATCATTCAGTAAGCAACATTTTAAACTGATTCAAACAGATTCAAGTGATTCAAGTGATTTAGCAAAACATAATTATTTAAGTAACTTTTTTGACTTCTCTACAATATTTTCAACTGTAAATCCGAATTTTACGAATAGCTCATCTGGTTTTCCTGATGCTCCAAAAGTATCCATAGTTACTGTGTTTCCATCAAGGCCTACATATTTATGCCAGCCAAATGAAGATCCTGCTTCAACTGCAAGTCTCGCTCTAACAGCTTTTGGCATTATTTTTTCTTTATATTCATTCCCCTGAGCCTCAAACAATTCCCACGATGGTACACTAATTACTCTTGCATCAATTCCTTCTTCCTTGAGGACTTGTGCCGCTTTCAAAATAAGTGACACTTCTGATCCAGAAGCCATAAGTAATAAATCCGGAGTCGCTTTTTCAGAATTTTTTAATATATAAGCACCTTTTAGTGTCTCAATACCTGTCCCATCTAAACTAGGTAGCCCTTGTCTTGAGAGTATCAGTGAAACTGGGCCATCTTTCTTTATCGCTGCTAAATACCATGCCGCAGCAGTTTCTGCATTATCAGCTGGTCTTATCACTGTCATACCCGGAATACTTCTTAGAGCTGCTAATTGTTCAATCGGCTGATGCGTAGGTCCATCTTCCCCAACACCAATGCTGTCGTGCGTTAGAACATATGTTACAGGCAAGTTCATTAAAGCCGAAAGTCTCATCGCAGCTTTCATATAATCACTGAACACAAAGAAAGTTGAAACAAAAACCCTCAATCCACCATGAATAGCTATTCCATTAGCAATCGCAGCCATGGCGAATTCTCTCACTCCAAAGTGTAAATTAGCACCGCTTCT
>CAYZED010000014.1:6229-6979 GCA_964477445.1 uncultured Clostridiaceae bacterium | reverse complement strand
GCTGAAAAATCTCCAGCGCCTGTCATATAAGTCTTATTAGACGGTGCAAGGTCGGCAGATCCTCCTAATAAATTAGGAATTAGTTTTTTTAATCTATTTATTAATATTCCAGAAGAATCTCTGGATGCCATGCTTTTTTCAAACTTCCAAAACTCTTCATTGGACTTTATGTCTTCTAATCCAATACCGTTAAACCATGTGTCCCATTCCTTTGATAATTCGGGATTAGCGTTTCTATATTCAGAGAACATTTTGTTCCATTCAGTCTCTAAACCTTCAGCTTCCGCTAAAAACTCTTCTCTAAATGTTTCAACTTTCGCTGGTATTGTGAAAGGTTCTTCTTTCCATCCCAACTCCGTTTTAGTAGCTGCAAGATTGCTTTCCCCAAGTGGTTCACCATGTGCGCAAGCTTTTCCAACTTTCGCTGGGCATCCATATCCAATTTTTGTTTTTATAATAATAATTGACGGCTTTCTTTTCTCGTTTTTTGCGTGGGAAATCGCTTTTTCAATATCATTGACATCTGTTCCATCAGCTACATTGATTACCTGCCAACCATACGCCTGATATCTTTTTTCTACAGATTCTCTAAACGCGATATCTGTATCGCCCTCAATGGTAATGTTATTTGAATCGTAAAGCAAAATCAACTTGCCAAGTTCAAGTGTGCCTGCTAGAGAACAAGCCTCTGCAGATACGCCTTCCATAAGACATCCGTCACCTGCTAATGCATATGTATAATGGTCAACA
>CAYZED010000014.1:0-6219 GCA_964477445.1 uncultured Clostridiaceae bacterium | reverse complement strand
GGAACCCTGGTTTATTAAATTTATTAGCAAGATAGGCTTCTGAAATCGCCATTCCAACAGCATTACAAATACCTTGTCCTAGAGGCCCAGTGGTAGTTTCCACACCCACCGTATGTCCAAACTCAGGATGACCCGGTGTTTTGCTTCCGAGCTGCCTAAAGTTTTTTATGTCCTCAATGCTTACAGGATAACCAAAAATATTTAACAAAGAATACATAAGCATCGAGCCATGACCTGCTGATAAAACAAATCTATCTCTGTTTACCCAATTTGCATTCTTCGGATTATGTTTAAGGTGTTTTGCCCATAAAGTATAGGCCATAGGCGCGCAGCCCATTGGCAGTCCCGGGTGACCCGATTTAGCCTTTTCGACAGCCTCTGCCGACAAAATCCTAATAGTGTTTACAACCAATTCATCAATTTTCTTCATTTATAATCTCCATTCATAGTAATAACCCCATTATACATGAAGATAGGCATTAATCTCAATGTTTCGTTTAATCTTGCACAAAAAAAGAAGCCATTTTCATAGCTCCTTAAAATAATTCTACCCTTTTAATGTATCAGCCCTTTTTCAAGTTTTCTTTCTTCACGGTATATTCTTCATCAGAAATTTCGCCAGCGGCATATCTTTCATTCAAAATTTCTAATGATCTGTCAATTTTCGGCAATTCCATGCCAGCATGCTTTCTATGTCTAAAATGTTTTATTAGAGCATATACTCCAACAACTGCCAATGCAAACACTAGCAACATAAAAATGCACATCAAAATTGCACCAAAAATATGTGGGCCACCAAAATCTCCACCATGTCCAATAGCATATCCAAATCTCGTCATTTTCTTCACCTTCCACTAATGATATATTTTTCCCTAATTTCATATTATCAGAAAAGTGTGACTAATTTATGATAAAAATTTTAAAGTTTATCTATTTCTTCAATTATTTTTTTAATATTCTTCAATTTTTTCTTTTCTTCTTCAGTTTTCACACCAAGTATATCCATAAAGAAGACAAAAAGCGGAACACCAATTAACAAACCCCAAACTCCCATAAAATGCTCCGAAACAATAAGAATCATAAATATGAAAAATACCGGGATTTTTATTTCAGCTGACATAATTCGAGGATTTAATATATAGCTTTCTATAAAATGAACCACGGCTATCATTATTAAAACATATACAACTTTAATCATTCCACCAATTTTAAAGCCTATAATAACTAGTGGGAATAATGAGATTATAACTCCCGCAACAGGTACCAATCCCAATAAAAAGATCATAAATGTAAGAGCCAACAGCTGTGGAAATCCCAAGATTGCAAGAAATGTTATTGAAATAACACTATTAATAATCGAAATAATAAACTGTGTTTTTAAGACTTTCCCGAATGAATTTATAAAACTTTTCCCATATGAGCTTATAAAATCTATAGCATACGAAATTTTGCTTTTTTTAAATCCTACAATAAATCGAAGAATTCTATTCTTTTCAACAATAAAAAATAGACTTAGTATAAAAGATAGAAATATATTTAGCCCTGCTGTTCCTATTCCTGAAGCTATTTCAAATGCTTTGCCTATTCCATTTTTCATATAAGAGCTAATATCTAAATCTTTAATGTAAGGCAAAATTAATTCGTCAATATTAGAATTACCCGAAGTTATTTTCACATCTTTTAGTTGGTCTACAAGTGCAAACCCTTGTGTAACAATTATAGGTACATACCTATATATGATCAAGAAGAGCGAAGTTGCAATTAAAATATAAATGAAAACCAATATAAATATCCGTCTTACCTTTATGACCTTCGAAATAATCTTATATAGAAACTCCTGCAAACTACTTAAAAGAAAAGTAAATAAAAAAGTTAATAGGAAAAGATTCATCATAGATCTAAGCAAAAAAATCAATACCAATAGTAATGCGAAGAAAATAAAATTTTTAGTAATCTGTTTTTCAAAAATTTCTTTCAACACGAGCGTTCTACCTCCTGTAAATTTTGTTAAATACTTATATTAGTCAATAAATATAGCAAAAACGAAAACGAAAATCAATGTAATTATAACACAGAAGAATACTAGTTATATTTAGTTTATGTTTCGTTATTGTTATTTATATGTTTCGAGTCGCACTTTTGCTCTATTATGCAATAGTTTTCTTAAAATAATAGTTGTATAATGAATATAATTACTTTTATGATTTTAATAAGAATCGAGGGTCATATAATGATTAGATTAACGCCCGGCGTTCATCTTTCACACTTCTATCAAGATGCCCATGAATTCATTGAAGGTACCCTATTTCTTATTTCTGCGGAAAAAAGCGAATCGCTTAAGTATCTTTGGATTTATCCAGATGAATTTGATTTGAATTTTCTATACAAAAAAATTTACGACGCAGGAATCTCCATTTCAACTATTAATTTAACTCCGGTCTCTGAATGGTTCCATTCTGAAGAAAAGTCCTCAAAATTTGATGATTTTATTTCTAAATCAGAAACAATTAGATTAAAATTTAATGCCCAATTGAGCGAAGCTTCACGTGAAGGTTATAACGGCATATGCGTTTTGATTTCAATCCCTGAAGATTCATTAAAATCCATAAATCCATATAAAAGATGGAGTGAATTTTTTTGTGAATTAGCTTTAAATTCCTCAATGATAATGATGTGTCAATATGATATTTCTCTATGTAGCAAATTTGATATTATTGATATCACCTCTTTGTATGAGTATATTTTAACAAAACGTTTTAACAAATGGACCCTTAGCCATAATATAATTCATCATGAAATGAAAAGAGAGCTGGAACGTTCGCGTGATTTTTATCTTACTCTACTCGATGACTTCCCTTCGTTAATTTGGAGATCTGGCTTAAATGGCGAGTGTAACTATTTTAACAAAAACTGGCTTAAATTTACCGGCCGAACAATCGATCAAGAGATTGGAACTGGCTGGACTGAAGGTGTCCATCCTGATGATTTCGAGCGTTGCATTAGCTACTATTTGGTGCATTTTGAAAAAAAACTTCCTTTTAGTATGGAATATAGACTTAAACGATATGACGGAGATTATAGATGGATTGTTGATATGGGAATGCCTTTTTATGATTTTGAGAAAAACTTCGCAGGTTATATCGGCTCTTGTTATGATATTACTGATCATAAGGATTTAGAACGAAGTTTAATTATTTCTAAAGAAGATGCCCAAAAAGCTAATACAGCTAAAAGTATTTTTCTATCTAACATGAGTCATGATATACGAACCCCAATGGCTGGCGTTATTGGCATGCTCGAGCTTATTACTAAAGACGACTTAACGTTGAGACAAAAAAATTATTTAACAATTGCTCAATCGTCAGCAAATCTGTTAATTAAACTCATAAATGATATTCTTGATTTGTCAAAAATTGAAGCTGGGAAGTTAGAATTAAATTATCAATCCTTAGATTTAGAGGACTTATTAAATACCGTAACGTATTCGATGCGCCCAATATCTGATAAAAAAAATCTATATTTAAAAATGGACTTTGATATGAATATCCCAAATTATTTGCTGGGTGATTCTGTTAGGATAAGTCAAATACTTTTAAACTTAGTGGGCAATGCGATTAAATTCACTGACAATGGCGGAGTTACTCTTTCAGCAAAACTTGTCGAATTCGAAAAATCTTTCGTTTCGATAAAATTTATTGTGAAAGATACTGGCATAGGCATCTCTAATAAAGAGACCTCAAAAATATTCGAGAGTTTTAATCAAGTTTCCACCCCTATGAGGCGTAACATTGGTGGTACAGGTCTTGGGCTATCTATATCAAAAAAACTAGTTTTATTACTCGGCGGCGACTTAACCGTCGAGAGCAAAATTGGAGCAGGAAGCTCATTTAGCTTTATATTGAAATTTGAGGTTAGCACTCATATTAGAAAAGAAAGCGAAAATAATGCTAACGTTTCTCAAAGTGATTCATTTGATTTAGATAGTAATATTCATAAGAAAAAAATCCTTATTGTAGAAGATGATGAAATTAACATGTTATTCTTAAAAGAGGTTTTAGGAGAGAAGTTCATTATTGATACAGCAGATAATGGTGCGAGCGCTTTAGAATTCTTTAAACAAGACAAGTTCGATATTATCCTAATGGATGTCCAAATGCCAATAATGAATGGTTACGATGCTACTATAGCGATTCGTTTAATAGAATCAAAAGAAGATGGGCATACGCCTATCATTGGTTTTACGGCGTTCGCCCTATCTTCTGATGTTGAAAAATGTATTTCTGTGGGAATGGATAGTTATATAACCAAACCCATTGATAGTCTTACCTTAATAAATAAAATAAAGGAATTCCTATAGTCTGAGAAGCTCCGTTTCAAAATCTTTTACTCTATTCTTCTTCGTCATAGGCTGTGAGATCGAAATATCCATGTCCTGATAAACAGAATAATATAACAGGTGCATCTTCGCAGTTTTCTGATGATGCATTTTTCATGTATTTTTTTGCTTCTTCAACTGCACCTTTAATTGCATGTGCTGATTCTGGTGCTGGCAAAATCCCCTCAGCTCTAGCAAATATTCTAGCAACCTCAAAAATCTCATCCTGCTCGTAAGCTTCAGCTTCAATAATTCCTTCATGTTTTAGCTGACTAACTAGTGGTGAAGCTCCATGATATCTTAATCCGCCTGCATGAATGCTTGAAGGAATAAAATCATTTCCGAGCGTATACATCATAGACATTGGAGTCATTTTGCCTGTATCACCAAAATCATACTTATATTCACCTTCTGTAAGTGAAGGGCAAGCCTTTGGCTCAACCGCTACAGCACGAAGCTTTTTACCTGAGACTAATTTGTCTTGTAGGAAAGGAAAAGCAATACCAGCAAAATTACTTCCACCACCGCAGCATCCGAATATAACGTCTGGGTAATCACCTATTTTTTCCATTTGCAGCTTTGCTTCTTGACCAATAATTGTCTGGTGTAACAAAACATGATTCAAAACACTACCTAAAGCATACTTGGTATCTTTGCATTTAACTGCTTCTTCAACAGCTTCAGTTATCGCAATTCCTAAGCTTCCTGTACATTCAGGATCATTCTTTAACATTTCTCTCCCAAACTCTGTTTGCTCGCTAGGGCTTGCATATACTTTTGCTCCAAAAACATTCATAAGTTTTTTTCTATATGGTTTTTGTTCAAAACTTGTTCTTACCATAAACACTTCACATTCGATTCCAACCATTGAAGTCGCCATACTTATGGCACTTCCCCATTGGCCTGCACCAGTTTCTGTTGTGATTCTCTTAACTCCCTCAGCTTTATTATAATATGCTTGTGGAATTGCAGTGTTCAACTTATGGCTACCAGTCGCGTTTCCGCCTTCATATTTGTAATAAATCTTTGCTCTTGTTCCGATGGCCTCTTCGAGTCTATATGCTCTATATAGAGGAGTGGATCTGTAAGTTTTATACAAGTCGCGGACTTCTTCAGGAATTGGAATATATCTTTCACTAGCCATTTCCTGCATCACAATTTCTCTTGGAAAAATCGCGAGCATATCCTCAGGGCCTAATAGCTCCTTTGTCATCGGATTAAGATAAGGCGAAGGTTTTATTGGCATATCAGCCACGATATTATACCATGATTTTGGAAGTTCACTATCCTCAAGCATAACTTTATGTCTCACATGTTCAGTCTCAGTAACTTTTGGTTCACATTTTTTGTTTTCCATTTTCTTTACCTCCATAAAATTTTATATTAGTTTTATTTGTAAGTATGACGAAGATTCACGCAATCAAATGCGGTTTCAAGTTTTATTTGTTGTGGTTAGCGTCAATCGAGGAGTAAGTTTTTTCTGACGAGGGCACGTATCTCATAAGAATTTGCGTTATTTAATTTATTCTAAGATGAAACGCAAATTAATATTAAATACGCAACCGAGGCAGAAAAAGCGAAATGACGAAGAGTCACGCAATCATGTATAGTTTCAAGTTTTATTTGTTGTGGTTAGCGTCAATCGAGGAGTAAGTTTTTTCTGACGAGGGCACGTATCTCATAAGAATTTGCGTTATTTAATTTATTCTAAGATGAAACGCAAATTAATATTAAATACGCAACCGAGGCAGAAAAAGCGAAATGACGAAGAGTCACGCAATCATGTATAGTTTCAAGTTTTATTTGTTGTGGTTAGCGTCAATCGAGGAGTAAGTTTTTTCTGA
>CAYZED010000013.1:65571-71089 GCA_964477445.1 uncultured Clostridiaceae bacterium | reverse complement strand
TCTGAAGTAAATTCGATGGGCGGATTAATAAAAAGAGATTGAAATGACAGCAATTCAGAATTTCAGAAGGTGGCTTTGACACCGTACCAATTTACGCGGAAATTGGGGCTCTGAAGCTTCTGAATTGCTTTTGTCATTTCTGAAGTAAATTCGATGGGCGGATTAATAAAAAGAGATTGAAATGACAGCAATTCAGAATTTCAGAAGGTGGCTTTGACACCGTACCAATTTACGCGGAAATTGGGGCTCTGAAGCTTCTGAATTGCTTTTGTCATTGTTGAATTTATTCACTTTCCTACTACATCAAGCAGTTGTGTAGATATTTTGTCAATATCGTCTACAGATTTTTCAATTATTCCAATATCTTTAAGTTGGGATTCGGTGGCAATTACAATCTCTTTCATATCATTTAGGCTCTCAGCATTAATTTCTTTTATTTCTTCAACCATATGTGCGAGCTGCCCACTTTGGCTTGCTGCGTCTTTCGAAATTTGACTTACCGAACTTATTTTAATACTAATTGAAGCTAATGCATTAGTTATTTTTTCTGTCGAAACTTCCGCAAGTTTCATAATTTGAAGGCCGTCATCAACAATTTCTTTTCCAGTATTCATGTTTTCAACGGCTGATGAGGTATCTTTAAGTACTTCTGAAATAAGTTTTGAGATTTCTTCAGAAGCATTTTTTGATTGTTCAGCAAGCTTTCTAACTTCATCAGCGACAACAGCAAAGCCTTTTCCAGCTTCTCCAGCTCTTGCAGATTCGATAGCGGCATTAAGTGCTAGTAAATTTGTTTGTTCAGAAATAGCAGTGATAACATCAACAATTTTCCCGATTTCATTTGACCGATCTCCGAGTCGGGATATAGTTTCAGTGCTGTTTGCTGTTGATTTATTAATATAGTTCATTTTTTCTGTGGCGGTTTTAATAATTAGTTGATTTTCTTTTGCAAGAGCATCGATTTCTTTCGAACTCGTAAATATCAAATTGTTTTCTTTTGAAGCAGCTTCTAAACTTTCTGAAACTTCATAAAACTCATTAGTAGCTAAAGCTACATATTCAATTGTTTTTTCCGAACCCCTCATGGCTTTATTAGCGCTTTCAGCGATGTTTTTGCTCTGCAAGGTAGTATCAATGGTTATTTTTGTTAATTGTGTTACTGAATCCTTTAAAACTTCTGAAACTTTTGTGGATTGTTCTTTTACTTTCATAGCATTATCTAAAACGACTTTTTGCTCTTCGGCATCCATTACATTTTCAAGCATTCTTCTTGTTCTGTTAGCTAGTGCAGTGAATATAAATGATAGAGCAACGAGTTCGATTGCACGAGGTACTACACCGTAAATTAACACATCATATAGAATTTTGAAGTTGTTATCAACTACGCCACCTAACTGTAAGGAAAGAATTTGGGCAATTGAAGTTAAGATAATTGTTAAAATAACGGAGAACCAAGTTAAACTTCTTGAAAAATATAAACTAGATATTGCTATAGCGAAAACATAAAGAAGAAGGGTATGAAAAGTTAAAAACGCAGAAACTGTTGATACCATTAGCACTGCAAAAGATACAATAATATATTTTAACCATGAACCCTCGACCTTGAAAATAAATACTAGTATAGCAGGCATAATTAGGAAGAATGAAGAGATAGCCATCGCTATTGTCATGGTGTTAATTGGAACAATAAAAAGTCCGATAAGATCTAACACGTAAACAAGTGCTACAAATATAATCGTTAGCAACATAATAAAGGATGCGAATCTATTGGCATCAGTTTCATTCTTTACAAAAATTGTGCTTCTTTGATTACCTTTTTTTGTCATGTTTTTTACTCCTTAGCTTTCTTTTATTTTTATTTATTACATTAAATATTATACAAAAAAAGAAGGCTTAATGTAAATGTATTAACTAGAATGACCAAATAAAAAGACCAAATTAAGAAAATAATGTGTTAAAATATAATGTAGGATTAGAAAATGTTATAGGAGGCAGAAATAATGAATGTAATTGAAATTAGGAATTTGACCAAATATTATGGTAAATCACGCGGTATTATCGATGTAAGTTTTGATGTTAAAGAAGGCGAGATATTTGGATTTATTGGACCTAATGGAGCGGGAAAATCTACTACTATAAGAACATTATTGTCACTAATATATCCAACAAGCGGATCTGCAACTATTTTTGGCAAAGATTGCATTAAAGAAGGTGTTGAAATTCGAAAAAACATTGGATATCTACCAGCAGAAGTTTTCTACTATGATAATATGAAAGTCTTTGATTTACTGAAATATTCTGCTAGTTTCTATAAAAATGTTGACCTAAAGAGAATTAACAAGCTTGCTGAAATTATGGATTTGGATTTAAATAAAAAAATTGATGATTTATCATATGGGAACAAGAAAAAAGTTGGTATAGTTCAAGGATTGCTACACAGTCCCAAATTAATAATACTTGATGAACCAACTAGTGGATTGGATCCATTAATGCAACAGAGGTTTTTTGAGCTAATCGAAGAAGAAAATAAAAAAGGCGCAACAGTACTTTTTTCATCGCATATCCTTGGAGAAGTTCAGAAACTATGTAACAGAGTTGGTATTATTAAAGATGGAAGAATGGTTAAAGTTGATCAAATTGAATCTATGCAAGATGCAAACTATAAACGATTTAAGGTTGAAATGGCTGAGTCAATACCAGATGGATACTTTGATATTGCAGGAATAACGGAACTGGAAGTAAAGAAGGAAAAAGCAGAGTTTTTATTCGGCGGAGAAGTTTCATTAATTATAGAAAAACTTCATGTCCGAAAAACAAAGAACCTTGTGGTAGAAGAACCAACGCTTGAAGAGATTTTCATGCATTACTATGAGAAGGAGGAGTAACACATGAATATCTATTTACATGAAATAAAAATGGGTATGAAAGAATTTTTAATTTGGACTATTTGTATAATTATTATCGTATTAGGATTTATGTTGATGTTTCCAGCCATTGCCAAAGAGGCGGATAAAATGAATGCAGTTATATCTAAATTTCCTGCAGTTTTAGTAAAAGCATTGGGGTTGGGGAAATTTAATTTCGCAGAAGTGCTAGGATTCTTTGGATTTATCCAAAACTATGTAATGCTAGCTGCAGCAATATACGGGATGAAATTAGGATATGCTGTTATCTCTAAGGAAGAGCGTGAATATACAGCAGATTTCTTAGTTTCTAAACCAGTCACTAGAAATACTATAGTGGGAGCAAAAGGGCTTTCAGCGATTACATTTGTTTTGTCACAATATGTTATTTTCACTTGGGCTTCGACTTTAATAATTAGTTTTATAACATCGAAAACATATGATTTTGGAACCTTGGTGGTACTAAATGCAAGTTTACTATTAGTTCAGTTTTTTTTCTTAACTTTCGGTATGATGGTATCTGTTTTCATGAAAAGAGTTAAGACAGTTTTACCTACCTCAATGGGAATAGTGTTCGTTTTCTATATTATTGAATTTTTGCACCAATCCTTCCCTGATTCTGGACTAGGATATATAACTCCTTTTGCTTATTTTAATGCAGCAGATATTCTAACCAAAGGAGCTTTGAATAGTAATTATCTTATTTTGAGCTTGTTACTCTCTGGCATTTTCATTCTTATTACTCATTTTGTTTTTGATCGCAAAAATATTGCGTCAGTTTAGGGGGGACAAATTATGAATATTATACTGAGAGAATTAAAAGCAAATAGAAAATCCTTAATAATTTGGTCTTTAACTATGATTTTCATGGTTTACGTTGGTATGGTGAAATATTCTGGCATTTCAGGTGCTGGATCGGCGGGTGTAGAGCTGTTTAGTCAGTTACCAAAGTCAGTAATAGCGATTTTTGGACTAAATGGTATAGACATAGGTAGCATTTCAGGATTTTATTCAATGTTTTTTCTTTATTTTATGCTTTTGGCAGGAATCCATGCAGTGTTTATTGGTTCATCAATAATATCAAAAGAAGAAAGAGATAAAACGGCTGATTATCTTTATGTTAAACCACGAAGCAGATGGGCTATAATAACATATAAGCTTATAGCAGCTTTTATAAATATTGTTATTATTAATTTGGTTACATGTTTGGCTTCAATACAAGCGATTTCGATTTATAATAAAGGACCTGATTTTAATAAAGGTATAATTTTAATGATGGTTGCATTGTTTGTTTTTCAACTAATATTTATGTTTTTAGGAGCTGGGATTTCCTCAATCTCAAGAAATCCAAAAAAGACTGGACAGCTATCAGCCCTTATATTACTTGCGGCATATATATTCTCAGCAATGATTGACTTAAATAATAAACTTGATAATCTTAAGTTCCTAACACCGTTTAAATATTTTGACTCGAAGGAACTAATCAAAGGTGTTGGTTTGGAAAACGGTTATGTGTTACTATCGAGCGCATTGATTCTTGTGTTTATAGGCGTAACTTACATATTTTATAAAAAAAGAGACTTGCATGTTTGATTATAGTTAAATTTCAGGAATTAGGATTAGCTAGACAGATTTACTGACTTTGAATGATATCGGAGGGAACTATGCCGGAGACTATTTATTTTATAGCATTGATAATTTGTGCAATATTATCTTTTGTTTTATCAGTGACAGTTTTTAGAAAGAATGAATCACCTGGATCACGCCCTTTTGCGATAATGATGGCAGGTATTGCAATATGGACATTTTTTCAGTTAGTAGTTCTAACTAATCAAGATTTTAATACTAAATTAATAATTTCGAACCTTCGATATATTGGCATTGAAATTGTTCCTTTGGCCTTCTATGCGCTAGCGAGAGAATACGAAAATCGTTTGAAACCATTTAGGAAAAGGGAATGGATTATTGCAAGCATAGTTCCAGTTATATGTATGTTTTTTCTTTGGACAAATCCATTGCATAATTTATACTATTCAAAAACAGCTATTAAAGAGGGTTTCCTTGTTCTAGATAATGGGGTTTTCTTCTGGACAAATATGATATATTTGTATGTTTTTATTTTACTTGGTATGTACGTGTTCATCAGAGCGAGTATTAGAATGACAAGAATTTACAGAATGCAAGCCGTACTTGTCCTAATATCAGCTGTTTTTCCTTTTATTGCAAATTTGTTGTTTAATTTTAATATTATTAATTTTAATAACCTCGATTTAACACCTTTTGCGTTTGTGTTAACCGGAATTTTTCTCTTCTTCGCGCTCTTCAACATGAAAATGTTAGAAATTGTCCCTGTTGCGAGAGATATCTTGGTAGAAGAAATGAATGATCTTGTTATTGTATTGGATAACAAAAAAAGGATTATTGACTTAAACAAAAGTGCGAGAAAACTTATCTATCAGAATAATTCAGGAAACTATCAATACTTAGGGAAAGAACTTGCGGTTTCATTGATAAAATGGAAAGAATTAATAGAATACTTAAAAGATGTCGAGGGCAAAGAAGAAAAAGTTCCTCTAAATTCATAGAATCAGCTTGAGTCGCAGATCCTTCATACA
>CAYZED010000013.1:58929-65561 GCA_964477445.1 uncultured Clostridiaceae bacterium | reverse complement strand
AATCAGTTCGATATATAATAAGAGAGGGAAGAAAACAGGAGAAATCATTGTTTTAAGAGATATTACCGAATTGGAAGCAGCTATACAAATTGCAGAAAAGGCAAAATTAGAAGCGGAAAATGCCAACAGAGCTAAAGATTTTTTCTTAGCAAATATGAGCCATGAAATCAGGACTCCATTAAATGCGGTTATTGGAATGGCGGAAATTTTAGACGCAGGAGATCTTTCCAAAGATAAACAGCAGTACTATATTAATATAATATTGAATTCTGCAATTTCGCTTATGGGAATTTTAAATGATATTCTCGATTTCTCAAAAATTGAAGCCGGAAAAATGGAACTCGAAACATCCCCTTTTAATCTGAAAGCTTTAACAAACGAAATGGTTGAAACTTTTTCAGTTACAGCAGCTGGTAAATCAATATATATGAAAGCCGAAATTGATGATAAAATTGATGAAGTTATTATTGGTGATTACACAAGAATTCGTCAAATATTTGTGAATTTAATCGGTAATGCGATAAAGTTTACGCATGAAGGAACCGTTATAGTTGGTTCGAAAAAAATAAGTAATTCTGATGGAAAGATAAATATTGAGATTTATGTAAAAGATAATGGTATAGGTATACCGAAAGAAAGCCAAAATAGGATTTTCGAAAGTTTTAGGCAAGCAGATAGTACAACGACCAGAAAATATGGTGGAACTGGATTAGGTTTGTCTATAGTAAAAAACTTAGTAGAGTTAATGAATGGTGAGCTATTGCTAGAGAGCGAAAGTGGTAAAGGCAGTGCTTTTATTTGTAAAATACCTTTTGATGTTTCTGGTAATTCAACGGAGGGAGAGTGCTTTAAGAGTTCTATTTGCAGTGAAAAAACTGAAATCGATTATGAACGACTTAAAGGGGTTAAAGTCCTGGTAGCAGAAGATAATAGAATAAACAGAGAAATTGCAGCGATAAATTTAAAGAAATTAAATTGTATGTTTGAATTCGCTGAGAATGGATTAATAGTATGTGATATGTTTTCTAAATCAAATTATGACATAGTTTTAATGGATATTATGATGCCAGAAATGGATGGATTACAAGCCACAAAGATTTTAAGAAAACAGGAAAGAGAATTATATGAAGAAAAGCATACGCCGATAATTGCACTCACTGCTGGTGCAACTCAAGATGATATTGAAGCGTGTATTGACGCTGGAATGACGGATCATTTATCAAAACCGATTAGAATAGCAGCACTATATGAAATGCTAAAAAAATATACATAAAGAGGTGTTGGAATGTCAATTATTATTGAAAAAATAGACGTTGAAGGTTTAGCCGCGGAATTAGGAGCAGATATAGAAGATATTGCACTTCTATTTGCTGAGTATTTAAAAGAAATGGATTCGGAATTTTCTGAAATTGATTCTCAACTTGCTAGTTTTGATTGGTCAAAGATGCAAAGAACAGTACATAATATTAAAGGGGTATCAATAAATCTAAACCTATACAGTATGAATAAATATGCTGAAGAAATTGATTTGAAGCTAAAATCAGAAACCTATGAAGGAATTGAAGAAGATATCGAAAATGTTAAGAAAGTATTTAAAGTAACGAAGCAGAGCATAACGGAAGATTTTGAGAGACTAAATATTACTTTAGAATAGGACTGGTGAAAAAAATGGATGACGAGAGTGTAATGTTGGAGAGCAAAAAAAAGATAATTATCGTAGAGGATTCTCCTACTGTTAGATTTGAAGTTAAATTGCTACTTAAACAAATTGGTATAATTCCAGTTGAAGTTGGGGGAGAAATCGGCCTATTTATGAAGGTTGAAGAATATGGTAAATTGGCAGATTTAATAATTATGGATCTTACCTTAAAAAGTGAAAGTGGATTTGAACTCATTGCTAAACTCAAAGATGATGAAAGATATTCGAATATTCCAATTATCGTATTAACTGAGCATGCTGATGCAAAAAATGTAATCAGAGCGAAAGAACTTGGAGTTGATGATTATATTCGAAAACCTATTAATCGCAATAGTTTCTTAGAAAAAATTGAAGAAGCAATTTCTAGGAACAAAGATATTTTGTGATAAATTATAAATAATATAAAACAGGATGAAATGAGGTGAAAAAAATGGATGTATTTGTTGCGAGGCAACCTATTTTAAACAAAAATCAAGAAGTTGTTGCATATGAACTACTTTATAGAAGTGGAAATGTTAATAGTTTTAGTGATGGGGTTGATGGTGATACTGCTACATCTACTGTAATAACTGATGGATTAATGACTATTGGACTTAGCACATTAGCTTGTGGTAAGAAAGCTTTTGTTAATTTCACCGAAAAATTACTAAATGATAGAGTTGCCCTAATGTTTACAAAAAATAGCTTAGTAGTAGAAATACTAGAGAATATTATGCCAACGCAAGATATACTAGATTCTGTTAAAGAATTAAAAAAGAATGGATATATAGTTGCTTTAGATGATTTTGTATTTGATCCATTATATCAACCACTCATTGATTTAGCTGATATTATTAAGATTGATTTTATCATAACCAAGGGAATAGAACGCAAAAATGTAATGAAAAAAATTAGCAATAAGCGTATAAAATTCTTGGCGGAGAAAGTTGAAACATACGAAGACTTCAAGCAAGCAGTTGAATGGGGCTACACATATTTTCAAGGATATTTTTTCAGTAAGCCAGTAATTGTTTCTGGTAAAGATATTAGAACTACGCAGGTTAGCATATCTCAATTATTTAGCATTATTAATAAGAGAGATGCAAAATTCGATGAATTAGCTGAAATAATCGAAAAAGATATTTCTCTTACTTTCAAACTATTAAAATATATAAATGAAGCCGGTCAGTATTTAACTACTAGTATTAACTCCATTAAACATGCATTGATGATAGTTGGAATGAACGAATTAAAAAAATGGGTTGTATTAGTTTTAGTAAGAGGAATGGGAGAGGGTAAGCCAGATATTGTTACTAGAACTTGTATGATAAGGGCCAGATTTGCGGAAAAGATAAGTTTGCTTGTAAATCAAGGAGAAAAATCATCTGAGTTTTTCATTTTAGGCATGTTTTCAATGATAGATGTCTTAATGGAAAGAAAAATGGAAGATGTTTTGAAGGAATTACCAATAAATGAAGATATAAAAAGAGCACTTGAAGGTAATATCGGAATCTTTTTGGATGTTTTTTTGCTAGTAAAGGCTTATGAAATAGGTGACTGGAATCAAACAAAAAAAATCTCGGGGGATTTTGGTATACCAATGAATATTTTGCCCAAACTATATCTTGATGCAGTTCAATGGACGGATAAAGTACATACTATTAGCAATTAGTAGTTGTTGATAAATATTTAAGTAATTAGAAGGAGGGCTTAATTATGAGTAAGGGATTGAACTTTTATCTTGGATGTTTGCTAGGAGGAGCGGTAGGAGATTCATTAGGATGGCCAATTGAAACTATGAGTTTTGATGAGATTAAAGATGTATATGGTGAGGTAGGCATTTTAGATTTGACTTGTAAAGAAGGGAATATGGCCGAAATCAAAGATACTCAAATGGCGCTCTTTACGGCAGAAGGATTAATAAATTCAATAAAAGATGAATCAGTTATTTTAGAAGATCAAGTTATGAATCAAGTTTATATAAGTTATTTAAGGTGGCTATATACTCAAGAGAGACCGCTAAAAACAACCAAATTAGATATTTATAAAGATGGATTAATAGATGATGAGAGAGTATATAATTTAAGAAGACCAGGTAAAACAAGCATCAGAGCACTAAAGAGTGGTCGAGCAGGAACGATATTAAATCCTATTAATAAGAGCAAAGGTTGCGGAGCTGTTATGAGAAATGCACCAGTGGGATTATTTTTTGATTCAGAAACAGCATTTGATTTAGGAAATATGATTGCTTGCATTACACATTGCCATCCAGCAGGATACCTTTCAGCGGGAGCTTTTTCTTTGATTATTTCGGAAATTATAGAGGGTTATGAAGTAGAAAGAGCTGTTGAAACCGCATTAGAAAAACTAGTTCATTACAAGGGTAATGAAGAAGTGGAATTTCATTTAAGAAAAGCATTGGAATTAGCTAAAAGCGCGAAATCTGTTAAGGCTTGTTTGCTTGAGCTCGGAGAGGGTTGGCTAGGTGAAGAAGCATTAGCAATAGGAGTTTTTTGTGCACTAAGATATAAAAATGACTTTAGTTCAGCAGTTCTAGCTTCTGTAAATCACAGCGGTGACAGTGATAGTACGGGCATTATCACAGGAAGTATACTTGGTGCAAGTCTGGGAATTGAGGCGGTTCCTGAATGCTGGACGAGCAAATTGGAAATGAAAGACTTAATAGAAAAAATGGCGATTGGATTATTTGAAAACACACTGCATAAATGAATTGCTATTACAAAATCTTGAAAGTGAAGGTCATAAGCATGAAACTTATATCATGGAATGTTAATGGATTAAGGTCAAACGTTAGTAAAGGATTTGTTGATATTTTTAATAACTTCGAAGCGGACATTTTTTGTATTCAAGAAACAAAGCTTCAAGAAGGTCAGATTGATCTATCTTTGGATGGATATTCTCAGTATTGGAACTATGCAATAAAAAAAGGTTACTCAGGAACAGCAATTTTTTCAAAGATAGAACCGATTTCCGTAAAAATCGGCATTGGAGTATCGGAACATGACAATGAAGGACGAACAATAACTTTGGAGTATGAGAAGTTTTTTTTAGTTAACGTATATACACCAAATTCACAAAGAGAATTGGCAAGACTACCTTACAGAATGATGTGGGAAGACGCTTTTAGAGAATATCTCGTAAAACTTGATGAGATCAAGCCAGTAATAGTATGTGGGGATTTAAATGTCGCTCATAATGAGATTGATTTAGCTAATCCTAAGTCAAACAGGAAGAACGCTGGATTTAGTGATGAAGAAAGATCGAAATTTTCAGAGCTGTTAAAAGCTGGATTCGTTGATAGCTATAGATGTTTTTATCCAGATAAAATAGGAGCATACTCGTGGTGGTCAAATTTTGCAAATTCGAGAGAGAAGAATATTGGTTGGCGTATAGACTATTTTTGCGTTTCGAAGAAATTACAAGACTTTATGTTAGACGCTGTAATTCATCCGTCTATTATGGGTTCGGATCATTGCCCGGTTGAGTTAATAATCAATGGAATCTAGTTAAGGAGTTGAGCTTATTAGATGCGAATATATGAATCTAGTAAACCAAATTAAAGAATTTTATTTTAGCGAAACAGGGAAAAAAGAGCTTTCGGAAAAACTATATAATTACGATAGCGTAATATATTAATTATAAACATGAATGGGAGGCTACATATGCAAAGAAGTTGCCCAAAATGCGGATTTGATCTAGGAGATAATTTGCGATATTGCGATAATTGTGGTCATGTCCTTTGGACGATTCCACAAGAAGAAAAGAATGAAGAGAGCATTGATTCGCTTATAATTTCGAAGCCTGATGATATTGGTTGCTTAGATTCAAAAGACGAACCAAATTGTAATAATATAAAGAAAGACACGATAAGAGCTGCAATTCAGCGCGCGAATGAGCTGGAGGATGCCAAATTATTGGATCGAAAATATGAATTAGGGGATTATGCTAAAGAAAAATTAAATACTTTAGATTTAAAAAATGAGGCTGCTAGAATTGAAAAAAGAAACTATAATCTCAGATTTGGGGGATTGATTGTTCTAACATTCTTTATTATTTTCATTCTTATCTATTTCTTTAGTGATTCTGCCTCAAGATCTGATATAATAACAAACCCGTTGATATTTCAGGGGAAAGTTTATTATGCGAGCACTTCAGACAACAGTAGATTGTATAGTATAAACCTAGATGGAACTCAAAAAACTCGTCTTAGCGATCTATCGATTGATAGCGTTAGTGTTTCAAATGACACGAATGGCAAATTAATAGTTGCTTATTCAGCACCAGGTTTCGGAATTTACAGGCGTGAAAATTCAAATAAAAAAACAATGCTATTTAATAATAGTGCCAGCGAACTATATTCAACAGACACTAAATTGTATTTTATTCCTGATTTTAATGGAGAAAAACAACTTAGTTATGTTGATTATAGTACTTATGAAGTGTATATTATGTCGAAAAAGTATGCAGATAATCTGATTTATACATCTGATGGGTTTTTATATAGAAATATTTCAATGAATAATGAAATATGGGTAAATTCAGCTAATCGAGACAAAAGAGTAATGAGTAATAAAACAAAAGGATTTGCATATAATAGCGGATACATTTATTTTATAAACAGTCTCGATAAAAATTATATATATTCTGTTAGCGTGGGCGATTTATCGAAGGAAGTCAATAATAATTTATTAAAAATCATAGCGCCTGAAGATGCAAGCCAGATTAAATATGATGACGGATGGATTTATTATATAGGTGGAATTGAACAAGATTTACATCGCATAAAAATTGACGGAACTGGATTTATGAATATAATAAAAGGGCCGATTCATTACTTTGATGTGAAGAATGGGAAGATATGTTATTTTGACACAAAATCAAAAAGGCTTATGATCACTAACGTCGACGGTTCAAATGTTAGTAGATTGGATTA
>CAYZED010000013.1:33222-58919 GCA_964477445.1 uncultured Clostridiaceae bacterium | reverse complement strand
AATGGGTGCAGAATGACTTAAAATAATTGCGATAAATAAAGTATCCAATGACTATAAATCTAACACTTACGGGATGGTTCGAATCCCGTTGGGGTCACTAAGCCTTACGAAAAATAAAGCACTTACAAAGCGTATCGATACATTCTGGACTATGTTTAGAATGTATCGATTTTTTTGTTTGAGTTAAGGTGTAAAGATTTTTTCAGGAACTATAATAAGATATAGAATATGAAAAAAATTGCTGGAGGTTTGGAATGAAAGACAATGTCGATTTTTTTTGATATAATGTAGTTTGGAATTTTGCTTTGTGCTAATTTCTTTAATGAATATCGTCTGAGAGAAAATGGAGAAAAATCAAATGAATGATTCAAATATAATTATTACAGAAAATATAAGTCATACATATAAGAATTATGGAAGACCTAACAGCATTGCCGTTAAGGATGTAAGTGTTAACGTAAAAAAAGGTGAATATATTGTTGTGATTGGCCATAATGGGTCAGGTAAATCTACTTTAGCAAAACATATAAACGCTTTATTATTGCCGGATACAGGAAAAGTAATAGTAAATGGTTTCGATACCTTAAATAATGAATTCATTTGGGAAATAAGGCAGAGTGCAGGAATGGTATTCCAAAACCCAGACAATCAAATAGTTGCGACAATTGTTGAAGAAGACGTTGCATTTGGGCCTGAGAATATGGGTATTGAGTCGGCTCAAATACGAAAAAGAGTAGATGAATCACTAGAGATTGTGGGTATGTTGGATTATGCAGAAGACTCATCGCATAATCTTTCAGGAGGTCAAAAACAGAGGATAGCTATTGCTGGAATATTAGCGATGAAGCCAAACATAATAGTTCTAGATGAGGCTACAGCTATGCTAGATCCTTCAGGTCGACGAGAGGTTATGAAAACTGTTGAAAAGCTACATAAAGAAGAAGGAATAACGGTAGTTGCAATTACTCACTTTATGGATGAAGCTGTTTATGCCGATAGAGTATACGTCATGAATAAAGGTGAGATTTATATGTCAGGAACTCCGCGTGAAGTTTTTAATGAAGTCCCTGAACTAAAAAAATTAGGACTTGAAGTTCCACAAATGGTTGAATTGGCACATGAATTACGCGAGGCTGGTTTGAATATTGGCACAAGCATACTTACTGTGGAAGAGATGGCAAAAGCACTATTAAGTAAATAACATATTTTGAAAGAGGAAAAAATGTCGCTTGAAGTAAAGAATTTAACATACATTTATAATAAAGGAACATCATTAGAACATAAGGCAATAGATAATATCTCAATGAATATTGAATCAGGTGAGTTTGTGGGAATAATTGGCCATACTGGCTCAGGGAAATCCACTCTTATGCAACACTTAAATGGATTAATAAAGCCCGATTCAGGTGAGATTATTGTGGACGGATCACTTTTGCATTCTAAAGGCGTTTTAATGAAACAGATTAGATTCAAAGTTGGAATGGTATTTCAATATCCAGAGTATCAACTTTTTGAGGAGACTGTATATGCAGATGTAGCTTATGGACCAAAGAATATGGGCATAAAGGGTTCGGATTTGGAGAACAGGGTAAAAAGAGCTATCGAATTAGTTGGATTAGATTTTGAAAATATTAAAGGGGCATCACCTTTCGAACTTTCAGGCGGACAGAAGAGAAGGGCAGCTATCGCGGGGATACTTGCCATGGAACCTCGATATTTAATCCTTGACGAGCCTACAGCGGGCTTAGATCCTAAAGGTAGAGCTGATATATTAGAAGTAGTCCAAAATTTTCACGTTAAACAAAAGATGGCTGTGCTTTTAGTAACACATAGAATGGAAGATATTGCAGATCATGCAGATCGAATAATTGTTATGAATAAAGGTAAAATAGATATTGTAGGGTCTCCTAGAGAAGTTTTCAGAAAGTCAAAACACCTTGAGAGCATTGGTTTAGGGGTGCCAGAAATAACCAAACTAACATCGATTTTGGAAGAAAATGGTGCGGGAGATTTGCACTCGCTAAGCGTGGCTGAAGCAAGCGAAAAACTTATTAGAAGGTTCAAGAGGTAAACACATGTTAAAAGACATAACATTAGGTCAATATATTCCGGCCGATACTCCCATACATAAATTAGATGCTAGAACAAAGATTCTTGCCACAATGGGTTTTATTACTGTAATTTTTGTAATTAACAAACTTTTGGCATATAGTATAGTTGTTGCTTTTATTGCGCTAGTAGTATATCTAGGGAAAATATCAGCGAAATTCTTATTGAAAAGCCTTAAACCAGTGATATATTTAATTATTTTTACAGCTGTATTGAACCTCTTGGTTACACCTGGGGATACAGTAATATTTAAGTATTGGATCATAAAAATCACACAAGAAGGAGCAGATTTAGCCATCTTCATGTCAATAAGACTGATTCTACTTATTGCAGGCGCATCCATAATGACTTTAACTACATCTCCTATAGCGTTAACTGATGGTATCGAAAAATTGCTCTCTCCTTTTAAAAGAATTGGGCTACCAGCACATGAACTGGCTATGATGATGACTATTGCTTTAAGATTTGTGCCGACGCTTCTGGAGGAAACAGAAAAGATAATGAATGCACAGAAAGCCAGAGGAGCAGATTTTGAGTCTGGAAATATTATCGAGAGAGCAAAAGCAATGGTTCCAATTATTGTTCCGCTTTTTGTGAGTGCATTTAGAAGAGCAGAAGAACTAGCAATGGCTATGGAAGCTAGATGTTACAGAGGAGATTATGGCAGAACAAGAATGAAACAATTGAAATTTGGAAAACTTGATATAGTTGCACTTTTTGTTTTTATGCTTTTTACTGCTTCTATAGTGGTTTCAAGAATTTTGTAATGTCAGGAGGGGCTTATGTCAAATTCTCATATAGAAACATATAAAAAAATTTATGAACAGAAGTTACATCCGAAAAAGTATCCTGAGAGACTTCTTGCTTATTCAAGAAATATAAAACTGATTGTAGAATATGATGGCACCAATTATTGCGGATGGCAATCTCAACAAAATGGGCCTTCGATTCAAGAGGAATTAGAAAAAGCATTATTTAAATTGACAAATGAAAAAATGATTGTAAATGGAGCAGGTAGAACTGACGCAGGCGTTCACGCAGAAAAAATGACAGCTAATTTTTATACTAATTCAAAGATTCCTGGAGAAATATTTCCATTAGTCCTTAATAAAATCTTGCCAGGGGATATTTCGGTAGTCGGATCAGAAGATATTAGTATGAATTTTCACTCTAGATTTGACGCAAAGGGTAAGCATTATAGGTACAAAATTAGAAATAGTAGATATCCTTCTGCGCTTGATAGGCATCATGCTTGGTGGATTAAATATTGCGATAAATTAGATATTGATAGAATGCGCAAAGCATCTGAAATATTCTTGGGAACGCATGATTTTTCTGGATGTATGGCGGTTGGAAGTAAAATAAAAAATGCAGTAAGAACTATATACTCAATCGAAATTTCAACGCCAAATGACACTGATATATATATTGATTTTAAAGGTAATGGATTTCTCTATAATATGGTTAGGATAATTACTGGTACCCTTGTCAGATATGGAGTAGGCAAATTAAGTATGGAAACAATATCAAAAATGCTTGATGAAAAAAACAGAAGGCTTGGCGGTGTAACCGCTCCTGCTCACGGACTGTTTTTGATGGAAGTTTATTACTGAAAAAGGGGGAAAAATGCATCTAAATAAAAGTTTCTTTAAAATAATAATTTTACTAATTTTTGGAGTTTTATTCTTTTCGAATACAACTCTAGTTGTTTTTGCGGAAAGTCCTACGCCATATTTTAAATTGTCGTTAATAAACAACTCTGAAAAAAACAGGGATTTCAACTTGGCTGGTAACATTACTTCTGTAAAATCCGCTCAAAAGATTGGAGTCTATTTGGATAAAAAGCTTATTGCTTCGATTATTACAGATACAAAAGGAACATTTTCTTATAATTTGAACATTGAAAAATACACACCTGGAAATCATGAATTAAAACTTTATTCAAAACTCACAACAGGAAAAAGTATAACAATTTCTAGGGCATTTAGATATTCTAGATATTTAGTTTCTGATTTGACTACTTTGAAAGAACAAGCTGTTTATACGAAAGATATAACAATATCTGGATGGGCGGTTAATGCAAAAGGTATTAAACAGGTAAGCATTTACGTAGATAATATGTATAAAACTGTTGGTCTTGCTACGATAGGGATAGAAACACCAGAAATAGCTAGTGAATATGATAATTATCCTAAATCTATGAATGCAGGTTTTGTTTACAAATTGAAGATAGACTACTCGAAATATAAAACAGGTCTTCATAACATTATGGTTAAAATTTATGCTAATGATAACAGTACTAAAACTTATACTTCTAAAGTATATTTTCAGGTTAGAAAACCTTACAGCGAAATAAATGGTATAACAGAAGGATTTGTTTCAAAGAATAAGGATGTTAATATTAGTGGTTGGTTTATCAGACCTGAAGGAAATGGAATATTAAAAGTAAACTTAGATGGAATTGATCGAACAGAAATAATTACGGATTTAGATACAGATGAGATAGCTGAAAGGTATTTGGATTATTCCAATATTGAAAAGAGCGGTTTTCAACTAAACTTAGATATTAATCAGATTAGAGCGGGTGAGCATAAGCTGGAATTCTCTTTTTATTCTCCAGATAACTCCCTCGAATTAAATAAAGTGATTAATTTTAAAGTTACAAAACCTGAGCCAAAGTTAGTGGTCGGTAACCCAATATATTTCAATAATAACTTAGGACAGTTCATTACAGTCGAGGGTTATGGGGTCCATGCATCAGCGATAAAAGAGTTTAGACTTTATGTAAATGATGTACAGTTTTCAACTATTGATCAAAATTTGCCCAATGCTACTGCAGCCAAGAAATATCCAGAATATCCGGGCAGTGAAAATGGAGGATTTAAGGCTACTGTGGATGCATCTGCATGGGGCGTGACGATTCACAAGATTAAGATTGTAATGGAAGCCCAAGATGGAGATGAAATAATATATGAGAAGATTGTTGAGGCAGATGGAGTGAACTATGTCTTTATGGATTTTCCACTTTCTTATTATACGAATCTTGAGAAAGCAAAAGGGAAAAATGTAAATTCAGTAAATTTCTCAGCAGCAGCAAGAATTGAAGAAATAAAGATTTTTATGGATGTAAATAACTATATTAATGATATTGATCATCCTGAATATAAATATGTTTTTATGAAACTAAACTATTTTGATGGAATTACTGCAGAACAACTAGATAAAGTTTTATTAGGGAAAGGAATACTTGAAGGAAAAGGTCAGGTCTTTCTCAAAGCTGGTAAGGTTAATAATATTAATCCAATCTACTTGGTCTCTCATGCGCTCCTTGAGACAGGGAATGGTAAGTCAGCACTCGCAAATGGAATAAAAGTAACTAAAATTCAGCTTCGAACAAAGAATTCTAACGGAACGTACATGACTGTTCCTGTCACTGTTTCAAAAAAAGTATATAATATGTACGGTGTAGGAGCCTATGATGAAGATCCAAATGATTTTGGTTCTTCAATGGCATATACTGGTGGCATTTCATATACAAGCTATAAGGCAGAAGATCAAGCAGGAGTACTTGCTGGGAATAACGCATGGGATACTGTTGATAAAGCAATAATTGGCGGTGCTCAATTTATTTCAAATGGTTATATAAACTCTACTAAATATTCTGGTTGTTATGTTCAAAACACATTATATAAAATGAAGTGGGATCTCTATGCTGTAGAAAATAATTTATCGTATCATCAATATGCGACTGATGTTGGCTGGGCAAAAAAACAAACATCCAGAATAAAAGCTATTCTGGATGAAATGGGACCTGTTTATTTACAGTATGAAATCCCTATATTTAGGGATGAAGGCTCAGGATATCCGACTCCAACGCCTACACCTACGCCTACGCCGGAATCAACACCAACGCCGGAATCAACACCAACGCCGGAATCAACGCCATCACCTACATCTTCAGCGGAATCAACGCCGTTACCAACAGGTTCTCCGACACCTTCAGTTATTCCTTCTCCGACACCGGTACCAGCACCTTCAGAAACACCGACACCTTCGCCATAGAACATATGGTAAACATTGTCATTGATTATAACGACGAGCGGAGAATTTCTTTTAGTTCTCCGCTGTTTAATTTATAAGGATTGTTTTTATTAGATGTTTCAGAAACAATTTTGTCAATATCTTTAATAGTTACACCATATTTGCTGAGACTTGAAAAGTTAGAAATCGCCAATAGCTCTTTTAACGAATTAATAAGTTTATGGCAAGCTTCTTTATCAGTAAGGGATTTATCACCAGATAGAATTTTTCCAATGTTGGCATATTTTTTAATATAGTGAATATTTTCTTTTTCAGCCTGAAAGAGACCTTTAATTGACACTTCGGTAACATCACTTAATAACAAGCCACAAATAACACCATGAGGGATTTTAAAGAAACCTCCGATAGATGAAGAAAAGCCATGGATTGTTCCAAGCCCAGCATTTGCTAGTACTATACCAGACAAAAGGGATGCATATGCTAGATTAGTACGAGCTGTTAAATCTTCATTTTTATTATTTATTAACAAACTAAAACTCTTTGCAAAATGCTGTATTCCGCTAATAGCGAGAGAATCCGTTAGTGAGTTTGATTCAGTAGAAACATAGCCTTCGATTAATTGAGTGAGTGTATCAAGTCCGCAAGCAACAGTAACTGCATTTGGACAAGATGCCATAAGTCTTGGATCAACCAAAGCTATATCTGGAACAAAATTTTCGTGTCTTAAGGATTTTTTATAACCACCCGGGCCAACTTCACTAATAACAGCATTTTTGGTTGCTTCAGAACCTGTACCAGAAGTAGTGGGTACTGCTATAAATGGGATTTTATGACCAGAATGAGTTCGGGTTTCCATATCTTCAAGATAGTCTTTTACGCTTCCGTTTTCTAACAATGTAGCAGATATGGCTTTTCCAGCATCTATAACACTACCACCGCCTATTGAAACTATAACTGTAAATGGGGTTAATTCATTTTTAAATAATTCTTTTATGCTATCAATAAATTCAGGAGTAGGTTCACCCTTGCTTAGAATTTCCCTGAAATCAATATTAGAAACTTCAAGATTGTAAATCAACTCTTCATAGAATTCAGATGATTTGAAGGAATTGCTAATTACGAGGAGTGGCTTATCCCCAAATTTTGTTATGAGCATCGCAAGACTATTGAATTTTTCGACTCCAAAATGGATTGTTGGTGTTTTTGTGAGGGAAAATGCTTTACTTACCATAGTTCTTTACCAATAGGTGCAATGACTCTATGAGGAGTTCCAACGCGTGGTATCTCCATATAGTCCGCTACCATTTCCTTCCATTCAAGATAATGCGCGGTCAGTTTATGTAATTCGATCGCTTCTTTTGAATCAAATACCTCATAGAGAATAAAGTTTGAATCATCAGCATGTGACTGTAAAAAATCAAATCGTATATTACCTGGTTCTTTAACAGTAGCAAGATGGTTTTTTACTGTAGCTGCAATAAATTCATTGATGCAGTCTTTTTTCACTTTTATAGATACTGTAGTAGCTATCATTTTAATGCACCTCCATCAATAATAATTATGTCATAATATAATTATAACATTTGCAAAAATGTTTCGTATAAAATAATATGATTGAATCTAAAAAGATTTTTAAACTATTATAGCAATAAGTTGAAAAATTAATATGAAGGGAGAAAAATATTTGAAAAATAGAGTAAAAGGGTTAGCGGATAAACTTTTGTTTTGGTCAGCTATAATTTTTTTCACTTCGGCATATTTTATATTTCTCATTGATAATTCTACTATGTTAAAAGAGTTACTTTTGATCAACGGAATTCCAATTTTGTCCATAAAGATTATTTTTATCTCACTTGAGGGGGTTTCGGTAGCTGCACTCATTGGAGGAGTTTCAGATTGGTATGGTGTAACCTCAATTTTTGGAAGGCCGCTACATATAAGATTTAAAACAGATATTGCTATTGAGAGAAGAATGGGACTTATTGAATCAATTAAGGATTTTGTTTCTGAAGAGATAATGTCCGAAAAAAACATTGAAGATACGCTAGTTAAAATAAAACCAGTGAAAATAATATTGACGCATATAAAGAATGAAGAAAAAAATGCCAATGGAATTATTAATAGTGAAGGTTTGATAAAAATATTCGCAAAATTTACAGGGAAGCTCACTTCGGAAATTTTATTAAAAATGGACATAAAAAAACTTTTTGGACCTATTGTTGATAGCTTGGATATTCACTTTCAGAATTACCCGCCATCCGGGTATATAATTAGTTTCCTTAATAAACTGGGTGAAAGCGATAATTTCGAAAGGCTAATAAATTCTAGTGCTATCGAATTAACAGGTATTTTTAAACTCAAATCTATAAGTTCACTTATGGAAAGTGGAATTGATTTTGCTATTAAGAATTATAAAAACGATATGAAAAGAAGAAATCTAATCGCGAACCAATTAGGAAATATTCTAAAAAAATCGATGATAGAAAACGCAGAGTTAAAGCTAAGAAGTTACACCGAGTTGAATAGCAAAGAAATGTCAACTTTGAAAGAATCCTATTTAGAGGCTGTCGAAAAATTTGCAACGGACGTTGACTATAAAAGCAGTATAGATATGAAATTTATAAGTTATTTAAAAGAGAGTGACATATTGAGTTCGAAACTTGAAGAAATATTTGGAGTATTTAAAGACGAAAGTTTTCATTTAGAAACAAAGATTTCTGGTGTTTTTGAAAAATTTATTACTTTTATCATTGAAGAAGTCTCTGCAAATAATGAATTAAGAGAAAAAATAGAGATTATTTTAATAGATAAGATAGTAGGATATGCAAACGATTACAAAGAGAAAATCAGACAACTGGTAGAGATTAATTTGACATCAATGAGCGAGAAAGAACTCTTCTATTATCTTCGGGACAACACTGCAGCAGAACTTCAATACATTAGACTAAACGGAATGCTTTTTGGAACAATCATTGGTGTATTTGTAACAATAATAAGAATATATTTGGAGGTGATACGATAATGTCACTTTATTATAGAAGAAAAAAATTGGCTGATATAATTTTAGTTTCCTCGATAGTATGTTTGATGTTTTGCATTTTCATGTCATATTTTTTTGACTATGGAATAATGTTGAGGGGAATTATTTTTGTTTCGGAGGCTGTTTTAGTTGCTTCTGTGGCTGATTACATTGCAATTACTGCAATTAACAAAAAAATACTTTGGTTCAATTCTACTGGAATTATTCCTAAGAAGCGTCTTGAAATTATTGAATCAATAATGAATGCGATAAAGGAAAAGGTGTTAACAAAACAATCTATATCTGTTGAAATTGAAAAAATAGATGTAATGGAAGTTTTTTTAAACGAGAATGTATTCAAATTATTTTTTGAGCACTATCTTAAAGAGAATTTAAAAAATAATGCTTCGCAAATTGCTAACTACACAAATACGCCAATAAAAAACGCACTTAAAAGACTTGATTTCCAAAAGATATATCCTTTACTACAAACAAAAACTACACGAGACACAATAGATCCATATCTTATAAATCTAAGTAATTTTTTAATACAGAAAGTTGCTAGTAAAGAGTTTAATGTTTTTTTAAACAGACTGATAATTGAAGGTTCAAAACAGAAAAAAGATGAGAGTTCCATATCAAAATTGGCGCTTTTCATAGGAGAGAAAACAAATATTATTAATTATGAAGATATGTCTAAAGAAATAATAGAGAGTTTAATAGTTCAGTTGAAAAAGCTATCTAACATTGAGAGTCGAAGTGAGAGAGATGAGGTGCTAGAGAAAGTAATAACATCAGTTATTACAGGGCTAGAATCAAAACAAGTTTCCAAAGAGTTATATAAATTTAAAATGAAAGAGATTGATAAAATCGATTTTGAAAGTATAACTTTATCACTTTTAGCAACACTATCTGAAAGGGCAGATGAAATTGCAAAGATAGCAGATGAGAACAGTATATTTGATAGAAGCAAAATGTACATTATTAACGAAATGCCTAATTTTGAAAAAGAAATAAAACATTTCTTGAGCAGTCTTCTTGAAATTGAATACGATACTGTGATAGAATTAGTGGGCTTAATACTAAATAGGCTTAGCGATAAAGATTTGACGAAAAAAATAAATGAAGTTGCGGGTGCAGACCTTCAATGGATTAGAATTTCAGGTTCGTTAGTTGGATTTTTTTGCGGACTTATTTGTTTTCTAATAATTGAATTTCCGGGATTTATGGCACCAATGGGTATTTTGATAGCTTTAGCGATTAGATTTTTGCCAAAAATGCAAAAAATACTCGTTGGATATAAATATTCTTGACACGCCCGGTAGGTTGTATTAGAATATAGTGTGTTGTAATGTACGATTCTGCCCCGAATCGTTCAAATACAGGGATAAAAAGCTTATAACACCGTCAGGATGGAAGTGGGACCCGGAGAGATGGAAAGTGTAACTATGAAGCCCGAATAAGATGAACATTGGAGGGAAAAAAATGAAATCCTATTTGCCAGATATGCAAACTTTTGAGCGCAAATGGTATGTTGTAGACGCTGCAGGTAAACCACTTGGTAGAATTGCCAGCGAAGTTGCCAAAATACTCAGAGGTAAAAATAAACCAACATACACACCACACCTTGATACAGGTGATCATGTAATTATTATTAATGCAGATCAAGTTGTACTCACTGGAAACAAACTCGACCAGAAAATGTACAGAACTCACTCCGGAAGACCTGGTAGCATGAGAGAAACTCCTTACAGAAAATTCATTGCTGAAAGATCTGATAAAGCAGTATACGAAGCCGTAAAAGGCATGCTCCCTAAAAACAGTCTCGGCAGAAAAATGCTAACTAAACTCAGAGTTTATAAGAGCAGTGAGCACGAGCATGCAGCCCAGCAGCCACAGGCGCTGGAACTGAAAATTTAGGGAAGGAGGCAAAATAATAATGGCTAAAGTACAATATTTCGGAACTGGTAGAAGAAAATCCTCCGTCGCTAGAGTAAGACTTATTCCTGGCGAAGGAAATATAATTATAAATGACAGAAACATTGACGAATACTTCGGTCTTGAAACATTGAAGTTAATCGTTAGACAGCCTTTAGCACTTACTAGTACAGTGAGCGAGTACGATGTCCTTGTTAACGTATTTGGTGGAGGTTATACAGGTCAAGCTGGAGCTATTAGACATGGTATTTCAAGAGCTCTCCTAGAGGTTGATGTAGAATACAGAGCATCCCTCAAGAAAGCTGGATTCCTTACTAGAGATCCTAGAATGAAGGAAAGAAAGAAATACGGTCTTAAGAAAGCTAGAAGAGCACCACAGTTCTCGAAGAGATAGAGAATACTGCTCAGGACGTTTTAGAACCTTCCAGGACATTATGTCTTGGGAGGTTTTTTGGTATGTTTTTTTAGTAAACAGTGGTAAAATAATTTTAGAAGTATAATTAAAAAGGAGATGGAAAGATTGTTTTATATGATGTTTCTCCGTTATTGGAAAAAGAGATAGTCAAATTATACTTGAAACAGTATTACAATTTAAGAACCTATCAGAATCTCTCAGGACGATGCGTACATAGTTCGCTATTGTTTGGGAGATTTTTCAGCGTTTAAGAAACTGATTCATCGAAGCCACCTTTGTGCTTAAGTATGTTAAGAAAGTGTTAAAATTGTGGAACTACTGTATAAAATGCATAAACTACTGTATAAAATGCATATATAAGTTGACTCGAGTAAAAAATAATTATACTCTAGAAAGGAATGAAGAGGGTTAAGTGAAATATTGGAGGGAATACCATGGTTAAAACAGAAGCGATATATTATACGAGAAAAAGAAAACGAAAAAAGAAGTATAAGATTAAACCAAGATTTTATTTCTTTCTTGCAACATTTATTATATTAATTTCAACTTCGATTTTTACTGTTTTCAATAATGGTAAACTTCCAAGCTTAAATTTTGGTTTTTTTACGAAATCAAATGCATCAGTGACACTTTCTAATGGGAAAACATTGAAATCAAATTTAAAGATAGTTGATTCGCTATCAGTAATAGATAGAAAGATAGACCTTCAGATTGAGGAGGCTATTGATGATAAGGTTAATACTTTTGATACTCCATTAATAATTCAGGATCCATTTGATAGAACACCACTTACTGCCATGGCGGTATTTTCCACAAGCGAAGATACGATTATTAGGATGACAGTGGCAGGTGACACTCCTGCAGATACTTTAACCAGTGAATTTCCAGCATCGAAGAGACATCGATTACCTATATTAGGACTATATCCTGAAAGAAAAAATACTATAACTATCGAAAAATTAGTTGATGGTAATGTTACTGAAAGCAAGGTAGTGTATATTACTACTGAAAGTTTACCAAGTAACCTCCAAGATTCAGTTGAAATAACTAGCAATACTGGAGAAGCGGTGCCTGGATTGACTATGATTTCTGGACAAAGTTCGACAACACCGTATGCATTTGATTCATCCGGAGTAGTCAGATGGTATTGTAAAGTTAAAACAGAAGGGCATGGTTATTTTCCACTTGCCGATGGAAGATTTATATACATGAATGATGATGTTTTGACAGCCACTTTTAAGAGACCTTATTGTACCCATGCATATGATATGGATTTTTTAGGAAGAATACATAATATTTATTTGGTTCCGAATGGCACACATCATGATGTCCAAGAAAAAACACCAGGAGGAAATATTTTTTTCATTTCGAATTCATTAGAAAATCATGTTGAAGATCTTATTGTGGAAATGGATAGAAATTCAGGCAAAATAGTAAAACAATTAAAACTAGGAAATGTAATAAAAAACATTTTTGACACTACATATGATTGGGCGCACATTAATACAGTCTCATATAACCCTGCAGATGGGACAATTTTGATTTCTCCAAGAAATATTTCATCAGGTATTAAAATTGATTGGTTGACCGGGAAAATAGTTTGGATTTTATCTGATCCAGCGGTTTGGAAAGGTACCCCATATGAGCAATTTGTCCTGAAACCAATTGGTCCAACTCAATGGCATTACGAACAGCACGCAGTATACCAGATAAAAGAAGATATTGATAATGATCCATCTACTTTGGATTTGATTTTGTATGATAATAGGAGCTTTAGAGTTAATCCAACTAAATTAAACATTACTGAAGGCGTCGGAAGATCTTTTGTAGTTCAATATGCAATTGATGAAAAGAATAAAACTGTAAAACAGCTAAAACTATTCCCTGGTACTTATGCATTTATTACGTCAAATTATAATTTGTTTTATGATATAAATAGACTAATTGGGTTTAATGCAAGCATAAGTCAAAGTGGGAAATCATGGGGAGAGGTATATGAATATGAATTCTCAACGGCAAATTTAATTCGTTCATATAAAACAAAGTATACTTATTATAGGGGCTATAGAATTAATTTTGGTTATGAAGCAGCTAATGAACCTATGTCCCAAAACGGAAATCCTGTAAAAGGAAGTTTGGCATCTATGAAGAAAATTAAAGCTATCCCAAGAAAACCTTCGATAAACATAGCTAATACTGCAAATATGCATATTTTAGCTGGAATGCTATATATATATGCACCTAATCTCACTGTGAAAAATGTTGAGTTAGTAAGTACGAAATCGGCTTATTCTGTAGAATTAATTACAGATCCTAAATTAAATGTTGCTGCCACAAAAATGAAAAAAGGATATGCCCCAAGTAATGTAATAAAGTATTATATGGCAGTATCTTTGGAGAATATTCCTAAGGGTAAATATGTAGTAAATATGAATTATTGCGGTGTTTATGTAGGAACAGGCGCGACTATAGAAATTAACTAAATTCTAGTGTTATAATATGAGGATATGACTGCGGGTTATCTATTGATAATTCAAAGTCGTGTCCTTATACTAATTTTTACAGGAGGAATTATTGTGAAAAGAAACCAAATTGCATATTCTAATAAAAAAAGAAGTAGGTATAAAAACAGAAAAAGTTTATATTTTTTTATTTTTATTTTACTTTTTATTGTTTCTTCCATTTATATTACACTTGCGAAGAGTGATATATTCGTTGCTTTTAAAGATTCGCAGACTAACATAAATGCAGAAGCGTCATCGATGACTTCTACATCAAGTGATTCAATATCAAGTGTTTTAACATCGACTGTTTCAACAAAAAATATATATAAGTCGAATATATCGATTACGGATTCAATTCCTGATGTTGACAGAAAAATCGATCTTGGGATTGAGAAAGAAATTGATAATGCGAATAATACTTTCCAGAATCCACTAATAATTAAAGACCCATTTAATAGAGCACCTTTGACAGCGGTGGCTGTTTTTTCTACGGAAGAAGCTGCTATCATCAAATTGACAGTAGAAGGCGATAAAAGTTCTGACTCTATTGAAAATACTTTTCAGGCGTCTAAACGTCATAGAATTCCTATAATTGGCCTTTATCCTGGAAGAACGAATAAAGTTAAGCTGGAAATTATTATAGCTGGCAATGTCGTTGAAACAAAAGATTTAAGTATTGTTACTAAAGCGTTACCAAAAGCACTTCTTAATTCAATTCAAGTAACTAAAAAAAGCGGAGAGGAAGTTCCTGGGCTCACAATGATTTCAGGGCAGGGGATGAGTATCCCATATACATTTGATTCATCTGGGATCATTAGATGGTATACGATTGGAAAAACACCAGGGCATGAATATTATCCACTGAGCAATGGTCGATTTATATTTATTAATGAAGATGCGATGGTATCATCAGAGAAAAGAGCTTTTACGACTCAACTTTATGACATGGATTTTCTGGGGAGAATTCACAATATATACATTGTTCCCAAAGGAGCACATCACGATATTACTGAGAAAACCCCAGGAGGTAATCTTTTTTATGTATCAAGCTCATTTGAAGGACATGCCGAAGATTTGGTTGCTGAACTAGATCGAAAAACGGGCAAGATAGTTAAAGAATTAAAATTAGGCAACGTGATAAAAAAATTATATGATAAGTCATATGACTGGGCGCATATAAATACTATAGAGTATAATCCAAAAGATGGGTCAGTACTAATTTCACCAAGGAATATTTCTTCGGGAGTAAAAATCAATTGGATGAGTGGAAAAATTATTTGGATCCTATCTGACCCCGCAATCTGGAAAGGAACAGCTTACGAAAAGTATGTTTTAAAGCCAGTAGGACCAACCCAATGGCATTATGAACAGCATGCTATATATCAGATAAATGAAGATATTGATAACGATCCTTCTACATTGGATATTATTCTTTTTGATAACAGAAGTTTTAGAATCAATCCAGCAAAGCTTAATATTACTACTGGTTTAGGGAAGTCCTTTGTAACTCAGTACGCAGTCGATGAGAAGAAGATGACAGTAAAACAAGTGAAACTTTTTCCTAATACATACTCAAATATTACTTCGAATTTTAATTTGTTTTATAAATTAAATAGATTAATAGCATATCATGCTAGTGTTTACCAGGACGGAAAGTCTTGGGGTGAAGTTTATGAGTATGAGTACTCTACTGGGAAGTTGATTAGTTCATATAAATTAAAAGGTAGTTATTATAGAGGTTATAGGATTAATTTTGATTTTATTGAGTCAAATAAGCCTATGGTACAAAATGACAATCCTATTAAGGGCAGTTTGACTCCTCTGAAAAAGCTTTCAACAATTCCGAAGAAGCCTTCTTTAAAAATTCCGTTTGTTGCAAATATGCATATTTCAGCTGACATGCTTTATATTAAAGCTCCATTGTTAACTATTAGTAAGGTTGCACTTGTAAGCACAAAATCGGCTTGGTACATAAACATGGCTACTGATCCAAAGAAAAATATCACATCAGAAAAACTAAAGACATCATATAATCCGACTAATGTGACTAAATATGATACATCAATTAATCTTCTTGGAATACCAAAAGGGAAATACTATGTGTATTTGAATTACTATGGAGTAGATGTTGATACAGGCGGAATTATAGAAATAAAATAGTTATAATTGCTTATAAAAAACAGGGGATGGTCATCGAGTTTCATTTGAAACTTATGACAAATCCCCATTTCTTATTTAGCCTCGCCTACAGTTTTATAGTAAACAAGATCTGTGAAAGTGCCTTCTTGATATGAATAATAATTTACCCCAACTTGTTCGTAAGATTGTTTGATTCTAAAGTTAAGAGAGGCAAAGTTAGGTTGAGGACTTACCATTGTTTCTGCAAAAATGTTATTTATATTTTTTAACCTAAGGTCCTGTAATAACCTTTCGTAAATCATACTACCTATGCCATATCCTGTGTATTCACCTGAAATAGCAGTTTTATCAATAACAATAAAATCATCTAATAGTAATCTATCAAATCCAGGCTTCCATTGGACTGAATCAATCCAATTTGGATTATTTAAAATCCATTCTTCTTTAGTATAAGCGATAAGGTATCCGTAGATATTTCCATATTCAGCTACGTAGAAGTGTTCAAGGTCTTTGATTTTGTTCTTGATAACATTGAGATAGTAAATAGGGTTTGATATATAATTATCAATTAAAAAGCCTTGCTCGGGATCTTTTTTGTCGGTTCCGACTGTGCACGAAACATTGTAAATTTCACCGAAGTCTTCAGGAACAGCTTTTCGAACATTCAAAAGCTTAACCAGATCTTCAGGTTTAATGAGTCTCTTTTCTTTTTTTAAAATATACATGGTTTCCTCCTCTTTTTTGAGGAAGCAATGCTTCCTTCACTACGCTTACGAGGTTAGCTGACGGATTCGGGCCGAAAGAGTAGCCCTATGTGATAAATCACAATTCACCCCCAAAATTGGGTCCCCCGCTTCTATTGAATTAAGCGTTATATAACGTCAGCGTATCATAATATCGACTATATAACAATATAAAAATAACGACAACAAAGCAGGTTCGGATGTCAAAATCGTTCTTAATTATAGAGTAAATAAAATTGAATAAAAGGAGATGAAGATGATCATAAGTAATAGATATTATCAAATGAAACATTGTACGAATATCATAATTGTGATATTATATAAGTATAAATTATGATATGCGAGGTGTATTATGCCAAAAATTAGACCGATTTCAGATTTAAGAAACAATTCCAGTGAAATAGCTGAATTTTGTAAATCAAGTCATGAACCAGTATTTATAACCAAAAACGGCATAGGTGAATTGGCAGTAATGTCAATGGATGTTTATGAACAGATACAAGCTCGGTTGGAATTGTATTCTAAGTTATCTGAGGCAGAAGAAAATATTTCTAATGGGGATCAGGGGATTGAACTCTTTGAGTTTGCTAATAGACTAAGGAGTAAGGTGCATGGAGCAATATAGCATAAGAATATATAAGAAGGCTCAGGAAGACTTAGAAGAAATAGTACGATATCTTAACCAATTTCATGCAGAAACTGCGCTAAAGTACTATGATTTGATAATTGAAAAAATCGGCAGCCTTTCTTCTCTTCCAGAAAGATGTGCACTGGTTCGCGATGACTCGTTAAAGTTGAAACAATATAGGTGTCTGATAGTCGACAATTATGTAGTTTTTTTTGTGATAAGAGGAATGAATGTACAAGTCAGAAGAATTCTATACAATAGAAGGCAGTATTTGGATTTGCTATGATATATAAGTAGTTTTTAGAATGTAGTGACCCTTTACTCAAAACTTTAATGTATTATCTAGATACAATATTGATATGATTTTCTTAACCGGATATATGAGAATGTTACATGTAGATATCTTAAAAAATTATGAAAATAGAATTTTCAATATACATCCGGCTTTGCTTCCGAAATATGGCGGCAAAGGAATGTATGGCATTAACGTACATAGAGCTGTTATTGAGGCTAAAGAAACAGAGACGGGTGTTACAATACATAGAGTTAATGCTGAGTATGATAGTGGCGAAATAATTGCTCAAACAATTGTAGAAGTAAAAGTTGGAGACACTGCAGAAACATTGGCAGAAAGAGTTTTAAAAAGAGAACATGAATTTTTAATTGAGGTAATAAATGATATTTTAATTGGGGAAATTGTTTTAGGATAGAGTTTTTGTTATAGCGCCTTTAGATTGACAAAATATTGCTTATATGGTACTTTAAAATAGATATGATACGAAAGTCTGATCCACGCTTGTTAGGGAAAATTGATTCCTTTTCAAGCGTTTTTCTATTTTTAAGAAATGGGTGATAATAATGATTATAAAAGATGAAGAAGGGAATGAACTTCAGGAAGTTATTTGGATAGATGAATTGAAAAATTGTAACATTTACAATTTTGTGTTGTTATATTAGTAGAAGATTTTGAAATGGAAGGAGACATAAGTGGATAAAGATATAATACAGCAGCTCTATAAGTCGTTTTATAATGAAATATATCTATATCTGTATGCACTTTGCAAGAATAAAGATTTGGCAGAGGATTTGACTCAGGAAACATTTGTGAAGGCGATCTTGTCATTAGCAAATGACCACACAAATATGAGAGCATGGCTTTATTTGGTGGCCAGAAATCTTTACTTCAATCACAGAAAAAAGGAAAGCCGAAGTGTTTCGATTGAAAACATAAAAGATTCATTATGTTGCGATTCAGCAACAGAAATATTAGAAAATTTAATACAAAATGAGAAAAAACGAATATTATATAAAGGCCTATACCAACTGAATGATATTAAGAGAGAGATACTTACAATGTATTATTTTAGTGATTTATCACAAAGAGAGATTGCAACTTTGTTAAAGCTGACACCAGAGAATGTCAGAGTATTGGCGTTTAGAGCTAAAAGAGAATTAAAAATATATTTAGAGGAGAATGGACATGAGCTATCGTGAATTAATTAAAATGTATAAAAATGGAAAACTTGACGATGAAAAGAATGAAATAGTTAAGAATGATATTGAGCGCCAAGAAGCGATTAGTGAATATTTATTTGAGGAAGGTAAAATTCCCGAAATTGAAGATATAAACACGAACCGATATGAAAATGAATCATATAAAAACGAATCATATAAAAGTGAACAAAATAATACTCCCGATGATGAAGCGGCTAAATTTTCAAAAATGATTAAGAAATATATTCGAAATGCTTTTATTAAAATGGGTATAACTACTGGAGCGATTGTTTTGCTAATCGTAATATTCGTTATATTTGCGATTCCTCAGATAATTGATTCGTTTTATTATAATCCATCAGAGAAAGTTTTTGGTGAGGAGAGCTTTCAAAGTAATAGAATGTCTCTGGATATTGCTACATATTCAGAACTTTTTCTGCCAGGACATTATCGCGATAAAGTAAGGGTAAATGGCAATGGAAATGGAAATTATGATGTAAATATATTTCAGACATCAAGTGCAACTGGAATATTTAACAATGTAGGTGGAAAGATAGAAAAGGACAAGTTGACATTATTCGATGTAAATTTGCTAAAATACCCAGCTTCGAATGCATTTGCACCAGGTTATCCTGATTTAAAAATTCATGTTGAAAGTGCCAACTTTAAGGAGAATTCTAGTGATTTTAAGAAGAGATTAAAGGATTTTGATGAAAATGATTACTATTTGGCATACGTTACTTTAGGTGATATAAAAAATTATACTCAATTTGTGGAGTGGTCAAAAAAGGCTGAACTACGTCCAGATTGGTGTGCAATATGTCAGAAGAAAGATGACGTATATTATTTTGATCAATATTCATTTGGATTTAATTATTCCAATTCGTGTAATATTTTGACGTATGATAAAAATACTTATCCTTATTTGAGTTATTTTGATACATCTTCAGCCAAAGAATCAAGTAACGATTTGAAAAAATACGAAAAAATAGTAAATACTCATGTGGTCAGTCTCCTTAGATATATGGCAAAACAAACGTCCTTTAACAAAATGATTGGAAGTGATTTTACTGAGGATAACTACTTAGAAATTGCTGATAATGTTGAAAAAAACGGATTAAACATATATGGGTTTGTTATTACTGCTCAGAAAAGCACTCTGCTAAAGATGAGTGAAGACAAGGGAATATCTTATATTTCTGTAGTGCCAATGAAATAGGGAAAATCATTTTCTTTTCAAGTTATTTTACTTTCTCGAAGAGATAATTATTTCCATAAAAAACACAGACCTCGCAAATGTAAAGTTTGCGGGTTTTTTTGGTTTGTGTAGAATTAGAGAACTGAGGTGGGGAAATCAGCAAGTAATTAATAACGTTGATAAATATACGTGTTAATTTAGCATTGAAATTTACAGCGGAGTAGAGGTATAATTGAATAGAAGGAGATGATTATTATGCCAAATATAAAACCAATATCAGATTTAAGAAACTATACTGATGTGTTGCATGAAGTAGCTGTGGGCGAGCCAGTTTTTTTAACAAAAAACGGAAGAGGGAAATTTGTGATTGTTGATTTAAGCGAATATGATAAAATGAAAGCATCGTTAAAACTTATGGCAAAACTTGAAGAAGGAGAGCACTCAGTTCGAGAAGAAGGTTGTTTGCCAGATGATGAAGATGAAGTTTGTCGAAATTAAACATTAACTAAAGAATTTATTTCGATTAAACGAAAAGTATTGAAAAGGAGATGAAAAGAATGCCAGAAATATCTTTGTTTTATGGTATTCGTGTGACTATGTATTATGATGATCATAATCCTCCACATTTTCATGCGGAATATAGTGATAATAAAGCTATTGTAGATATTTGCAATGCTAGAATAATAAAAGGGGCATTTCCTTCTAGACAACTTAAGCTGATTTTAGCATGGTGTGTAATTCATCAAGATGAATTAATGCAAAATTGGGAATTATCAAAAGATGGAAAGACATTGAATAGAATAAGCCCGTTGGTATAAATTGGAGGTGAAAAATTATGTTTCCTGAAATAGTTCAAGTGGTGCCGAGTGAAAATTACACAGTTACAGTTTATTTCGAAGATGGAAAGATTGTTTTGTATGATGTTTCTCCGCTGTTGGAAAAAGAGATTTTTCGACCATTAATAGATAAGAATATTTTTGTAAATACATGTACAATTATTAATGATACATTGGCGTGGGATTTGGAAGGGAATAGAGATACCAGTAAGTGCATTGATATTGATCCTGAAACACTTTATTCATTACAAGCGATAGAGGACAGAATAGCATAAAAAGATATAGTCAAAGAGATTAAGTGAACTAGTTAATTATTTCATTACAAAACAAAAACCTCGCAAGTTTAAAATTTGCGGGGTTTTTGTTTGTGTAGAAATTAAAGAGTACTGCGATGAGAAGCAGCTGAACTTGTTGATGCAGATGTTTTTTAAAATGAAGTTATAAAAACATGCATCATGGTAAAGTTTTAAAAATGAATTTTTAAAACTTTACTTTGCCGCAATTATAAGATAGAATAAAATAGAGTACAAAAAGCGGTTAAAGGGAGATGTTTCTATGATAGAAAGAAAAGCGTATTTTGATAAACTGAAAAAACTCCAGAATAAAAAAATAATTAAGGTTGTTACTGGGATTAGAAGATGCGGAAAATCAACACTTCTTAGTATGTTCAGAGATTATATTGTGAAAAATGGAGTATCTGAGAAGCAGATAATAGTTATAAACTTTGAAGATATTAAGTTTGAGGAATATACAGATTATAGAAAACTTTACCGTTATATTTCTGAAAAAATACGACCTGATTTAATGAATTATATATTTCTTGACGAGGTACAGATTGTTCATGAGTTCCAAAAAGCAATAGACAGTTTATTTATCAAAGAAAATGTGGATATATACATTACTGGCTCTAGTGCATATATGCTATCAGGAGAGATTGCGACGTTACTTTCGGGTAGGTATATAGAAATAAAAATGTTGCCACTATCGCTGAAAGAGTATAAAGAATTGCGTGAGGAAAGTCTAACAAAAGAAATATTAGGCAATGCAGCTTTATACAGGGAATATATCACATATGGTTCGTTCCCCTATGTAGTGACCTTGAATCAAGATATGGAACTTATAAGGGACTATCTTATGGGAATTTACAGTACCGTATTATTAAAAGATATCATGCAGAGAAAAAAAATTATGGACGCACTAATGCTTGAAAGCGTTGTAAAATTTGCATTTGATAACATTGGGAATATGCTTTCTATAAAGAAAATTAGCGATACAATGACTTCAGTTGGAAGAAGAATATCTGCGCCAACCGTTGAAAACTATCTGTTCTCGTTATTGGAGAGTTATCTTTTATACAAGATTGGGAGATACGATATTAAGGGAAAGCAATATTTAAAAACTCAGGAAAAGTATTATGTAGCGGATGTGGGTCTCCGATATTTCTTGTTAGGTAGTAAAACTGGAGACGAAGGATACATTCTAGAGAATATAATTTTTTTAGAATTGTTAAGGCGTGGTTATGATATATTTATTGGCAAAGTTGATGAATACGAAGTGGATTTTATTACCCAAAAGCAAGGGGAATGTGCTTACTATCAAGTAGCTTTGACAGTCAGAGATGAACAAACTTTGCAAAGAGAATTACGCCCACTAAAACTAATTCAAGATCATTTTCCTAAATATCTAATTACATTAGATGATGACCATGAGATTTATCATAATGGGATTAAACAAGTAAATGCTATTGATTTCTTGATAAAAAACATATGAATTTATATCGGCAATGATATACTGATTACATTTAAAAATATAATACTAAAAGGAATTTATAAATGGAAAAAAGGAAAAATAGTAGTAATATTGAGATTTATAGTCAACGAGATTATATTTTTTATGAGGCCACAACTAGCATATGTCATTTATGTGAAAGTATTGTACAGGCGAAAATTGTACTTAAAAATGATGCGGTCTATATTATTAAGTATTGTCCTGAACATGGCGAGTTATGGAGTTTGCTTGAAGATTCCGCCGAATATCATAAGAAGAAAAGGCTTTACGACAAACCAGGGACTAAGATGCAGATTCATACTGAAGTAAAAAAAGGCTGCCCGCATGATTGTGGCATTTGTCCTCAACATGAACAGCATGGTTGTATAGGACTAATTGAAATAACTAATAAATGTAATTTAAAATGCCCGCTTTGCTATGCTAATGGAGGAGAAGGGGAATTCTTAACACTAGCAGAAATTGAAGAAATGATAGATTTTTTCATTATTTCTGAAGGTGGCACAGGTGAAATCTTGCAGATTTCTGGGGGAGAACCCACAATTCACCCAGACATAATAGAAATCATAAAGCTAGCTAAATCAAAACCAATCAAGTACGTGATGCTAAATACAAATGGAATTAAAATTGCTGAAGATATGGATTTTGTTGAGGAACTTTCTCAGTTTAATACCGATGGATTTGAGGTTTATCTTCAGTTTGATGCTTTAAATGAAAAATCCTATGTTGAATTAAGAGGTGAATCGCTCTTGAAAAAGAAGTTGCAAGCAATAGAAAACCTTTCGAAATTCAAAATACCAATTACTTTAGTTGCGACTATTGAAAATGGCATTAATGATGATGCTATTGCTGAGATATTCCTATTTGGTCTTAATCAATCTAATGTAAGAGGGATTAACTATCAACCATCAGCTTATTTTGGAAGAAGAGATTTAAATAACAAAAGTGAGAGCCCAAATGGCACAGAATCAGAAGAATGTAAATTTGGTGATCATTTAGAGCGAGTGACACTTTCGAAAATACTAAAAGAACTCGAGTCGAAAACTTCTGGAATGCTCAAGATGTCAGACTTTATACCATTGCCATGCAATGTAGAAAGAGTGGCATTGACATATTTATATAGAGACAAAAAAGGTAGTTTTGTACCAATAACAAGGAATAAGAAGATTGAGAAACATGTGGGATTAATCAACAATACTTTTGTGTTTACTATAGAGGATTTGCTAAAAAACGCAGGACTTAGTATTGATTCAATAAAAGCAGGTTGTGACTGTTTAGATTTTATTAAAGATTTCCGTAATATCTTACCTTTGGATTTCTTTTTTAAGTCTAAAGAAAAGAAAAAGGAGTATATAGACATGAATACCTTCAGGATAAGTGTAAGTTCGTTCGTTGATGTTTTTAATTTTGATATTAAGTCAATGAAAAAAGAGTGTGTACACGTAATAACTAAGGATAAGAGAAAGATTCCTTTCTCAGCATATAACATGTTTTATCGAGACAAACAAATAAAATAGAGGGGAGAAAAACTTGGAATTTAAAAACAATATAATTATTTTCTTAAAACAACTAGATACCTTTAATTTAGTGTGCTTCCTAATAATAAATATAAGTATATTCGCATTAATTATTTCGATTATAGTTGATTTTGTGTTTTATAATAATAAGAGCAACATAAAGACTGAGAAAAAATCTATAGTAGAAACAGGTAGCATGACTGGATATACTATACTGTTTTGTATTATGACAGGTTTGGATGTTGGGAAGATCAATTTTGATAACTATATCAGTTTTTTGATTACAACAGGTATAGGAACTCTTTTTATACTAACTGGTTCGATAATTAATATAATCGGACGTATAAAACTTGGGAATAATTGGTCGAATCATATAAAAATCTATAGTTCTCACTCGCTAATTACTCACGGGATATACAAAATAGTAAGACACCCACTATATGCATCATTGATGTTAATGTTTTTTGGGGGTTCACTTGTATTTAAGAATTGGATTTGTTTTTTAACGCTTATATTTGTTTTTATTCCTTTTATGAATTATAGGGCCAAACAGGAAGAAAAACTCTTAATAGAAGAGTTTCCAGACTATATAGAATACAAAAAAAGTGTTGGGAGATTTTTTCCTAAACTATATTTAAGAAGAATGTATAAATAAAATAAATTTTATCATTGGAGGTATTATGGGAAATTGCAAGCCTGTTGAAATAACTAATGCGTCATTTAACTTTTGTAAATACTCAATAGCGGCTACTTTATGGTTTTCTATCATTTTCAGAAGTATCGGATTACTGTGTTTTGCAATTGTAATTCTTGTTTTTTCAGCAATATTAGGTGTTAATAGGGCACCGCTTATAGTTTTATACAGAAAAACAATTGAATATTTCATACCTTCTGCCAAAATATATGTTAATGAAAATGCAGTAAGATTTGCGCATATAATTGGTGCCATTTTTGGCGTCATAGGGGTTGTCTTAATTCTTTATGTCGATTCTTTGATAGGTTGGATTTTTATTGGACTACTAGCGATTTTAAAAACCTCTGGTGCTATGGGCTTTTGTGGGGCAATGAAACTATATGATTGCCTTAATAATTCCAATGGACAATGTTGCAGAGTCGGTAAAAAAATTAAAGGTAGTATGGAGAGATAGAGATGATTAGATGGGGAATTATGCCGGTGATTTTTTCGATTGGAAATATAGAAATTAGTTCATACCAAGTCTTTATGGGGCTAGCATTTTTAACAGGTTTTTCTCTTTATATTCATGATATGAGAAAGAATAATACAGGTAATATGAAAAAGTATATTATAATAACAGCAGTTTTGATATCAA
>CAYZED010000013.1:27833-33212 GCA_964477445.1 uncultured Clostridiaceae bacterium | reverse complement strand
TGCAAGTTTTAATGGACTTTTTTTAGTTGCTTTTGCCGTTTTGGGCGGACTCATAGGCTCAAAATTACCACTTTTATTTATGTATTGGGATAAAATAATTGTCGATCCTAGGAAATACAATCTCTTAAATAGTGGAAGAACAATTATTGGAGGACTCTTGGGTGGTGCTATTGGAGCATTTATGGCGAGACGAATATTTAATATCAAAGAGAGATTGGGAAATCAAATAGCGATACCGATATGTATCGGAATGGCAATAGGAAGAATTGGATGTTTTTTTACTGGGTGTTGCTATGGGATTGCCACAAAAAGCTTCTTTGGTGTAGATTTTGGAGATCATATTTTGCGACATCCTACTCAATTGTACGAGATAGTATTCGATTTAGTATTAGCGGGCTACCTCTATTGGCGAAAAAAAGGAAAAATTGAACCTGGCCAGCTTTTTAAAATTTTTATTAATTCATATCTAAGTTTTAGATTTTTCCTTGAATTTATAAGAGTTGAACTTAAGTCTCCAATTGGACTTACTGATTTTCAAATAATCTGTATCATAAGCTTAATATATATAAATCGAAAGAAAATTATGGGAATGTTTAAAAAAAGAAATTTCAAGATTGAAGGAGTGGCGTAAATGAATAAAAAGACTAACAAGCAGGATATTGTTGATTGTCTTATCGGGGTTCTCATAGCTGCAATTACATATTCTATAACACTTGGAATACCTTTTGGAGGAATAACTAATCTATTAAGTGGTATTGGAATTTTTGTACCGATTATTGCTTTATTGATCGTTGGTGTGATTTTGATTGTGATGAAAAAAAAGATAATAATTCTTACTACTTTGGTTTTGGTTAGTCCTTTGATTTTTTTAATGATGATAATGGGCTCATGTATGATATTAACAAATAGTTTCAGAGTATAATATTGAACAATTCCTTTTCGAGAGTTTTTCTATTATAAGCGATGTAAATACTGTTTTCGACAACTATTTAGAGTATAACCGAAAAACAACTTGAATACGCGACAAAAATAGACTATGATAGAAAAAAGGAAGTGAAAATATGCATGATAGAAAAAGGTATCTTGATAAGCTAATAGCTTTTCGTGAAAAGACAGAATTAATCAAAGTGATTACTGGAATTCGTCGTTGTGGAAAGTCAACATTGCTTGCTTTATTTGAAGAAAAGCTTTTACAAGAAGGAATAGAAAAAGAAAATATAGTCCGAATAAATTTTGAATCACTAGAGTTTGATGAAATTCGCGATTATAAGCAATTGCATGAGTATATAAAAACTAAAATTTTGGATGATAAAATGTACTATATATTGTTGGATGAAGTTCAACAAGTTGTTGAATGGGAGCGAACTGTGAACTCGTTGCGGTTGAAAGGGAATGTCGATATTTATGTTACTGGCTCGAATGCATATCTATTATCTTCTGAGATATCTACACTTCTTTCGGGTCGTTATGTTGAGATAAAAATGCTTCCCTTATCATTTAAGGAGTTTTTGAATTTCAACGAAAATATACAGAGAAAAGATATACAGAATAGAGATATGGAAAATTGGTTCGAACTTTACTTAACTATTGGTGGATTTCCTGGAATATCAAAAATCATTGATAGATTAGAAACGATTGAGCCATTTTTGAGTGGAATATTTAATACCGTAATAGTAAAAGACGTTGTCCAAAGAAATGAAGTAAGAGATGTGGCACTTCTCGAAAATGTTATACGATTTGTAGCTGATAATATAGGGAATCCATTGTCGACCAAGAAAATAAGCGATTTTTTGACAAGTGCAGGCAGAAAAACTACGAGCGAAACGATAGATTCTTATCTTAAAATGTTAGAAGATGCCTTTATTTTTTATAGAGCAAAAAGATACGATATTAAGGGTAAGCTATATTTAAAAACACAAGAGAAGTTCTACCTTGTTGATTCAGGTCTCCGACAAGTATTATTAAAAAAAGGGAACTATGATTACGGGCATATTCTCGAAAATGTTGTATATTTTGAATTGTTGCGCAGAGGTTATGACGTTTCAATTGGGAAAATCGGATCGTTGGAGGTAGACTTTGTAGCTGAAAAATCAGGGACAAGGGTGTATTATCAAGTTTCATCTACTATACTTGATGATGCGACGAGAGAACGCGAGTTAAAGCCATTGCTTGCTATAAATGATAATTATGAAAAAATCATTTTATCTATGGATAAGATACTTAATAGCAATATTGACGGAATTAAGAATCTGAATATTATCGACTTTTTACTTGATAGGAATATTACCGCCTTTTGAGGCTTAACAAGGAGAGAAAAAAATGCAGTTAAGAAGAACAAAAATAGCAATTTTATTAGTTTCATTTATGGGATTGTCTAGTGTAATCATTTCATCAATACTAGCTCAAATTGGGATGGCTTTCCCAAATGCGAGCGTACTAGAAGTACAATTTGTGTATTTGCTAACAATGATAGGTTCGCTATTATTATCAATTCTTACAGGTGCATATATTAATAATTTTTCTAAAAAAACAGTTATGTTGTGCGCTATATTTGTATAGGTGGAAGTCTTTCGATATTGTTTGTTTGCTTAATAATAAGTTTATTTATACCTACTTTGCTTGAAAGAATTAAGTACAAAAAAGCGACATAAATTAAACGCGGTTAAAACCATAGCGAAATCATCAAACGGAATTAAATTGAATTAATTCCGTTTGATTTTTTATGTGGGTGATGATATATTAGATATACGTAGGTACTGAGTACGATTGGAGATGAATTAATATATGGTAATAAGGGAAATGTATTTACAACGCATTCGGCCTTTTTATGATTCTGAGATGGTAAAAGTAATAACTGGAATTAGACGTTCTGGTAAATCGACGATTTTAAGACAAATTATTAAAGAGTTAAAAGATAAGGGAATTACTGAAGAAAGAATCGTATATATAAACTTTGAAGATTATAAATTTAAAGAGTTATATAATCCGGATTTTTTATATAAACATATTGAAAACAGCATAATTGAACAGGGTAAATATTACTTGTTTTTTGATGAAATTCAAAATGTAAATGAATTTGAATTAGTTATCAATTCATTTCGGTCTACACATGATGTGAGTATTTTTATAACTGGTTCAAATTCTAAACTTCTATCTGGTGAACTCGCAACTCATTTAAGTGGTAGAACTATCTCATTTCGAATTATGCCTTTTAATTTTAAGGAATATTGTGAATGCCAATTAGAGATGGGAACAAACAAATCGAGGGAAGAACTACTGGACGAATATATGAAATGGGGTGGGTTCCCTTTAGTTTGTAGGGAAATTGACGAAGGAAGCAAAGAAACTATTTTGTCAAATATTTACGACTCTGTTGTTTTAAAAGATATAATTATGAGAAATAAAGTGGCATCACCAGTAGCACTTGAAAAAATATTGGAGTACATAGTAGCGAATTCATCAACAACTATTTCGGGCAATGCCATTTCAAATTCACTAACTGATAAAAATCAATCAGTATCAGCACCAACCGTTTACGACTATCTTAAATATATTGTGGACGCATGTATATGTGACAAAGTACCGAGATATGATATTCGTGGAAAAAAAATACTTGCATATGAAGAAAAAATTTATATATGTGATTTGGGATTTTTGCACATAAAAAAGAATCGAGTTAAGGATGAATATAATTATATTATGGAAACAATTTGCTATAACGAGTTAATAGCAAGGGGATATCAGGTTTATATTGGTAAGACTCATAAGGGAGAAGTAGATTTTATTGCAAAAAAAGGCGATGAGAAATTCTACGTTCAAGTTGCATATTTGTTAAGTGATGAAAAAGTAATAGAGCGTGAATTTGGAGCATATGAAAATATTGCTGATAATTACCCCAAATATGTGATTTCTTTAGATAGGGTTTCATTAACAAGAGATGGAATTATTCATATGAATCTGATTGATTTTTTGTGTGGAAATATAGGAGGAATATCTTGAAGAACAACAAAATTCTAATTATTGACAATTATGATTCTTTCACATATAACTTAGTACAGTATCTTAGAATTCTTTCGGAAGAAGTTGTGGTGAGAAGAAATGATGATTTGACTATAGAGGACATTTTGAGTATAAAACCAGCAGGAATAGTAATTTCCCCAGGACCAAAAACTCCTAATGAAGCTGGAATATCAATGGATATAGTGGACAAATATAAAGGTGTTATACCTATACTGGGGATTTGTTTAGGGATGCAGACTATTGGGCAATATTTTGGTGGGAAAATTGTTTCTGGAAAAGTACCAGTTCATGGCAAAGTTCAAGAAATCACGCATGATGGCAAAGGCGTTTTCTTTGGCATAAAAAATCCGCTAAGTGTTACAAGGTATCATTCTTTGGTGGTGGAGAGAGACTCGCTTCCAGCTTGTTTAGAAATTTCTGCGGAGACAGTAGATGGTGAAATTATGGGATTGAGGCATAAGGAATTTGACATTGAGGGCGTTCAGTTTCATCCAGAAGCTTATCTTTCAGAAATGGGATTGGAATTACTAAAAAACTTTGTTATGAGAACTGAGGGAAATTAATTGATTAACCATAAATCATGTGAACAAAAAAAGTGTGAACAAAAAAAGGTAGGAATAAAATTTCGGAAGCTTGATTTTAGTGTCGATTCAAAAAATATTTTTGATCAAGTGTGCGATAAACGCCATGTTTTCTTCCTCGATTCGAGCATGAAAGATAAAAAAATTGGGAAATACTCTTTTATTGGTTTTGAACCAAAAAAAGTTTATGAATATAATGGAATCGGTGAGCCCTTTGCTATATTGAGAGCGGCTTGTGAATATAGCGGAGTACATCTAGAAAATCAACGAGATAACGTAGAACTTTTAAGTTCAAACGATTTGTCAGATAAAAATGAAGCTTCCGATGAACGTGATACGTCAGCTTCAAAAGGTACATTTGGCTCAAATATTTCTTTTGAAAACATTGGCTCAGAAGCTTGTTATAGCCCTTTTATAGGAGGACTTGTCGGATATTTTAGTTATGATTTTGGCCGATTCATAGAAAAAATACCGAACCTAGCTGCCGAAGATAATAAAATACCTTATTTTTGGTTTGGTGATTACGAGAATATTTTTGCATTTGACCATGAAGAAAATGAAGTTTGGATTATTGCAAAAGGGACTAGCGATAAAGAAATAGAAGAAAAGATTAATAGATTAATAGAAATCGCTGAAAATGCTACGAGAATAAATAGTCACTCAATAAAAAAAGTAGATAAAAACATTATGATACCTAACTTTGATAAGACGAATTATATGAAAGCTGTCGAAAGAATTAGAGATTATATAAAAGCCGGGGATGTCTATCAAGTAAATA
>CAYZED010000013.1:22512-27823 GCA_964477445.1 uncultured Clostridiaceae bacterium | reverse complement strand
AACTGAAACAGGTGCAACAATTTGTTGCGTGTGTATTTCACCAAGATGATGAGAGAATCCTCTCATTTGGAGGTATTATGAAAAAAATTGTTTCATTCGTTCTTGGAGTATTGTCTTTTTCTTCTTTCGCAAGCTCACTCGATATTAAAGCCGGGGATGTCTATCAAGTAAATATGACACAGCGGTTTTCAGGTGAAACTGATAGGAGTGCAGAAGATATTTATTCTGAATTAAGAGAACGAAATGCTGCCCCTTTTGCAGCGTATTTGGATTTTTCTTCATATTCGGATTCTTATACATATTCAGATTCCTCGTCGAATTCAGATTCCTCATCGAATTCGGAAACATCGTCGAATTCAGATTCGATACTCAGACATATTCTTTCAAGCTCGCCAGAGAGACTGTTTTGCTATAATAACAAAATAGCAGAGTCAAGGCCCATCAAAGGAACTTTGCCAAGAGGAAAAGATGAAATAGAAGACAAAATGTTTGCAGAAAAACTCTTTAACAGCGAAAAGGATAGATCTGAACTTCTTATGATAGTTGATCTTGTACGAAACGATTTAGGAAGAGTTGCAGAACCTGGTTCTGTTGAAGTTACTGAATTATTTAAAGTCGAGCACTATAAAACGGTACACCACTTAGTTGCTTCTATAATATGTAAATTAGAAGAAGGTAAGGACCAAATAGACCTAATAAAAGCACTTTTTCCAGGTGGGTCAATTACAGGTGCCCCTAAGATTAGAGCTATGGAAATTATCGACGAATTGGAACCAACGCGGCGAAATATATACACAGGATCTTTAGGATACATATCATATAATGGAAATATGGATTTTAATATTTTGATTAGATCAATATTGAAAATTGGTGAAAAAGTTCACTATCAAGTCGGTGGTGGGATTGTCTGGGACTCAAACCCTGAAGATGAGTATTATGAGACACTTGATAAAGGAAGAGCAATATTAAAAACGTTAGCAGGTGAATGATTTGATTATTTCTGAAAATGGAACTATCTATTATGGTGGCTTACGAATTGAAAACCTATTTGAATCTGGATACACCACGGGACAAGGGGTTTTCGAAACTGTACTGATTTATAATGGTCACACAAAATTCTTAAAGGAACATTATGACAGATTGAAGAGTAGTTCGATAAAAATGAATCTACCTAATTTGCCAGAGTATTTTGAAGTAAAAAAATGGGTTGAAGAATATATATTAGAAATAAGTAAGTATAATAGCATAGAAAATAAGATTAAAGGGATTTGTACTGATAGAATATGTTCTGGAAGAATGAGAATTAATTGGGTAAAAAATACTGACATAAAAAGAAATAAAAAGGCGGATATGCATATTTATTTTATGGAATTTTCATATCCAGAGGAGTATTATTTAAGAGGTATAAAGGTAGGTCTATCTAAAGAAAGAATTTATACAAAAAGTCGCTTTTTAGGGGTAAAGACTTTGAATTATGCAGAAAACTTAATAGGTAAGACTGATGCTATGGAATTAGGTTTTCAAGAAATGATAGTCCTTAATGAAGAAAAAAATGTATGTGAATGCTTGACGTCGAATATTTTTTGGATAAAAGATGAAAAAATTTATACACCAGAATTGAAGGTTGGGGCTTTGCCGGGAATAATTAGAAATTGGGCTATTGAACATTTTACAAAATTTGGTTATAATGTTGTTGAGGGAGCTTTTATTATAGATGATATTGTTAATAGCGACGCAATGTTTTTAACCAATTCGTTAATGGGAATCATGCCAGTTAGAGAAATTATAGAAATTAAAAAGAATTCAACAGAAAATAAGCTATTGAAATTTATTATGGAAAAATATATGGTCAATTTAGATAATGAAATTGAAACTGAAACTGAAACTGAAATTGAAACTGAAATTGAAATATAGACATAATACAAATAGTACAAATAATGACGAACCGTGAGGAGTAAAGAAGATGGATAAAGAGAGAATAGAAAGAGCAATTAGAGAAATAATTTCTGCAGTTGGAGAAGATCCTGATAGAGAAGGTTTGAAGGGAACTCCAGGTAGAATTGCAAGGATGTATGAGGAAATATTTTCTGGACTTACAGAAGATCCAAGGGAGCATTTAAAAATATACTTTGAGGAAGAGCGTTACCAGGAAATAGTTTTGGTTAAAGACATTCCGTTCTTCTCCATGTGTGAACATCATTTGGTACCTTTTCTGGGGAAAGCACATGTGGCATATTTGCCGAAGGACGGAAGGCTTACGGGACTTAGCAAACTAGCTCGCGTGGTAGAGACTGTTGCTAAAAGACCTCAATTACAAGAGCGAATTACTTCCACTGTAGCAGATTTAATTATGGAAGAATTGACTCCATATGGCGTGGTGGTGGTGGTTGAAGCTGAACATATGTGTATGACTATGAGAGGCGTTAAAAAGCCAGGCGCTAAGACTGTTACATCATGTGTAAGAGGACATTTTCTTAAAGATGTGGCAGCTCGGGCTGAAGTAATGAGTTTAATAAACGCAAGGTAGATTTAAAAGCAGATTATAAAATTAAGATAGTTAAAGTAGATCTAAAGGTAGGTTTGTATGAAAAAAATTGAGATTTATGCTGGAGATTATAAGCTCATTATTGGAGAAAAAACTCTCATAATGGGGATTTTGAATATCACTCCTGATTCTTTTTCTGATGGCGGAGACTATTTGTCTGTTGAAAACGCGGTTGAACTCGCTAAAAAAATGGAAGCAGACGGAGCGGATATAATAGATATTGGAGGGGAATCGACCAGGCCGGGATTCACTGAAATATCAGTTAAAGAGGAATTAGAACGAGTAATTCCCGTCATAAAAGCGTTAAAAAAAGAGATTAATATTCCAATTTCGATTGATACCAGCAAATCAGAAGTTGCATCTGAAGCTATTAAAGCTGGTGCGTCTATTGTTAATGACATCTGGGGATTGAAAAAAGATCCGAATATGGCCAAAACTGTAGCAGAACTTAAAGTACCTATTATTATTATGCATAATAAAGAAAATAATATTTATGAAAAAGATATAATGATCGAAATTGCTGAGTCCTTGGAAACCTCAATCAAAATTGGACGTAGCGCTGGGATTTGCGATGATTACATGGTTTTAGATCCTGGTATTGGATTTGGAAAAAATCCTGACCAAAACATAGAAGTAATGAGTCGCCTCGAAGAGCTTAAAAAACTAGGTTTTCCAATATTATTAGGAACTTCTCGAAAATCAATGATAGGGAAAATCTTAAATGGGATTCCCCCAAAAGAACGCACGGCTGGAACTGTAGCCACTACTGTTATTGGAATATCTAAAGGGGTTGCTGATATTGTAAGGGTTCATGATGTGAAAGAGAACTTACAAGCGGCGAGAATAACAGAGGCAATACTTTCAGCGACGACTACTTCACTAAAAAGGGAGAGTAAAGATAAAAATACTGATAAAACCTCGGACAAAAGCACTAATAAGATTTCTGACAAAATCATCATGAGCGAAATGGCATTTTTTGGATATCATGGAGTTCTTGAAGAAGAGAAAAAACTTGGTCAAAAGTTCTATATAAGTCTAGAACTACTCACAGACTTAGCTGTAGCTGGTAAGACTGACTTGTTAGAAGGAACTATAAGCTATGCTGATGTTTATTTTGAACTAAAAAAAATAGTTGAAGATGAAAGATTTGATTTAATAGAAGCGCTGGGTGAGAGAATAGCAGATGTCTTGTTAGAAAAGTTTTCTGCGTTAAATTCAATAAAAGTTCAAGTAAGGAAACCGGAGGCACCAATACCAGGAATATTTGGATGGATGGGAATTGAAATAGTGAGAGCTAGAGAAATTTAGATTAAAGATTAAGATTAAAGATTAAGATTAAAGATTAGGATTAAAGATTAGGATTAATAGATTAAAAAATTAGAAGGGTCGCTTAATGAAAGAAAAAGTTTTTTTGGGATTAGGAAGTAATATTGGGGATAGAAGAAAAAATTTAGTTAATGCATTGAATCTTTTGTCAAAAAATGGTTCTATTTGTATTGAGAAAGTCTCATCTTTATATGAAACTGCACCTGTAGGCTTTTTTGAACAAGATACATTCTATAATATTGCAGTATTATTAGAAACGGAACTTAATCCATTTGAATTACTTAAAGTTACATCTGATATTGAAAAAGAAATGGGAAGAGAACGTCTTATCCATTGGGGCCCTAGAAATATTGATATCGATATTTTATACTATTCAGAAGAAAAAATTGAAACTGAAGACTTGATAATTCCACATCCGAGAATTGGAGAAAGAGCATTTGTGTTAGTTCCACTATTTGAAGTAGATAATAATCTTAAATTCAATGGTGAGAAATTAGATTTTTGGCTAAAAAAGCTCGAGAATTCTGGTGAACTTTTGAACCAAACGATTAATAATTTGGGCGAACTAAAAAATGGTTAGTTTTAATGAAAATATAGCATTAGTTTACGTTTCTGAAATCGGAAAAGGTTTAAATGGCACTGTATACAAAGTTATTTCCGAAGATCTTAATGAGTACGCACTTAAATTATTTAAAGAAAGTAATAAATTAGTAGAGAAAGAAAGATATTTTTATTCAAGATTAAAAACTAAAGCGAACATTATCAGGTGTTATGAAAATCTTTCAAGTGAGAACTGTTTGGTTTTTGAGGTAGCAGAAACTCTTAGTACAGAATTTTTAATTGCTCGCGAAAGAGCATATAGATATAAGTATTTGTTAGACGTTGCAATAGGAATATCAGAATGTGAAGAAGAGGGAATAATCCACGGAGATATAAAAGAGAGCAATATTTTACTAAGCCAAGATGAAAAAACAAAATTATCTGATTTTAGTTCGGCATATTTTATATCCAAAATAGAAAATGCAAATATTAATCTAAATCATTCAGACCTCAAATTAGAAGGAACACCGGCATATTTACCACCTGAAATATTAAATTTGAGATATGAAATCTTAAATTCGAGACGTGAAGAGATTTTTAATAAAACACAAGATATTTATGCATGGGGAATAATTGCATATAGACTTTTTAACAAAGGAAAACTTCCATTTGAGGGTAATGGATTAAGTGCAAAGGATGCAGTTCAAGAGCGACAAAATGGGAAGAGGGCAAAAAAACCAGAAATAATGCCTTTAGTGCTGTGGAAAATTGTAGAACAAACAATTTTACCTGATCATGAACAAAGAAAAATCAGGGCAGAAGAACTGGTCTTTGGCATGAAAAGAGTCATTGAAGAATATTGTGAGTAAAGAAATAGTCATTTAATAATTTGCATTAAGT
>CAYZED010000013.1:21987-22502 GCA_964477445.1 uncultured Clostridiaceae bacterium | reverse complement strand
ATTATTATGTTGGAGTATTTTTTTTAGATTGTTCGGAGGTATCTTTTTCATGATAAAACCAAAAGTTACGTACAAGCTAGGCCTTGATGTAGGCTCAACTACTGTTAAGCTTGTAATTCTCGATAAAGAAAACAAACTTATTTTTGGAGAATATATAAGACATTTATCAAATATTAGGGATACAGTATCAGATTTAATAAAAAGAGCGTGCAATGGTTATGAAGAGGCATTTGCAGAAATTGCAGTTACTGGTTCTGGAGGATTGGGAATAGCTAAATGGTTAGACTTGAATTTTGTTCAAGAAGTAATTGCTGGCAGTGAAGCTGTTGAAACGTTTTTACCCGGGACGGATGTAGCTATTGAACTAGGCGGAGAAGATGCGAAAATAACATATTTTGGTGACTCTTTAGAACAAAGAATGAATGGTACTTGTGCAGGTGGTACAGGTGCTTTTATTGATCAAATGGCGACGTTGCTATCAACTGATGCTGCTGGTCTAAATAAAATGGCAGAGA
>CAYZED010000013.1:18122-21977 GCA_964477445.1 uncultured Clostridiaceae bacterium | reverse complement strand
GACTATTTATCCTATTGCTGCTAGATGTGGAGTTTTTGCTAAATCAGATCTTCAACCATTACTAAATGAAGGAGCAGCCAAATCAGATCTTGCTGTTTCAGTCTTTCAATCTGTAGTAAATCAGACTATTAGCGGATTGGCTTGCGGAAAGCCAATAAGAGGGAAGGTAGCCTTTATAGGAGGGCCACTTCATTTTTTGCCTGAGTTAAGAAAACGTTTTGTTGAAACTTTGAAACTAAAAGAAGATGAGATATATGCACCTGACAATTCACAGCTATTTGTTGCGATTGGAGCTGCGCTAAAGAGTGTACATGGTCATTTTATTACTTTTGGAGAATTAGTAGCCAGACTCAATAACAAAGAATTCCATAGCGAATATGAAGTTTCGAGAATGGAACCTTTGTTTAGAACGGAAGAAGCACTCCAGACGTTTAGAGACCGACACTCACAGAACAAGGCCGAAAAGAAAGATCTCTCCATGGCTATGGGACCTCTTTATTTGGGTATAGATGCGGGTTCGACTACCACTAAAGCTGTTCTCTTGGATATAGACAAAACTATCGTTTATGAATGGTACGGTTCTAATGAAGGAAATCCATTAAAGTCTTCTATGAGAATTTTGGAAGAAATATATAATAAATTACCTGAAGCTCTTGAAATCGGTGCTGCTACAGTTACTGGATATGGAGAAGGCCTCATAAAAACCGCATTACAGGCGGATTTTGGTGAAATTGAGACCATGGCTCATTATAAAGCGGCAGAGCACTTCCTACCAGGAGTTCAATTTATTTTGGACATCGGTGGACAGGACATGAAGTGTCTCAGGGTTAAACGCGGCGTAATAGGAAGTATTATGCTAAATGAAGCGTGCTCATCGGGGTGCGGTTCTTTTATTGAGACTTTTGCTAAGTCGCTTAATCTTGAATCACCTGAATTTGCTAAAGAAGCACTCTTGGCTAAAGAACCAGTGGATTTGGGCTCGCGATGTACAGTATTTATGAATTCAAGAATAAAGCAAGTACAGAAAGAGGGAGCTACTGTTGGAGATATTTCGGCAGGGCTTAGTTATTCTGTCATTAAGAATGCTTTGTTCAAAGTCATAAAAATCAGAGACCCTAGAGAATTAGGAAAAAAAATTATCGTTCAAGGTGGAACTTTTTATAATGAAGCTGTTTTAAGAGCTTTTGAATTAGTTACTGAAAGAGAAACCGTAAGACCTGATATTGCAGGGCTTATGGGAGCTTTTGGCGCAGCTCTGCTTGCAATGGAACGCCATGAAAACGGAAAATTCTCTAGTTTAATAAAAAGAGAAGCTTTAAGTAAACTAAAATCAGAGAGCAGCATTGAAAGATGTGCTAAATGCAATAACAATTGCCAATTAACTATCAATTTTTTCAACAAAGATAGGAAGTTTATTTCCGGAAATCGTTGCGAAAAGGGATCTGGCGAAGTTAGTGAGTTTACTAATATTGGGAATTTGTATAAATATAAATATGATAGACTTTTTAACTATAAATCATTATCAAAAGAAAAAGCAAAAAGAGGAACAATAGGAATACCTAGGGTTCTTAACTTATATGAGAATTATCCACTTTGGCATACTTTTTTAACTGAACTTGGTTTCAGGGTTGAAATATCAGGAAGAAGCACGAGAAAAGTTTATGAATTAGGAATGGAGAGTATACCTTCAGAATCCGCTTGCTATCCAGCTAAACTTTCTCATGGTCATATTGTCCAATTAATAGATAAAAAAGTTGATGCTATTTTCTATCCTTGTGTAAATTATGAAGAAAAGGAACATGAAAAGGCTGATAATTGTTACAATTGCCCGATAGTAGCCACTTACCCAGAGGTAATAAGATTAAATATTGAGGAAATCCACGATGGCAGCGTTAAGTTTTTGAGTCCATTCATTTCACTAAATGATAAGAAAAAACTTGCCGATCGCCTATTCGAAGTTTTTGAATCATATAAAGTCACAAAAAAAGAGATAAATGAAGCACTTACAAAGGCATTTATTGAAAGCGATAAAGTAAAATTTGACATTAAAGAAAAAGGTAAAGAACTTGTAGCGTATGTTATTGAGAATAATTTACCTGCAGTAGTTTTAGCTGGAAGACCGTATCACCTTGATCCGGAAATTAATCATGGGATTCCAGAAATGATTGCAGCACATGGAATTGCTGTGTTAACTGAAGATAGTGTATCAGATTTGGATGCTGTGGAGAGACCTCTTAGAATAGTAGATCAGTGGGTTTACCACTCTAGACTATATGGCGCCGCGCATTTTGTGGCCGGAAAAGATAATATTGAATTAATCCAGTTGAATAGTTTTGGATGCGGATTAGACGCTGTTACGACAGACCAAGTGCACGAGATCCTTGAATCTAAGAACAAAATTTTTACTCTACTTAAAATAGATGAAGTTAGTAATCTTGGAGCGGCTAGAATCAGAATTAGATCATTGATGGCGGCTATTAAAGAACGAGAAAAGCGTGGAATAAAACCAGAAATTCAAGATAGTAGAATAGTAAAGATTCCTTTCACAAAAGAAATGAAAAAGAAACACACTATTCTCTGTCCGCAACTTTCACCTATACATTGGCAGTTTTTGGAAGCTGCAATTAAAGCAGAAGGATATAATATTGAGGTTCTTCCGTCAGTAGACAGAAAAGCTGTTGAAGAAGGTTTGAAATATGTTAATAATGATGCCTGTTATCCTTCGATTTTAGCTGTTGGACAAATAATTGAAGCTTTGAAGACTGGAAAATATGATCTTGAAAATACTTCTGTATTTATGTCTCAGACTGGTGGCGGTTGCAGAGCCACAAATTATATAGCTTTTTTAAGAAAAGCACTTAAGGATTCGGGATTTCCTGATATACCAGTAATTTCGTTCAATCTATCTGGACTAGAAAAAAATCCAGGCTTTAAAATCACATTAAAAATGCTTCATAAAGCAATAATAGGGCTTGTCTATGGTGACATTTTTATGAATGTTTTGCTTAGAGTTAGGCCATATGAACTAGAAAAAGAATCGGCTAATCGTTTATACGAGAGCTGGATAGATGTTTGTAAAAATAATGTTAATAATGGCAAAATATCAGAGTTCAAAAAGAATGTCAGAAATATTATCGAGGATTTTGATAGACTACCTATTGATGAAAAAATGAGAAAGCCTAGAGTTGGATTGGTCGGAGAAATACTAGTTAAATTCCATCCGACAGCAAACAACAATGTAATTGAAGTAGTTGAGAACGAAGGCGCCGAAGCGGTAATGCCTAGCTTAATAGACTTTATAAATTACAGTGCATATAATCATGAAGTAAAACATAGATACTTAATGCATAATCCTATTGGAAACATAGGTGGAAAAGCTATTATCAAGGCGATTGATTTTTATAGAAGTGAGATGACAAAGGCGTTAACTGAGAGCAAAAGGTTTGAACCACCAGTTAAAATTCGAGAATTAGCTCACGAAACCGAAAAAGTAATTTCCACATGTAATCAATTTGGAGAAGGTTGGCTTTTAACTGCTGAAATGATCGAATTAATTAAAGGTGGAGTACCAAATATAATTTGTATGCAGCCATTTGCATGTCTTCCAAATCATATAACAGGAAAAGGAATGATAAAAGAACTAAGAAAGACTTTTCCGAAGTCTAATATTGTAGCTATAGATTACGATCCAGGTGCTAGCGAAGTTAATCAGATTAATAGGATAAAGCTTATGATGGCGACTGCATTTAAAAATTTAGAAAATGAGGTGCAATAATGGACGAGCGACATTTGCAAGATTTATTAAGATATCTTAATTTCCTGGATAGTGATTTTCAGGAGTAACGTCAAGGAAAA
>CAYZED010000013.1:16775-18112 GCA_964477445.1 uncultured Clostridiaceae bacterium | reverse complement strand
CAAGATTTATTAAGACGTTACAAAGAATCGGAAATTGATGAGAATCATGTAATAGATGAATTAAAAAAACTCCCTTACGAAGAAATGGGGTTTGCAAAACTTGACCATCACAGAAAGATCAGAAAAGGCCAAGGCGAAGTTATTTACTGTGCTGGAAAAACTATAGAACAAATTAAGCTGATTTTCACAAAATTATTAGAGCATAACGATAATGTAATGGGAACTAGAGCTACTGAAGAAGCATTTAAAACTGTTCTTGAAATAGCGCCAGACGCCATTTATGATTCGATGTCAAGAATCATAAGAATAATAAGAAAACCAGTGAAAATTCGAGGCGGGAAAATATTAATCGCAACAGGTGGAACTTCTGATATGTCAGTGGCGGAAGAAGCCGCTGTCACAGCTGAATTTTTGGGAAATGAAGTAATAAGACTTTATGATGTAGGCGTAGCGGGTATTCATAGGTTGTTGATGAATTCTGAAATAATAGAAAATGCAAGTGTTATAGTGGCAGTCGCAGGGATGGAAGGTGCTCTAGCAAGCGTAGTTGCAGGAATTGCATCTTGCCCAGTAGTTGCAGTTCCCACTAGTGTGGGATATGGTGCAAACTTCGGGGGCTTATCAGCACTACTTACGATGCTAAACAGTTGTGCTTCAGGAATTGGTGTCGTAAATATTGATAATGGTTTTGGCGGAGCTTATCTTGCTAGTATGATAAATAGGGGAAAAGAATGATGAAAACTTTATATGTGGATTGTTTTTCAGGAATAAGTGGAGATATGTTTCTTTCTTCATTGATTGAAATTGGGGTTCCGACTGAAATAATAGTATCTGCACTTGAAAGCCTTAAAATAGAGGGGCTTCGAGTTGAATTTGACAAAACAATAAAGAATGGAATATCAGCAAGGACCTTTAAGGCGTTTGTCTTTCAGGAAGAGGCTGATACTTTTATTGGAACAAAACATGGACACAGTCACGAGCATGGGCATAATCATGAAGCGGAACACGGACACAGCCACGAGCACGGGCATAATCATGAAGCGGAACATGGACACAGCCACGAGCACGGGCATAATCATGAAGCGGAACATGGACACAGCCACAAGCACGGGCATAATCATGAAGCGGAACACGGACACAGTCATGAACATGGCCACAGCCACAGCCATGATTTCGACAGAAACTATAAAAACATAACAGATTTAATAAATAATAGTTCTTTAGAAGAGGGTGCGAAGGAAATCGCAAAAAAAATCTTCACAGTAATCGCGAAAGCTGAGAGCAAAATCCATGGAGTAAATATTAACGAAATTCACTTTCATGAAGTTGGTGCATTT
>CAYZED010000013.1:12302-16584 GCA_964477445.1 uncultured Clostridiaceae bacterium | reverse complement strand
TATTGTTGGAGCTGCAGTAGCGATTAATTGGTTGAAACCACAGAAGATAATCTTTTCGCCGCTTCCTATGACAAGAGGTTTCGTGAAATGCAATCACGGAATTATACCGCTTCCGGCCCCTGCTACAGCTGAAATATTGTCGGGGATTCCAGTAGTTTGGGAGAAGTATGACTTTGAAATGGTAACGCCTACGGGTGCGGCTATAGCAGTGGCCCTTGCTGATTTGTTCTCTTCTCCACCATCTGGAAAGATATTAGCGACAGGTTATGGAGCTGGAAAAAAGACTTATGAAAGACCTAACGTAGTAAGAACTATGTTAATTGAATCGGAAGCTGATTCTGAAGATTTTTTAGAAAAAAATGCAGAAGATATTATTGAAATTGAGACTAACATTGATGATATGACCTCGGAATTGATAGGTAACTTCCTAACTGGGATTTTTGACGAAGGAGCCCTTGACGCATGGGTTGAACCAATATTTATGAAAAAAAACAGACCTGCATACAAAATTTCTATTTTGTCTAAGGAAATTGATTTTGACAATATTTTAAACAAAATATTTGAAAATACTAGTACATTTGGCGTTAGATATTCTAGAAAAAATCGTAGTATTCTTGATAGAAAATATGAAGAAATTATCATTAAAGATTCAGGTATAAGAATAAAAGTAGGCAGTTTTAACGGTAAATTTTTAAAGGCAATTCCAGAATTTGAGGACTGTAAAAAAGCAGCACAAAAATATGGAATATCTGTAACAAATGCTTACAATGCAGCACTTTGCGAATATCTCAAAAGTGTTGACATTTAATAAATATTTTTCTATACTGTTTAGAATATGAAATGTAACACACCAGCTTTTATAAGCAGGTCTTATAAAACATATAATGTAACTGAACAAAACATATTATTAACTGAAAATCAATCATTAACATAATTTTATTAAAAGAAAGAGGTGTATCATGGAAAAATTTCTGAAAGAAGGCGTAACGTTTGATGACGTTCTTCTTGTGCCTGCAAAATCCGATTTCATCCCTAAGGACACTGACACTAGCACATTTTTAACAAAAAAACTAAAGTTAAACATACCACTAATGTCAGCAGGAATGGACACGGTAACGGAGTCAAAAATGGCAATTGCTATCGCACGTGAAGGCGGTATTGGTATAATTCATAAAAACATGACTATAGAGGAGCAAGCCCTTGAAGTTGATAGAGTTAAAAGATCAGAACACGGCGTAATAGTGGATCCTTTTCATTTAACACCTGATCATCTGGTAGAAAGTGCAAATCAACTTATGGAAAGATACAGAATTTCTGGAGTTCCTATTACTGATGAAAGTGGCAAATTAGTTGGGATTTTGACCAACAGAGATTTAAGATTCGAGACAAATTTTAAAAGACCAATTCATGAAGTTATGACAAAAAAAAATCTAATAACAGCGCCAGTAGGAACTGACATTAAAGAGGCTCAAGAAATACTTAAGAAAAACAAAATTGAAAAACTTCCATTAGTAGATGATGAAGGATATCTTAAGGGTTTGATTACAATTAAAGATATCGAAAAAAATATTCAATATCCTAACTCAGCAAAAGATTCACAGGGTAGACTTTACGTTGGAGCTGGAGTAGGAGTTACAGTGGACATGATGCAAAGAGTGGATGCACTAGTGAAATCTAAAGTTGACGTTATAGTTCTTGATACGGCCCATGGGCACTCAAAAAACGTAATCGAAGCCGTAAAAACCATAAAAAATAAATACCCAGAACTACAGATTATTGCTGGTAATGTGGCAACTGCCGCTGGAACCAAAGCACTCATTGAAGCTGGAGCAGATAGCATAAAAGTGGGTATTGGACCGGGGTCAATTTGTACTACTCGTGTAGTTGCAGGGGTGGGAGTCCCACAGATTACAGCAGTTTATGACTGCGCTATGGAAGCAGATAAATATGGCGTTCCAATTATTGCTGATGGTGGCATAAAATATAGTGGTGATGTAGTAAAAGCAATAGCGGCAGGTGCCAGTGTGGTAATGCTTGGCAGTCTTCTTGCTGGATGCGAAGAGAGCCCTGGGGACACAGAGATTTTTCAAGGTAGAAAATTCAAATCATATAGAGGTATGGGTTCGTTAGGAGCAATGTCAGCTGGTAGTAAGGACAGGTACTTCCAAGAAGATACAGAATCAAAGAAACTTGTTCCTGAAGGTATTGAGGGAAGAGTACCATTTAAAGGCACACTTTCAGATACAGCATTCCAACTGATGGGCGGACTAAGAGCTGGAATGGGTTACTGCGGAACACAAAGCATTCTAGCGCTGAGAAGAGATTCTCAGTTTATGAAAATCACTTCTGCTGGACTTCGCGAAAGTCATCCGCATGATGTACAGATAACCAAAGAAGCGCCGAATTATAGCGTTTAATTTAAGCGTGAAATTACAGCATATAGTTATAAGTGCGAAATTACAGTAATTAACAACGAGAAAATTTCGATGAAGAAGTCAAATGTTATGGAATTAATGTGCCAAGCGGATTGGCAAATTTTAGAATGGAGAATTACAAATGGAAGATAAAGAGTTAGTTCTTATACTTGACTTTGGTGGTCAGTATAACCAACTTATCGCTCGCAGAGTAAGAGAAGTTAATGTATATTGTGAAGTGGTTCCTTTTGACATTTCAATAGAGGAAGTTAAGGCAAAAAATCCAAAAGCAATAATATTCACTGGAGGACCTGCGAGTGTTTTCGAAGATAATGCTCCGCTTTGTCAGCCAGAAATATTTGAACTAGATGTTCCAATACTGGGAATTTGTTATGGACAACAGCTCATGGCACAAATGCTAGGTGGCAAAGTAGCCACAGCCGACAAAAGAGAATATGGTAAAACAATTGTTAACCTTAAAGATGAAGTTTTGTTTGATAAAGTTGCCGAACAAAGCATATGTTGGATGAGCCACACATGTTTCGTATCGAAGCCACCAGCTGGTTTTGAGGTAATCGGAAAAACAGATACTTGCCCAGTAGCTGCAATGGCAGACGAAAACAGAAAATTCTATGGCGTTCAGTTCCACCCAGAAGTTGAGCATACCGAATGCGGCAGAATGGTTTTGAAGAACTTCTTATATAATATCTGTGGTCTTAAAGGAAATTGGACTATGGGAAATTATATTGAAGAAACTGTAGCGGCTATTAAAGCAAAAGTTGGAGACAAAAAGGTACTTTGCGCACTCAGCGGCGGCGTTGACTCTTCAGTTGCAGCGGTTTTGGTGCATAGAGCAGTCGGCGATCAGCTAACATGTGTTTTCGTAGACCACGGTCTTTTAAGAAAAGACGAAGGTGATCAAGTTGAGCAAATGTTTGCTAACGATTTTAATTTGAATTTAATTAGAGTTAATGCAGGACCACATTTCTTAGGAAAACTAAAAGGTGTTTCGGATCCTGAAAAGAAGAGAAAAATCATTGGCGAAGAATTTATAAGAATATTCGAAGCAGAATCTAAAAAGCTAGGAGATATTGATTTCCTTGTACAGGGGACAATATACCCAGATGTCATCGAATCAGGCACAAAAACAGCTTCAGTCATCAAATCTCACCATAACGTAGGTGGATTGCCAGAAGACATGAAATTCTCTCTTATAGAGCCTTTAAACATGCTGTTTAAGGATGAAGTAAGATTAGTGGGACTAGAGCTAGGAATTCCTGAGAAACACGTGTTTAGACAACCGTTCCCAGGACCAGGACTCGGGATCAGAGTACTCGGAGAAGTTACAGAAGAAAAAATCAAAATTGTTCAGGAAGCGGATTTTGTTTTAAGAGATGAAATCGCAAAAGCTGGACTTGACAGAGATATTTGGCAGTACTTCGCGTGCTTACCGGGAATCAGAAGCGTAGGCGTTATGGGAGATGAAAGAACATACTCATACACTATCGCACTGAGAGCAGTAACGACTTCAGACGCTATGACAGCAGACTGGGCGAGAATCCCATACGATGTTTTGGAGAAAATAAGTGTAAGAATAGTAAATGAAGTAGACCATGTAAATAGGATTGTATATGATATAACAAGTAAACCGCCAGCAACCATTGAGTGGGAATAATAGAAGGTTAATTAATTAGAGTCTCTTGTCAAAATTTTTCTGAGCTATAGCGAAGCGTCGCTCGAAAAATTTTGACGTATAGAGACTCTTTTTAATTAACCGCCTAGGGAATTAAAATGCTGAAACTGATTACAAGAGTTTAATTAACCGCCTAGGGAATTAAAATGCTGAAACTGATTACAAGAGTTTAATT
>CAYZED010000013.1:8875-12202 GCA_964477445.1 uncultured Clostridiaceae bacterium | reverse complement strand
TAAAATGCTGAAACTGATTACAAGAGTTTAATTAACCGCCTGCGGAATTAAAATGCTGAAACTGATTACAAGAGTTTAATTAACCGCCTGCGGAATTAAAATGTGAATCTGATTACAAGAGTTTAATTAACCGCCTGCGGAATTAAAATGCTGAAACTGACACCTTGGTGAAGGGTGGAAGAAATTTGGCAAATAAAAAGATCATACATTGATTTTGCACCACACGTTTACGAAGTAAGTCGTGCTTATGGTTATACGCATTTATAAAAATGTCTTATTTACATCTTAAGTCTAATAAGGTGTGTTTCGGATGAATATTTTGAGTCTTAGTATTTACAACGAATGTAAGGATTATAACATGGGAAGTTGTTAATGTAGATATGCACAAGCACTATATCTTGCTTATTGTAAGTTTTAGTCCAAGGGGTTTCATCAGTCGGATGAGCGTGTCAAGTTGCGGAATGTTTTTCATTTTTTCAATTCTGCAAATTGCAGCTTGATTGATTCCGGTAATTGTTTCAAGCTCACGTTGACTAATACCTAGACTATTACGTTGATTTATCATTTGGACAACAATATCGGTTATGATTTCAATTTCTTCCTTCTCTGTTTCTGATAGAGAGGTTAAGTTTGATTTTATGATTGACCATTCAAATTGATTTTTTTCCATTACTAGCATTCCTTTCAATCCAATCAGAAAGCTCACGAGAGGCCTTTTCAATTTCTGATTTTGGGGTTTTTTGTGAGGTTTTAAAAAAATGATGAAGAAGTATTATTTGATTACTTTGCCAAACAAAAAACAGAACTCTGTTTCGACCTGGACGAAGTTCCCATAACTTGTCTTGAATGTGTTTCACAAATGGAGCTCCTGAAAGAATTCCGGTTTTAGACAAAATATTTATATATAGAGTGAACTGCTTTAACATAATACGAGCATTTTTATCATTATTTGATTTTGCATTTAAGTATTCTAAAAAATCTAAGAGCTCGCTTTCTCTTTTTTTATTGTGATAGAAAATGATTTCGTACATTAAGCTCCAATCTGATGTAATATTTATCATCATATTAAAATTGTATCACGGATACTAAGAAGATTCAATAACTAAAGACAAAAGGGAAAATGTACCATTTATTATATTACAAATATTGGGAAGTTTCAAGAGGAATTAATATAGAAACTCTTTTTAGTTAACCTCTTGGCTGATAAAGATAAAATGCAGAACTGAAAACCTATATGATTTTGTTGGAAAGCAAAACGTCATATAGTTTTTTTGATTTTATGGGGATATCAAAAATGTATGCGAATGAATTTTCAGTATCATATGATGCTGAAAAATTGACCATGAATAATAGCAGTGCTATAATTAGGCCATGAAAACAGAGTTGAAATATTCGAAAACTATGTACTTGTAAGATCATTTCACTACGCTGAATGGAAATATAACGATTTAAGTTTTCCATATAGGAAGGAAAGGTGAAAAGAATGAATATTATAAAAAAAGTAAACAAAGCATGTGTTAGTTGTGGAAAAGAGCATGATGTTGAAATAATAAGTGAAAATGAAAGTATAACGTATAAAAATGCAGGCGTTACTTATGAAGCGATATATGAGTATTGTTCAAATACAGGAGCTTATCTAGAAACAGAAGAGATGATGAAACTTAATGGAATTGCAATTCGTGATTCATATAGAGCGAAAATGGATTTGCTTACATCTAGACAAATCAAAGATGTTCGGAAAAAATATAAAGTGAATCAAAAGGACTTTGCAAAAATACTTGGGTGGGGTGCAGCAACAATGGCGAGATATGAAAGTTTTTTTATTCAAGAACGATCTAATGATTTTGTTCTGAGAAAAATAGACACTGACCCTGAATGGTTCTTAATTATGCTTGAGAATGCGAAAGGACAAATTGGCGAAAAAAGTTATAGAAAGTGCATGGAAGCCACGGTTTTACTAGTTGAAAGAAAAAATAATCCCTATATAAATGAATCATTTGTTATGAATTATATACAGGTAGCTGCAACAAATAGCAAAATTAACATGAAAGCTAGTAATTATATGGAGCAGATTAATAACACAGCCTGTGCAAATGGGAATGGATACATATTGAATCCTAATTATGTACCTGAAACTTATAATTTTTCAGCATAAAGGAGAATAAATTGAAAGAGAGCAATTTTCAACTAATTGGAAAACCAAGAATAACGAATTTACAATATAGTACAAATAAAGACTTCGTGTTTGGGAACGATCTGAAGCTTCAGATAAATAATCAAATACAAGTTATACATGGTGAAGACGAGGATCAGCATGAAGCATTAGAGGTGTTGAATCTGGGCGTTTTTAGAACGGCTGAGTTTAAGGATGTTCCTTTTGTTATTAATTTAGAAATAGAAGGGCTTTTTAAATGGGATGAACATTTGGAAAAAAAGAAAGATATGCTTGAGATAATGTTAAAACAAAACGCACCGGCAATTCTTTACGGATATCTTAGACCGATAATAACGTTTGTTACAGTAGAAGCAAATATGCCGCCGTTAGTTATTCCACTTATGAATTTTAATGAGAATTAGCGGGTTACGGAAATAATAATTGATTCCGTTTTGATTTAATTTTGAGTCCTTATAGACTTAAAGATATTTTTTTACAGAGGTGGTTAAATGATATATTTCACAGCAGACCAACATTTTGGTCATAGTAATATTTTGAGATATGAGTCTCGTCCTTTTACAGATGTAAGAGAAATGAACGAGGCTATGATTAATCGTTGGAATAAAATTGTACACAAAAACGATACAGTATATATTCTTGGTGATATGACTTTTAGTAAGAAGGAATCAGATGTTGCAGCTATTATGGAACGCTTAAAAGGTAAAAAGATATTGGTTAAAGGTAATCATGATTATTTTGCAAATAAAGTGTGGGTAGAAAAATATTTTGAACAAGTAGCTGATTATATAGAAATTAATCGTAATGGGGTTAAAATTTGTTTGATGCACTATCCGATGGCAACTTGGAATAAAAAACACTATGGGTCAATCCATTTACATGGTCGTATACACTCTAATAAATTACCATTTGAAATTAGTGGCCGTATATTAAATGTTGGTGTTGATTTATTTAACTATGAGCCAATAAGTATTGAGAAAGTTATTGAATTGACAAAATCAATGATATTTGGATTTGATGATGAAACTAAAGAATAAGCATGAGTATGGTGAATAAATAATTTGTTTCCTCAATAATTTGGTTTCATCGTTAAAGTCTTTTAATCAAAACATGTGCCGTGTATTTACAAGGCACATGTTTTGTAATATAATTAA
>CAYZED010000013.1:6853-8865 GCA_964477445.1 uncultured Clostridiaceae bacterium | reverse complement strand
TACTATCAGAATGGATGAACAGCTAAAAAAACAGGCAGAAGAATTGTTTTCAGATCTAGGTTTGTCGATGACAGCTGCAATTATTGCTTTTACAAAGCAAGCTGTTAGAGAACAAAGAATACCTTTCACACTTTCTCGAAATATGCCAAATCCAGAAACGATTGGTGCTATTGATGAAGTTGAAAAAATGAAGCTTAATCCTCAAGGTTATAAGGGATATGATGATGTTGATGATATGATGACGGAGTTGTTGAAATGAAATATACATTGAAGCCATCGAAAAAATTTCAGAAAGATTTAAAAAGAGTTGTTAGTCGTGGTTATAACCTTTCATTGCTTACTGAGGTTATCAAAATCATTGCGAATGGTGAAGAATTACCAGCTAAGCATAAAGATCATAATCTAATTGGGAATTTCGCAAGTTGTAGAGAATGTCATATTACACCAGATTGGTTATTGATTTACGAATTGACAGAATGCGATCTAATTTTATATCTTACAAGAACAGGAACCCATAGTGATCTGTTTTAATCATTTAACAATTATTCGTACGAAAAAATGTAAATAGAGTACGAAATATCGTTGTAAAAAAATGTAGTGATGCTTTAGAATAGCATCAGAGCTGATGAAATGTATCGAAATTCTATGGTAGATTTACTTAAATGGAAAGATAAAAAGAACAAAAAACCTTTGGTTATTCGAGGGGCACGTCAAGTGGGCAAAACCTGACTAATGAAGAGATTTGCTAAAATACTATTATTATGTTGGTGGAATGCCCGAAGTTGTATCAAGTTTTTTGGAGAATAAGGATTTCAATGAAGTTAGAAAAATGCAGGAGCAAATTTTGAACAGCCTATGAACAGGATTTTTCAAAACACGCTCCGAATGAGGTTGTACCTAAGACTCGAATGCTTTGGAACAGCATCCCATCTCAATTAGCAAAAGATAATAAAAAATTTATATATGGACTTGTTAAAGAAGGCTCAAGAACCAAAAAATATGAAATGGCTATGCTATGGTTAATAGATTGTGGACTTGTTCATAAAGTCCAGCATGTAACTGCTCCAAATATGCCGCTCAAAGCATATGAGGACTTAAAAGCCTTCAAATTATTCTTATTGGACGTAGGGTTGCTTTCTTGCATGGTAAGATTAAGTCAATCAGTTTTGCTAAAAGGGAATGAGTTGTTCAGAGAGTTTAAGGGCGCATTGACAGAACAATATGTGCTTCAACAGTAGATGACTTTGAGTCGATTGAAAACCTATTACTGGACAAATGATAGAGGAAGTGCTGAAATAGATTTTCTTGTGGATACTGGTGAAAAAATTGTTCCAATTGAGGTAAAAGCTGAAGCGAATCTTAAGGCTAAAAGTCTTAAGACTTATTATGATAAGTACTCGCCTAAAATTTCAGTTCGATGTGCAATGACGGATTATAAAAAAGGAGAATGGCTTTTAAATCTGCCTCTATGGGCAGTTGAAGTGATAGAAAATGAAATAAAAAAACAATAGACTTTATGAACTTGCGTTTGAATATTGCAAAAAGCCTTTCCTAATATGGTCTCAAGATGAAATAAAGGGTTTTATTATCCAAATTCAGATAATGAATGATCAAAATATAATTGAACTTAAGAGCGGTTCAAAGGGAGAAGCTAAGCTAGATTCGATTTTGATGAAAATAAGTGTTAATAAGTGGACTTTGATAGACAAGAACGAAGGTTTAAACCATGAGCTTTTTGATCAAGATTTGGTATTGACGACTCTTACTATTTGAAAAATTTCGATCAGTATCATAAAGATAAAAAGGAGTGGTTTTATGGGACTAATTAATACTATTTTAGATTTATTTGCAAATGCTTCAGCTAGGGAAAACTTTAAGTGGCCTGAATTAATAAGTGAAGGTTTTGTAAAAGGACGTCTAGCAACAAGTGCAGATTACTATGCTGGTAACGCTGCCTTTTTTTCGGTTAATACTGAAGACCCCAATTTGCCGGCAAATGATATTGAAATTCC
>CAYZED010000013.1:0-6843 GCA_964477445.1 uncultured Clostridiaceae bacterium | reverse complement strand
ATTCCTCAGTATGCATATCACTTAGAGTCATTGGGGATAAAAACTCCATGTCTAATTATACAAGCAGAGGGCACAGAAGGAGTATATATAATTGGATACAGGAATCTATTAAATGGTAAAATCGAAGTTGATTGGATAACTGAATTTGAACTACTTGGTAACAGTATATCTGATCGTGAATATAAATGTTGAACCGTTACCAGGTTCACTTTCAACCTGGATTTCTCCGCCCATCAGTTCAATCAACTTATTGATGATTGAGAGTCCAAGCCCTGTGCCGCCAAATTCCCTTGCGGTTGAATTCTCAGCTTGTGTGTATGGCTGAAACAATTTTTTTAAGGTTTCTGCATTCATTCCAATTCCAGTGTCACTGACCTTGAACATGATATCAACTTCGTTGCCCTCCTCATATACTTTATCCGCCGTTACTGTGATTTTACCGCTTCCTGTGAACTTGACAGCATTATTAAGAAGGTTGTTCAAGATTTGTTTCAATCTGAGTGAATCGCCTACAACAAATATGGGCACATCTGATGCGATATTTGTCTCTAGGGTGATGCTTTTCTCTGTGGCTTTTGGTTCTATCAACGAAACTGAATCCTTTATATCTTTTTTAAGGTTGAAATTGACATTTTCAATTAATATTTTACCTGCTTCAATTTTTGAAAGATCCAATATATCATTCATGAGCAGTAGAAGGTTATCACAGGAGATTCTAATCAGGTTTACATAATCACGCTGTTCATTGTCTAGGTCCGTCGTCGATAACAGGCTCAAGAAACCTACAATACCGTTCATAGGAGTTCTGATCTCATGGGACATGCTTGCAAGATAGGATGATTTATGTTCATTTATTTTTTTCAAATGCTTTATCGTACGAAGGTCTTGTCCTATAAAAATGATGCCTTCTGTCTCTTCAAGCTTGTTTTTGATCGCAGAAGCTTGTAAAAGTATAGGTATGAACTCATTGCCACGTCCTACAAGGTTTATTTCATCACTGATACAACTACTTTTAGGATTATTTAGATCATTAATTAACTTATCAACTTTATCTGGCTCAACAAAATAATTAGAAACCTTATGATCCTTGTTATCCATAATATTCGCTGATGCCAGTTTATAGAAATTTTCATTGGTCTCTAAAATAAGACCATATCTGTCAACAAGTACTAAAATTTCGCCGACCTTTGAAACAATATCCTTTGAAGTAAGTGAGATGGTGAGGTCAAGGAAATTGTACTTTACAAGCGCATACCAGATTCCACCGATCCAAACGAGCATGGTTGCAAACGACATAAATGGAAGTTGCAGATGGGCACTAATGATAAGAGATTGAAATATTGCACTCAGTAAAAATGCGGAAATATTTGCTACCATAAGGATAATTGCCATCCGTTTGATTCTCAGTGTTTTACTCTTTATACTCCAATACCACGTAATAATCAACTCGATAATCATAAACGTTGTAAAAATCAAAGCATTCAAGTAATTGCTTGATCCTCTTCCAACACTTGATTCATACCAGCCAAAGCTGCCAAAGACAAAATCGTTGATATAGTAATTTCCAAGCAACGTGTCGACTATAAAAAATACTGTCGGGATATAAATAAGAATATACACAAGCTTGTTTATACGTTTATTGAAACATAGAACAAGATAGAAGTGCATCAACAAACCTACACTCAGGAAAGAAAAAGGTGCAGAAAGCTTGTACCATAACCAACACTCTTCTATGCTTGAAGCGGAATACTGTGAAATGGAAAAGAAGCTCCATACTGAATAATTGATGCATACAATTAGGAATATCTTGTTTAGAAGTGCTTTTCGATTCATTTTAAAGGCATTCAGTCCAAAATACAAGTATATCAACAATGAAAATAAAGCAATAATAGATGCAAGTTTCATTTGTATATCTCCCCTCAAATAAAGTAAATAGTTAAGTCCCTAAATTCCACGTCAGTTTTAAATATGTATTTAAGTTCGCTATTCTCATTTGTTATATGAGGAATTAAAGTAGTTGCTTCTACATTTTAACATTTATTGCTCAGCCTTTCAACAACAGTATTTTAATATTCTAATAACTCTTACTTTTGAAAGTGCTAAATAAGCAATTACTTTCCTTTTTACCGTTAGAAGATCAAACCAATGAATATTGGTTATTGGAAATAGAACTTTTAGATAGAGTTGAAGTTGCCATAGAGTTCCTGTTCATTCGTTAGAGGTCAGTAAACAGCAGATAGTGATGTAGAATTGAAGGGGGTGACTATTGTGTCTACCACAAATGTTACTATCAGAATGGATGAACAGCTAAAAAAACAATAGACGTTTATGAGCTCGCGTATGAACATTTCAGAGAGGCGGAAGTATAAAATAGCCGCAAATATGATATTTGCAGCATAATTGTTGAAATATATCTAATAATGTTGTATAATTTTTGATAACAAGATTAATATATTAAATAGCCGCAAATATATTATTTGCGGCTAAATATTAAATACAGGAGGCTTGCAATGAAAAAAGAGACATCATCTTTAGAATCTAAATATAATATCATTAAAGAAAACTTAAAAGATCAGGTAAATATTATGGTTTCTGATATTTCAATATTATTTCCTGAATTAGAGAAAAGTAGTTTATATTGGACAATTTCGAAACTGGTTAAAGAAGGAAAATTAAAAAGAATAAGGAATGGGGTATATTCTCTAAACGAAATAAAAGGAAAATCAGCAGTATATCTTTCTGAAACTGCTAAAAAGGTTGGAGTATTGTTGGATGCGGAAGGATATAATTATTTTTTTTCGGGGATTGATGTGGTTATAAAATTCATGCAACATGTACCAGAAGAATATCCCATTATGTTATTTGCAGAAAAAAACTCTGAGATGGATATCATCCGATTATTAAAGGACAAGGAAATAACGGCGATAAAAGCTAGTTCTGTAAAAGATATTGATGAAGAATATGTTTATACGATTATGAGACCTAATGTAATTCTTTATCTAACAGATAATTTTGACTATGCGAATAGCAATATTGCATTAACTGAAAAAGCATTTATTGATTTATTTTATGCCATTACGCGAACGGCATATCCAATGTCTTTGCAAGAATTGGGAAGAACATATAGTAATATGATTCGTCTAGGAGCAATAGATCAAAAAAAGATGATTACTATTTCATACAAAAGAAATCTGCAATATGACATCAGATATATTGTTGAGAACAAATACCTATCTGAAGGTGCAAAAGAAATTGTTAAGTACATTTAGTCAGGAGGAAAATATTTGAGAGGTTATAAAGATAAATTAAAAAATAAGCCGGATTCGTTTCTGCGAGAAGCATTAGAAATTCGAATGAAAGAATATGGATTTAAAAATATGGAAAGGATGGAGAAGTTCTTATGGGATTTGGAGCTTTTTCAGCAAATTCAAGAGAAACTAGGAGATAGAATTGTTCTTAAAGGAGGTGCCGCGATTCAATTCTATTTAACAATTGAAGCACAAAGAACAAGTGTTGATATAGACATGATATTTTATGGTACAAAAGAAGAAATCGATACTGTAATAGAGGACATTATTAATCAGCTAAATGAGCACAGTAGTATATTTTCGTGGAAAAAACATATACCAAAGAATCCAAGAACAACCCTGCCTTTATTTACATACTATTTGGATGTGCCTTCAGTACTAACGGCAAAAGAACTAAGAAACGAAGAAAAAGAAATCATTACCCAGGAGGTAAAGGTAGAGTTCATTATACAAAATGAACCGGTAGAATATATTATTGCAAAAGGAAATAATATATTTGCGGTAAGTAGTGATTTGGAATATCAAATTTTATCATTGAATCATTTGTTTGCCGATAAACTTACAACGTTGGGGCCAAATACAATTGGAGTGCAAAATGATAGACTAGATGAACAAATCAAGCAATTTTATGATATTTGGATGTTAACAAATTTGCACTATGAAAAGCTTAATGCTAATGAAATTCGAGAAAAGTACTTAAAGCGAGCTCAAAAGGAATGTGAAGAGAGAAAAGAAATTTTTGATGTTGATAAAATAAAGGCAGATGTTAGGATGCAGATGCTTCGTTATAAAAGAGCAGACAGTGGAAGTGATGGAATATTAAAGAAGACAATTAATGATTTTAATAGCTTATATTTGAATGCAAATGTTGATTTTAACCCGCAGGTTGTGGCATGTGGAGCCACACTTGTAGAACTTATGTATGAAGCTATTCTTGATGAAAGCGATTTGAGTGTGATTGCAACTTCGTTAAAAATTGCGAAAATGCTTGAATTCGAAAATTTAGAAGGAAAAGAGCGAGGCTCCAAAATAAATGAAATTAGAAAGATGCTACCTGAAGAGTTTGGTTCGTATTCTTGTATTGATGTAAAAGAACTAAAAGGTAAGAGACCAATCAGGATATTTTGGGCTGTTGTTAATAAGGAGAATGTAGAAGAAATAAGAAAGAGTCTTAAAGGGGCTGTTGAAGTGATAGAAAACGAAATTAGATAGAGTAGAGCTGACTCCATTTTTGACTCCGGAAATCCCAAAAGCCTGACTCCGATGGAATATCGAAATCAGGCCCTATTTGTATAAATCTTACTTTCTACCGGTCTATTTGATCGGATGCAATTTACTTGTCATCTTTATGGTCCTTAATTTTATCAATAGCATCATTTATCTTTCCTGCTATCTTTTCTTTTGTTTCTTCGAGCTTTACCTTTAAATCTGATTTAGAAGATTGAATTTTTCCTTTCAATTCCAACTCTTCGCTATCAGTAGCTTTTCCAACTGTTTCTTTAACTTTGCCGACTATCTTGTCTTTGGCGTTTTTTATTTCACTCTTTAAATCTGTCATAACTAAAACCTCCTTTTTTTCTATATAATTCTAGTACACTCCAAATTGATTGAAAATTCAAAAAAATAAAAAAATTCAGACTGATTCTTCAAATCCAGCAAAATATTCATGGTGTATGTAAGTAACAGTACCAAATCTACCCCTTAAACATATTAGGACCTAAAAGCCTTCAAATTGTTCGTACAGAAATGACAGATTATTAAAACGAAGAATGTTTAAGTTATAACTGAATCGTTAGTTAAATTATGCATTTAATACAGATATACTTGTATTCCTTGTATTAATAAAACAAGAGGACGTAATGTGATTAAAATATATATTTAAATTTAAGTAGAAATTGGCAATTGTAAATCATATAATATAATTGAATTGGAAACAGCTGATGGAGGATTTTTTTTATGAAACATTATGAAGTGACAGCCGCAATAATTATAAATAATAATGAAATTCTATGTATGCAAAGGGATCAAAGCAAATATAGTTATCTTTCTTACAAATATGAGTTCCCAGGAGGGAAAGTTGAAGAAGATGAAAGCCTAGTTCAGGCACTAATGAGAGAACTGATAGAGGAACTAGATTACCATTTGGAAATAACTCCTGAAGATTTTTTCCTGACTGTTGAGCATGAATACCCAGATTTTTTTATTAAAATGCATAGTTACATTTGCAATGTTTCAGAACGACAGTTCATTAGAAAAGAACATCATTCTCATGTATGGCTTAAGCCAAGCGAATTGCATACTTTGGATTGGGCGGCAGCAGATCTACCGATTGTGAGTAGATTAATGGAGGTCATGAAATGAATGTCCAAAGCGAACTTGTAAAGAGCATATATACTGGATTTGTTGACCAAAATGGCATTTCACTTAATGAATATCAGCCTAAGTTGCTTATTAATGATAGTAAAAATGGGCATAAAGTATTGACAAGCCTCATTAGTGAATTAAATAAATGCGACGAATTTTTGTTTTCTGTAGCTTTTGTTACAAATAGTGGAGTTGCGTCACTTATAAATACGTTAAAGGACCTCGAAGAAAAAGGTGTAAAAGGCAAGATAATCGCATCACAGTATCAAAATTTTACGGAACCTAAAGCGCTAGAAAGACTTATTAGTTTAAAAAACATAGAAGTTAGAATAGTTACAGAGAATAACTTTCATGCTAAGGGCTATATTTTCAAAAAAAGTGATACATACACGCTAATTATCGGCAGTAGCAATCTGACACAAAATGCACTCAGTTATAATAAAGAGTGGAATATTAAGGTATCCTCGATGAATGAAGGCAGTATCCTAATGGATACACTCGAAGAATTTGAGTATACCTTTAAAAATGCTGATATTGTCGATGAAATGTGGATAAGCCAGTATCAGAAGATATATGACGAATCAAAAAAATTAGATTATATAAAAGCAGAAATATCGGGAAGTGATATTATTGAATTTCCTGAGATTGATACGCCTGAGATTGATAGAAAAGAAAATGGTGTTCTTTACAATACAAATTTTCCAAATTATATGAATAATGACTTCGTTAATTTAGTTCCTGATAGTTTCGACACTAAAGGGAAGACGGGTCAAGCGCCAAATCATATTGAGCGAATTTCTATCGGCAGGATTATGCCAAATAAAATGCAAGTAGAAGCCTTAGCTAGTATTGAAACACTTAAAAAAGAAGGTAAAAATAAGGCGTTATTGATTTCAGCCACTGGCACAGGTAAAACCTATCTTTCAGCTTTTGATGTAAAAAAATCAAGGCCAAAGCATTTTTTGTTTGTGGTACATAGAGAAAATATTGCAAGAGCAGCAATGCATAGTTATAAAAAAGTATTGGGACAAGATATAAGTATGGGGATTTTAACTGGTAATACGAAGGATTTTGATGCAGACTACTTGTTTTGTACAGTTCAAACGCTCTCAAGGGATCACATTTTAGAAAGATTCCCAGCGGACTATTTTGATTATATATTGATAGATGA